>NZ_JAPZLD010000042.1:0-104778 GCF_030182635.1 Amycolatopsis ponsaeliensis
TTGCGCACGCCGTTCCCCGATCACTTGGTTGCTGACCTTCGACAAGCCAGAAACTAAGCCGGACAACGGCGTGCGCCCCTTCACGCCACGCTCAACCACCCACACATCGGTACAAAGAGCCACTTAAGGCCATGAGGGTGCCCCTCATGGCGGTCAGCGGAGGGCGCGCCAGCTCGTGGCCGGTTGGAAGCGCGGCAAGCGGCGCGGGCGCGGGGCCGGCACTTCGGGTTCGACGGGCTTCGGGGCGCTGACCGCGGCCAAGACCGCGACCAGCGCCGCCAGCTCCGTTTCGTCGGGCGCGCCGCGCAGGACCCGCACCACCGGCTCGCCCATCAGACCGGCGGGTTCCCGTGCTTGCGCGCCGGGATGTCGGCGTGCTTGGTGCGAAGCATCGCGAGCGAACGGATCAGCAGCTCGCGCGTCTCGCCCGGCTCGATCACGTCGTCCACGAGGCCGCGCTCGGCCGCGTAGTACGGGTGCATCAGCTCGGTGCGGTACTCCTTGATCTTCAGCGCCCGCACGGTGTCCGGGTCGTCGGCCGCCTTGATCTCGCGGCGGAAGATCACGTTCGCGGCGCCTTCGGCACCCATCACGGCGATCTCGTTCGTCGGCCACGCCAGCGAGACGTCGGTGCCGATCGACCGCGAGTCCATGACGATGTACGCGCCGCCGTAGGCCTTGCGCAGGATCACCTGCACGCGCGGCACGGTGGCGTTGCAGTAGGCGTAGAGCAGTTTCGCGCCGTGGCGGATGATCCCGCCATGCTCCTGGTCGACGCCGGGCAGGAAGCCGGGGACGTCCACCAGCGTCACGAGCGGGATGTTGAACGCGTCGCAGGTCTGCACGAACCGGGCGGCCTTCTCGCTCGCCTCGATGTCGAGCACCCCGGCGAGCACGGCGGGCTGGTTCGCGACGATCCCGACGACGTGTCCGTCCAGCCGGGCGAGCGCGCACACGACGTTGGTCGCCCAGCCGGCGTGCACCTGCAGGAACTCGCCGTCGTCGACGACCTCCGCGATGACGTCGCAGATGTCGTAGGCGCGGGCGGGATCGGTGGGCACGACGTCGAGCAGCCGGTCCGTGCGGCGGCCGGGCGGGTCGGCGGCCGGCACGTGCGGCGGCGCCTCGTTGTTGTTGGCCGGCAGCAAGGAAAGCAGGTAGCGGACGTCGGCCAGGCAGGTCGCCTCGTCGTCGTAGGCGAACGCGGCGACGCCGGAGGTTTCGGCGTGCACGTCGGCGCCGCCGAGGCCGTTCTGCGTGATCTGCTCGCCGGTCACCGCCTGCACGACGTCGGGTCCGGTGATGAACATCTGCGAGGTCTCGCGGACCATGAACACGAAGTCGGTCAGCGCGGGCGAGTACGCCGCGCCGCCCGCGCACGGGCCGAGCATCACCGAGATCTGCGGGATGACGCCGGAGCAGCGGGTGTTGCGCCGGAAGATGCCGCCGTAGCCGGCGAGCGCCGTGACGCCCTCCTGGATCCGGGCCCCGGCACCGTCGTTGAGCGACACCAGCGGCGCGCCCGCGGCCTCGGCGAGGTCCATCACCTTGTGGATCTTCTGCGCGTGCGCCTCGCCGAGCGCGCCGCCGAAGATCCGGAAGTCGTGGGCGTAGACGAAGACCGTCCGGCCGTCCACGGTGCCCCAGCCGCAGACGACGCCGTCGGAGTGCGGGCGGCGTTGTTCCAGCCCGAAGCCGGTGGCCCGGTGCCGGCGCAGGGCCTCGAGCTCGGTGAAGGAGCCCGGGTCGAGGAGCAGTTCGATCCGCTCGTGCGCGGTCAGCTTGCCGCGTTCGTGCTGGCGTTGCGTCGCGGCGTCGTCGGGCCCGCGGCGCGCCGCGTCCTTGATCTCGCGCAGTTCGTCGAGCCGGTTGGCGAACGCGGCCGGTGCCTCAGACACGGACACCTCCCAGCTCGCCGGCCAGCCGACGCAGGATGACGTCCTGGTGGCGGGTGAGGAAGAAGTGCCCACCGGCCAGCTCGACCAGGTCGAAGCCGCCGGCGGTGTGGTCGGCCCAGGAGGCGACCTCGTCGACGGTGGCCATCGGGTCGTCGGAGCCGGTGAAGGCGACGATCGGCGCGGTCAGGGGCTCGCCCGGGGTGTACCGGTAGGTCTCGACGGCCCGGTAGTCGTTGCGCACGACCGGCAGGATCATGCGGACGACGTCGTCGTCGCCGAGCAGGTCGGCCTCGGTGCCGCTGAGGCGCCGCAGTTCGGCGATGACGCCGTCATCGGTCCGGGTGTGCACGCTCTCGTCGCGGGTTCGCGAGGGAGCACGCCGCCCGGAGACGAACAGCGCGGCGATTTCGGCCCCGGCCCGTTCGAGCCGCCGGGCGGTCTCGTAGGCGACCATCGCGCCCATGCTGTGCCCGAACAGCGCGAGCGGCCGGTCGGTGTGCTTCAGGAGAAGCTCGGCAACCCGCTCGGCCATGGCGTCGATGCTGGTCAAGAAGGGTTCGTGCCGCCGGTCCTGCCGCCCGGGGTACTGGACGGCGAGCACCTCGACGTCCGGGGCGAGCGCCTTGGCGACGGGGAAGTAGAAGGGTGCCGACCCGCCGGCGTGCGGCAGGCAGACGAGCCGCGCTTTCGCCTCGGGTGACGCGGCGAACCGGCGGAACCAGTTCTCCTCGGCGTGGTCCACGGGGGCGACCATGTCGTCCACCGCCCTTCGGTGTCGGAGGCTCCTCCCGGCCAAGCTAGCCAGCACCCACGGTGACCAACGACCCCTAACGGCCCCTAACGGGTGACGGGTAGCGGCGGCCGAACCGGGTAACCGTGATGGCATGCGCGTGACCTGGAGCGGAGCCGACCCGGCCGGCTGGCAGGTGCTGGACGTCGCCGGCCTGGACCGCACCGGACTGACGGCGGCCCGCCGCTGGGCCGAGACCAAGCTGGGCAAGCTCCGCGAGAAAGACCTGATCGACACGCTGATCATCGTGGGCGAGCTGCTGGAGAACGCGTACGTCCACGGCGGTGGGCCCCGGCAGCTGCGGATCCATTGCGCGCACGATCCCCGCGAAGTGACGGTGGCGGTGGCCGACGCCGGGGGCGGCGAGCCGAAGCTGCGGGTGCCTGACCGTGGTGGTGGGCGGGGGTTGTTGCTGGTCGATCAGCTTTGCTTGGCTTGGGGTGTCAGCCGGCATGACGACGGAAAGCTGGTCTGGGCCCGGGTGGAGTGCTCGGCGGACTAGCCACCGCACCCGTCAACGCAGCTGAGGAACCAGCTTCAACCAAGCCAAAGCCTCGTCGACGCTCCACTGCACCGGAAGCACAAGCTCCAGCCCCAGCGCGGCGATCGGCCGCAGCAGAGCCCGGCCCCGACCGGCGACCGCGAACGGCACGCCGGCCGACGCGGTGTCCAGCAGAATCGTCAGCACCCGAGCACTGCAGAACGTCACCGCCGAGGCGTCGAACACCAACGCCGGCGGGGCCAGCCGGACTTCGCGGCTCAGCAACTCCCCCAACCGGCCGGTCACCGCGAGGTCGAGGTCGCCGGTCGCGGTCACCACGCTTGCCTCCGGCGTTGTGGTCACTTCGAAGATCGGGCAGCTGCTCGGAGCGGGGATGAGCATCGCGAAGGCCTCCTTGGCGAAGACGCGTGAGGCCGGTCCGGCCGCACGGCAGCCCCGGGTGGGGCTGCGAGATCGAGGCACGACGGCTGCAGGCTGAACCGCTCTCCCGTCACTCTACAACCGATGCACAACCGATTCGCGACGGAACCGCGCCGGCGTCGTCCCCAGCTCCGCCCGGAACGCACGGGTGAACGCCGATTCAGACTGGTAGCCGACCCTCCCGGCGACCACCGCGACGGTCGCATCGGACGTGGTCAGCAGCTGGGCCGCCGTCATCATCCGGGCGCGGGTGAGGAACGCCCCCGCCGTCGTCCCCGTCTCCCGGACGAACCGTCGCAGGAACGTCGCACGTGACATCGCCACCTGACGGCTGAGCCGCTCGATCGTCCAGTCCGCTCCGGGGTTCGCCAGGATGCCGGACACCGCCTCGGCGATCCCCGGGTCGGCCACCGCCGTCCACAGCGCGTCCGCCGTGGCCGCGCCGCGGGCCGTCCGCAGCACCATCGCCAGCAGCACCGTGCTCAGCGCCGAGAGGATCGCCGCCGTTCCGGAGCCGTCGCGAAGCGCCTCCCCGCGCATCAGGAAACTCAGCCCACGCAGGACTTCGTCCGTCTCGGCGGACTGCCCGAACGACACGTGGATCGCGCCCGGCAGGCTCCGGAACAGCAGCGCGCCCGGGCCCGCGTTCACCGTGTAGTGGCCGCAGAACAGGTCGATGACCGGGTCGCCGCCACGCTCGCTGAGCTGGGTGGCGAACGCCGCGCCCTCGGTCTCGACCGTGCCGCGGGGCCGGCCCGGCCCCGCCGTGACCACCCGGTGCCCGACGCCGCTCGGAATCAGCACGACGTCGCCAGGACGCAGTTCGAACACCTCGCGGCCGACGTACAGCCGGCACTCCCCCTCGAGCAGCACGTGGAACGGCACCGTCAGCGCCCGGGACCGGGCGACGTCCATGCGCGTGCCCGCTCCGAGCAGGCAGTGCTTCTCGAGCACCGCCTCGAGGTCGGCCATGCGAAGCAACCGGCTGACGGTATCCACGGTGATACTTTCGGGTAGAAAACTGATACTGGCAAGCCTGTTCGTCTCATCGTCACCGACGCACACTCGACCACATGGAAAAGCTCACCGCGGACGTCCTGGTCATCGGCTTCGGCAAGGGCGGGAAGACCGCCGCCCACGCGCTCAGCGACGCGGGCAAGCGCGTCGTCCTCGTCGAGCAGTCCGCGAACATGTACGGCGGTACCTGCCCGAACGTCGGCTGCGTGCCGACCAAAATGCTCGTCCACTACTCGAACGCCCGCCGCCTGGAAGACGACGCGCAGGAGTTCTTCGCCCACTCGATCGCCGGCGTCCGCGCCCTGACCAGCGCCTTCCGCGCGGGCAACTTCGCCTCCCTCGACGGCAAGGACACCGCGACCGTCATCACCGGCACCGCCCGCTTCGCCGACCCGCACACCGTCGACATCGGCGAAGGCGACGACCGCATCTCCGTCACCGCGCCGACGATCATCCTCAGCACCGGCTCCGCGCCGGTCGTCGCGCCGATCCCGGGCCTGGCCACCAGCAAGCACCTGGTCAGCAGCACCGAACTGACGCAGGCCGCGACGCTGCCCGAACGCCTGATCGTCGTCGGCGGCGGCTACCTCGGGCTCGAGTTCGCGGCGATCTACCAGCACTTCGGCACGCACGTCACCGTCCTCGAAGGAGCCGACCGGCTGCTGCCCCGCGAGGACGAGGACATCGCCGCGACCGCCCGGGAAATCCTCGAGGGCGACGGCATCCGGATCATCACCGGCGCGAAGATCACGAAGGTCGAAGACAGCGGCGCCGTCGCGAAGGTCGTCTACGAAAAAGACGGCGAGACGCACGAGGTCGAAGCGAGCGCCCTCCTCCCGGCCACCGGCCGCCGTCCCGTCACCGACGGTCTCCGGCTCGACGCGGCCGGCGTCCGGACCACGCCGAACGGCGCCGTCGAGGTCGACGAGCACCTGCGCACGAACCAGCCGCACATCTACGCCGTCGGCGACGTCAACGGCGGCCCGCAGTTCACCTACGTGGCCCTCGACGACGCCCGGATCGTGCTGGACCAGCTGCTCGGCGAGGGCAAGCGCACCACGGGCGACCGGGTCGCCGTGCCGCACACGCTCTTCATCACCCCGCCGCTGGCGACCGTCGGCCTGACCGAGCGCGAAGCCCGCACGCTGGGCCTGAACATCAAGGTGGCACGCGAAAAGGTCGCCGACATCGTCGCCATGCCGCGGGCCTACACCGTCGAGGAGACGCGCGGTGTCATGAAGTTCGTCATCGACGCCGACACCGACCTGATCCTCGGCGCGGCCCTGCTCAGCATCGACGCGCAGGAGATCGTCAACACCGTCGCGCTGGCCATCCGCCACCACGTCACCGCGACCGAGCTGCGCACCGCGATCTACACGCACCCGAGCTCGACCGAAGCCCTCAACGAGGTCCTCGGCAAGGTGGTCAGCGGGTAGAACGCACACCCACTGCCGCCTCCGGTGGAGATTCTCCCCATGGCCGGATCGGCGCCGCCGACCTAGCGTGGGAACCCGGTGACGAGGAGGTTCCCGCGGATGCTGATCGACGACCTGGCCGCCCGGCTGCCGGCGGACCGGCTGGTCCGTGACCCGGACGTCGTAGCGGGCTTCGCCCACGACGAGGCCGAGTGGGCGCCGTACGAGCAGCCCGCGGTGGTCGTCCGGCCACACACCGCCGAAGAGGTCCAGACCGTGGTCAAGGCCTGCTTGGAGCACCGGACCCCGCTCGTCACGCGCGGGGCCGGCACCGGCCTCTCCGGCGGGGCGAACGCCGTCGGCGGGTGCGTCGTGCTCGTCACCGACCGGCTCACCGCGATCAAGGAGATCGACGAGCGGGAGCGGTACGCCGTCGTCGAGCCCGGGGTCGTCAACGACGACCTGCGCGCCGCCTGTGCCGAACGCGGCCTCTGGTACCCGCCCGACCCGGCCAGCTCGCCGTGGTCGACTATCGGCGGCAACGTCGCCACCAACGCCGGCGGCGTCTGCTGCGTGAAGTACGGCGTCACCCGCGACTACGTCCTGGGCCTGCAGGTCGTCACCGGCACCGGCGAGCTCGTCCGGCTCGGCCGGCGCACCGCCAAGGGTGTCGCCGGCTACGACCTGACCGGGCTGATGGTGGGGTCGGAGGGCACGCTCGGCGTGATCACCGAGGTCACCGTGCGGCTCAGGCCGGCCCGCGCCGCGGAACGCACGGTCGCCGGGTACTTCGACACGACGGTCGCCGCCGGGCAGGCCGCCGCGGCGGTCGCGGCCCGGGGCGTGCTGCCCTCGGCGCTGGAGCTCGTCGACCGGCACTGCCTCGCCGCGGTGGACAAGTGGAAGAACATGGGCCTGAGCGCCGACGCGAACGTCGTCCTGCTCGCCCGCACCGACGCACCCGGCGCCCTCGGCGAGCACGAAGCCGCGGAGATCCTGGACTGCTTCGAGCAGGCCGGGGCGACGTGGGCCGCGCAGTCGACCGACCAGGCCGAGGCCGACGCGCTGTTCGCCGCCCGCCGCCTCGCCTACCCCGCGCTGGAACGGCTCGGCCCGCTGCTCACCGAGGACGTCTGCGTCCCGACGCAGGCCGTGCCCGAGATGCTCGCCCGCATCGACGCGGCGGGGCAGCGCCACGGCGTCCACATCGCCAACGTCGCGCACATCGGCGACGGCAACCTGCACCCGCTGCTGGTCACCCCGGCCGGCGACGAGGCCGCCCGGAAGAACGCCCAGGCGGCCTTCGACGACATCATCTCCGACGCCCTCGACCTCGGCGGGACCGTCACCGGCGAACACGGCGTCGGCCTGCTCAAGCAGCCCGGCCTCGCGCGCGAACTCGGACCCGAAGTGCTCGAACTGCACCGCGCGGTCAAGAACGCCCTCGACCCGCACCACATCCTCAACCCCGGCAAGGTCTTTCCCGAAGGGACACCCGCATGATCGTCCGCACCACCGCCGGCGAGGTCCGCGGCGAGCCGATCGCCACCGGCGTCCGGTTCCGCGGCATCCCGTACGCCGCCGCGCCCGAAGGCGAGCTGCGGTTCGCCGCGCCGGTCCCGCCGCCCGCCTGGGACGGCGTGCGCGACGCCCGCGAGCCCGGACCCACCGCGCCGCAACGGCATCGGACGATCCCGGGCCTCGACCTTTCCCCGCTGGTGGGCAGCCCCCGGCCAGGCCCGGAGTACCTCACCGCCGACGTCTGGACCCCGGACCCGGGCGCCGAAAACCTGCCGGTGCTGGTGTTCGTGCACGGCGGCGCGTTCATCGGCGGCACCGGATCCGCCCCGGTCTACGACGGCACGGCGTTCGCCCGCGCCGGCGCGGTGCTGGTGACGCTGCAGTACCGCCTCGGCATCGACGGCTTCCTGCCCCTCGACGGCGGCGCGACCAACCTCGGCCTGCGCGACCAGCTCGCCGCGCTGCACTGGGTCCGGGAGAACATCGCCGCGTTCGGCGGCGACCCCGCCAACGTCACGCTCTTCGGCGAGTCCGCGGGCGCGATCAGCGTCGCCTGCCTGCTCGGTTCACCGCTTTCGGCCGGGCTCTTCCGGCGCGCGATCGTCCAAAGCGGACACGCGAACATGGTGCGCGGCCGGGCCGAGCTGGAGCGGGTGACGCAGGCGGTCGCCGACGGGCTCGGCGTCGAACCCACCGCCGAAGCGTTCCGGAAGCTCTCCACCGAGCAGCTGCTCGACGCCCAGGACGCCCTCCTCAAGCCCGGCGGCGGGCCCGATCTGCGTGACGCGGACGGCCGGGACCGCAGTTTCGGCCTCAGCCCGTTCCTCCCGCTGGTCGGCGACGACGTCCTGCCCGAGCACCCGGGCGAGGCGATCCGCAACGGCGCGGGCTCCGACGTCGACCTCATCGCCGGGACGTGCCGCGAGGAGATGCTGCTCTACTTCGGCCCGACCGGGCTGGCGGACGTGCTGACCGACGAGCAGGCCGTGGCCATGCTGTCGGCGTCGCACCCGGACGCGGCGGGCGTGCTCGAGAGCTACGGCCTGGGCGACGGCCGGAAGGCGGGCGAGGTGTTCGTCGAGGCCATGACCGACCTCGTCTTCCGCGACGGCGTCAAGGAGCTCGTGGCGGGCCACCAGGGCCGCTCCTTCCGGTACGAGTTCGAGTGGCGGGCGCCGACGCTCGGCGCGTGCCACGGCATGGAGCTGCCGTTCGTGTTCGACTCCCTCGACGAGTCGGCCGGCCTCGTCGGCGACCGGCCACCGGCGGAGCTGGCCCGCGAGGTCAACGCCGCATGGGTGCGGTTCGCCGCCACCGGCGACCCCGGCTGGGCCGAGGGCACCACGGCCCACCTGGGCTGATGGACGCCCAGCGCGAGCTCTACGACCTCGTCCTGCGCCTGTCGGCGGTCCACGACCTCGACGCGCTGGTGCAGGAGGTCGTCGACCACGCGCGGCGCCTGCTCGGCGTCGACGTCGCCTACCTCGCGCTGGCCGAGCCGGACGGCTCGCTCGTCATCCGGGTCACCGACGGCTCACTGGGCCCGCGGCTGCGCGGGGTCGTGCTGCCGCCGCACGGCGGGCTGGCCGGACAGGTGGCGGACACCGGCGAACCGGTGCAGAGCGCCGACTACCTCGGCGACGCCCGGTTGACGCACCTCGGCGAGGTCGACCGCGTCGCCGAGGACGAGGGCCTGCGCACGATCCTCGGCGTGCCGTTGCGCTTGCGGGGCAAGGTGGCCGGCGTGCTGATGGTGTCGCAGCGCGCGGTGCGCCGGTTCACCGCGGCGGAGTCGTCGCTGCTGACGTCGCTGGGGTCGTTCGCCGCGATCGCCATCGAGAACGCCAAGCTGGTCACGGCGCTGGCGGCGGCGAACGGCCGGCTGGAACGCGCCGTCCGGCTGCACGACCGGCTCTCGGAGGTCGCCCTGCACGGCGGCGCGCCCGAAGACGTCGTGGTCCCGCTGTCGGAGCTGGTGCCGGGCCTGGTCCTGGTCGCGGACGAGCACGACGAGGTCCGCGCCGCGGCCCGCGACGGTTCGCTCGTCGATGCCGGGCTCGAAGGCAAGCCGTCGGCGCTGTTCGCCGGCGTCCGGCGGACTCAGGTGACCGAGCGGGCGGTCACTGTGCCGGTCGCCTCGGCGAACACGTATTTCGGGGCGCTGCAAGTGGTTCCCGACGCGCCGCTCGACGAGGCGGACGTCCGGTTGCTGGAGCGCTCGGCGATGACCGTCGCACTGGTGGCGTCGGTCGAGCGGGCCGAACGCCGGACGACCGAGGAGCTGGTGGAACACCTGGTGACCCGCCGGGTCCGCGAGGTCCCCGCGTACGCCCGCGACCTGCGGCGCCCGCACCTGGTCGTGGTGAGCGAAGACCAGCGGTTGCGGAACCTCGCCCCGCTTTCGTCCAGAGTGGACGGTCGCGTGGTCGCCTTGGTCCGCGCGGACGAGGCGACGGTCCGGTCCTGGTCGCTGGGCACGACCGGCCTCGCCGGCCCGGCGACCGGCGCGACCGCGCTGGCCGACGCGTACGACGACGCGGTCGCGTGCGTGCGGGTCCTGGAAGCACTGGGCCGCACCGGGGCCACGGCGTCGCCCGCCGATCTCGGCCCGTACCGCTACCTGCTCAGCCAGGCCGGCCGCGCGGAGGCCGGCGCGTACGTCGCCCGGACCCTCTCCCCGCTGCTGGCCCACGACGAAGAGCGCGGCACGGACCTCGTCCACACGGCGGAGGTCTTCCTGCGCGGCGGGCGCCGCAAGGCCACGGCGGCCGAGGAGCTGACGATCCACCCGAACACGCTCTACCAGCGTCTGGACCGCATCACCGCGTTGCTCGGCGAAGACTGGCAGGAGGGCGACCGCGCGCTGGACGTCCACCTGGCCCTGCGCATCCACCGGCTGAGCCGCGAAGTGAATTAGTCAACCCCTATTCCGGGCCAATTTCGCACAGAACCGCACATATTGACACGACGAACGTCCGTCAGGCATCGTCGAGAGACGAAGGCCACATTTTCGGTCTTTCCTCCGCGTAGACGAACCCACGGAGATGAATCATGACGAACATCAAAGTTGCGCTTTCCGGTGGTCCGGCCGAGCTGACCGAGCAGCACCGCGACTGGACGGTCGGCAGTATCGGAGACGTCGCGAAGGTCAGCTTCGGCGCCGGCTACGAGCACTTCTCCCACGAGGGCGAGTTCACGACGACCAGCGGCGGTGACCACGTGCCGGTGTTCGCCTGGTGCGGCCGCACCAGAGTCGCCGAGTGACCCGCGGCCGCGCCTCCACCCGGATCTCCACCCCGCGGAGGTCCTGCTCCACCCGGTTCCGGCGTTAGTTTCCTTCCGGTCGGGCGTCGCGAAAAGCGGCGCCGCCGTCCGGAGGGAAATTCGCCATGGGTGAAGTACTCGGTTTCATGCTGCTCCGTTTCGCCATCATCGGCGGCGGGATCTTCCTGCTGATCCTGCTGCTCGGCGTGGTCGTGTTCGCGCTCAAGAAAGCGGGCCGGTACGACCAGGCGAAGCAGGCCGGGAGCAAAGCGCTCGAATACATCGAAGAGCGCCGCAAATCGTGACCGGTCAGTCGTGGTCGAGGCCGTGCCGCACGGCGTAGCGCATGGCCTCGATCCGGTTGCGGGCCCCGATCTTGGCGAACGCGTTGTTGATGTGCGTCTTCACCGTCGTCTCGCCGATGAACAGCTCGGCCGCGATCTCGCCGTTGCTCTTCCCGGCGGCGATCCACCCGAGCACCTCGGCTTCGCGCGCGGTGAGCCCGTCCGGGAGGCTTTCCTTGCGCGGCTTGGGTTTCGCGGCACCGGACAGTGCCCCGGCGACCTGACGCGACACGTCCGCCCCGAAGGTCAGCTGCCCGGCGACAACGGCCCGCAGCGCGGCGCCGATTTCGTGCCGGCCCGCGTCCTTCGTCAGGTAGCCCTTCGCCCCCGCGGCGAGCGCCACGGCGATCGACGCGTCGTCCGAATAGGTCGTGAGGACGAGGACGGCGACGTCCGGGTGTTCTCGCGTGAGCCGCCGGGTCGCCTCGGCTCCGGCCAGGACCGGCATGTTGAGGTCCATCAGCACGACGTCGAGGCCGTCGAGCGTCCCGGCCAGTTCGAGCGCCTGAGCGCCATCGGCCGCCGAGCCGACGACCTCGACGTCGTCGAGGAGCCCCAGCAGCGCGACCAGGCCTTCGCGCACGACCTGCTGGTCGTCCACCACCATCACCGCGATCGTCATGATCGGCAGTCTGCCGCATTCCGGGTGTCCGGGAGAATGGCCGGGTGCTGACCCCCGAAAGAGTCAAGACCCACTGGTGGCGCGTCGCTCTCGCGGTGGCGGCGATGGTCGTGGCGAGCTTCTCGGCGAGCCCGTTCGCCGGGCTGTTCGGCCTGGTCCCGATCCTGGCCTGGAGTGGGCTGGCGCCGTCACGCCGGTCCGGGCTGATCGTCGGCGTGGTGCTGCTGGCGCTGCTGGCGTGGTTCGTCCTGCCGGGCGCGCTGAGCCTGGCCGGCCCCTGGGTCCCGGCGGTGCGCGAGATCTACTGGGTCCACCCGACGCTGGCGGCAGTGGTGTGCGCTGTCGGCGCGCGCCGGGGGTACGGGTGGCTCCTGGCGATGGTGCTCGCCGGGTTCGCCGCCACCGGCGTTGCGTGGATCGCCGGCCTGGAGGCCGCGCCCGGCGACGAAGGGATCCTGCCCGTACCGGCCGGGCTGTGGGCCGCCGGGGACATCGACTGCGGTTCCGGCGGCTGCTGGCGGGTCCTGGAAGCCACCGGTGACCGCGCCCCCGAGGTGCTGCGCGACCACCTCGTCGCCCGGAACTTCACGCCCGCGCCGCAGAGCGAGATCACCCGGGTCCCCCGGTTCTGCCGCCGCACCGGGCTCCTGGTGGACCACGAGGTGTGCGCGGAACTGCGGACTCTTTCACCGGACGCGGTCCGGATGGAGTGGTACGTCAACTGAGAGGGGTGGGGGGGGGGGGGGGGGGGGGGCCGGGCCCCCCCGCCCGGCCCCCCCCGGCCCCGGCCCCCCCCCCCCCCCGCGCGGCGCCAACCACCCCCACCCCCCCCCCCCCCCCCCCCTCCCCCTCCCCCCCCCCCAGCCCGCCCCTCCCCCGCGACCCCCTCTCCCCTCGGCCGCCCCCGCCCCTTCCCCCCCCCCCCCCCCCACTGCCGGCGGGTCAGCGGAAGGCGGCCAGCATCCCGGCCACCGCGGCGGGCCACGTGAACTCCTCCGCCCGCGCCCGGGCAGCCGCGCGGCGCAGGTCTTCTGGGCTTTCGAGGAGGTTCTTCACCGCCGTCGCGAACGCCGGTGCGTGGTCGTCCACCGCCGCGCCGCAGCCCGGCCGGACGATCTCCCGCAGCGCCGACGAGGCCGACACCACCACCGGCGTCCCGGACGCCAGCGCTTCCAGGGCGGCGAGCCCGAACGTCTCGTGCGGGCCGGGCGCCAGGGAGACGTCCGCGCTGGCCAGCAGCTTCGCGACGTCGCCGCGGCCGGACAGGAACCCCAGGAACGTCACCGGCAGGCCGCGCGCCCGGCGCTCCAGGGCCCGCCGTCGCGGGCCGTCCCCGGCGACGACCAGCCGGACCCGCGCGCCCGCCTCCGTCAGCTCCGCCACCGTGTCCACACTGCGTTCCACGTGCTTCTCCGGCGACAAGCGTCCACAATGGACGAGCAGCGCGTCCGCTCCCCCGGCGAGATCGGTGCGCCAGCCGGCGTCGCGCATGGCGGGCCGGAACGTCGCCAGGTCGACCCCGAGCGGCACGCGGTGGACGTTCGGCGCCTCGATCCGGTCGAACTCCGCGCGCGCGAACGCCGTCGTGCAGACGACCGTGTCGTAGCTCGCGGCCATCCGCCGGTTCGCGACGTCGGCGACGCGGCGCGCCACCGGCTCGGGCAGCAGGAACTGCTCCAGCAGCCGGTCGAGGCGCTCGTGCGAAATGACCGTGCTCGGGACGCCGTGCCGTCGCGCCCAGCCGCCCATCCCCCGCAGCGTCAGCCGGTCCGACACCTCCAGCCGGTCGGGTTCGAGTCCGCGCAGGACCGCGCGGACGCGGTGCGGGTCGACGGCGCGGTAGCCGCCGGTGCCGGGGATCTTCGGCGCGGGCAGGGAGAACCGGCGCACGCCGGTCGGCAGGACCTCGTCGGCGTACCGCGTGCCGGGCACGACGAGCGTGACCTCGTGCCCGCTCGCGACGTACCCCGCGCCGAGGTGGTGCAGCGCCGTGCGGAGCCCGCCCGAGCGCGGCCCGTAGAAGTTCGCGAGCTGGACGATGTGCATGTCAGGCCGCGCGGGCGGCCCGGCCCTGCACGGCTTCGTAGTGCCCCATCAGCTCGCGGCAGACGGCCGGCCAGGTGCGGCCCAGCACCACCTTGCGAGCCTTCTCTCCGAGCCTCGCCCGCAGCGCGGGATCACGCAGGGCGCCGACCTTCTCGACGAGCGCCGGGCCGAACGCCTCGCGGTCCGCGGGCAGCAGGTAGCCGGTGCGGCCGGGCAGGACGAGGTCCTTCGGGCCGCCCGCGTCCGGCGCGAGCACCGGCAGGCCGGACGCCATCGCCTCCTGCACCGCCTGGCAGAACGTCTCGTGCGGACCTGTGTGGACGAAGACGTCGAAGCTCGCGTACGCCTTCGAGAGCTCGTCGCCGTACTTCGCGCCGAGGAAGGCGGCGCCCGGCAGCTGCTCCTTGAGGTTTCCGAGTTCCGGGCCGTCGCCGACGACGACCACGCGGATCCCCGGCATCCCGGCGAGCGCGGCCAGCCGGTCGACCTCCTTCTCGGGCGCCAGCCGTCCGACGAACCCGACGAGCAGCTCGCCGTTCGGCGCCAGCTCGGCCCGCAGCGCCGGGTCGGCGTGGTCCGGGGAGAACCGCTCGATGTCGACGCCCCGCGCCCAGCGGTGCACCCGCGGGACGCCGTGCAGCTCCAGCTGCTCGACCGCGTCGCTGGACGGCGCCAGCGTCCGGTCGGCCCGCGAATGCAGCCGCCGCACCCAGCGCCACGCGGCCCGCGCGGCGATGCCGAAGCCGTACGCGGCGGCGAACCCGGCGATGTCGGTCTGGTAGACGGCGATCGACGGGACGCGCAGCCGGCGCGCGGCGGCCAGCCCGCGCGCGCCGACCACGAACGGCGAGGCCAGGTGCACGACGTCCGGGCCGAACGCGGCGAGCGCGTTGAGCACCGTGCGCGTCGGCACGCCGATCGGGAGGGAGTTGACCCCGGGGAAGTCGAGCGCGGGGATCCGGACGACCGGGGCGCCGCGGTAGGAGTCCGGGCCGGGCCCGGGGGCGATGATCAGCACGTCGTGCGCGCGTTCGCGCAGGTGCTCGACGACCCGCAGGACGGAGTTGGTCACGCCGTTCACCTGGGGCAGGAAACTTTCGGTGACTATGGCGACTCGCACGCCTTGGACGATCGCACCCGATCCTGGCGGCGGCGTGACACTGCGGCCAACGCTGCCGGAACAGATCGGCCACGACATGTCATCTCAAGGTCGTGTCCCGGAAACCAGCGGGGCCCAGACTAAGCAGGCATGACCCTCTTGTCCTCCCGGCCGCCGCGGCCCGTCGAGCCCGGCCTGCTGTCGAGGGCGCTCGAAGTGGCCGGACGGCTGGCCAACGACGCCACCGACGTGATCACCGCGACCGCCGGCCGCGGCGCCCACCCCTCGACGCTGGACTCGCCGTTCGACTGGGTCACCGACACCGACCGGATCCTCGAGCGGCACACCCGGCGCGTGCTGACCGCGGAGTTCCCGGGCATCCCGGTGGTCGGCCACGAGTTCGGCGCGGACCACGGCGCGGACGTCGCCGAGTACCGCTGGGTGGTCGACTCGGTGGACGGCACGGCGAACTACGTGGCGGGGGTGCCGTGGTGCGCGTACAGCCTGGCGCTGGTCGACGCGGCCGGACCGGTGGTGGGCGTGGTGGCGGACCCGTACCGGGCCCAGATCTACGCGGCCGCGCGCGGACGAGGGGCCCGCGCGAACGGCAAGCCGGTCCGGCTGACGGACCGCTGCGTGACGGCGGGCGCGCTGGTCTGCACGGAGTTCGCTCGCAAGGGACCGTGGCCGGGAATGGGCGGCTTCATCGAGCGCGCGGCGGCGGCGCACACGGGGGTGCGGGTGCTGGGCTCGGCAGCGTTGTCGATCGCCCAGGTGGCGCTGGGGCACGCGGCGGCGGCGGTGCTGCACAGCTACCACGAGTGGGACGTGGCCGGATCGGTGGCGATGGCGATCGAGGCGGGAGCGGTGGTTCTGGACCGGCATGGGGACGACACGGCGTTGCCGACGGACGGCCTGCTGGTCGCGGCGCCGGGGGTGGCGGACGAGGTCCTGGGGTGGTGGCAGGAGACGGCGCACGCGGGCTAATCGGGTTGCGCGCGCTGTGAGGATCGGGGCATGCCCACGCTGCACACGCCGCGGCTCACGCTCGTGCCCCTCGCCGACGAGCACCTCGAGCTGGAGTACGAGCTGGACTCCGACCCCGAGGTCATGCGCTACCTCACCGGCCGCGCCGCGACCCGGGCCGAGGTCGAACGCGCACACCTCCGCCGGATCGCCGTCGCGCCCGGGTTCGGCTTCTGGATGGGCTTCGCCGGCGAGGACTTCGTCGGCTGGTGGATCCTGCGCCCGCCGCACGGCCCGGACCAGCCGGACGTCGAAGGCGAAGCCGAGCTCGGCTACCGGCTGCTGCGACGGCACTGGCGGCAGGGCTACGCCCGCGAAGGCTCACTCGAGCTGATCCGGTACGGGTTCGAGGTGCTGGGCCTGGACCGCGTCTTCGCGCAGACGATGGCGGTCAACACCCCGTCCCGCGCGACGATGACCTCGGCCGGGCTCACGTTCGCGAGGCAGTTCACCTCGGCCGTGGACTACGACGACCCGATCGACGGGGCCGAGCAGGGCGAAGTCGAGTACGAGATCACACGGAAGCGGTGGCAGGCGCGGTAGCCCGCTTGTTCAGCCGCCGGATCCACCACAGCAGCGGACCCGCCACCAGCCACGTGAAGAACACGAAACTCCCCAGCGGCAGCAGCGTCAACGCGGCCGACCGGCCGGCCACCCGGGCCAGCTCCGGGTCCGAAGCGTCGTACTCGATGCGGACCAGCTGGCCCGCCGCCAGGCCGTCCGGGTAGAGGACGCCGTTCGCCGGGCTGTGGACGATGCCGTCCGGGGTCTCGAAGTGGATGATCGTGCGGTCGAACGCCACCGAGTCCACCGTCGCGTTCGCCGTGCCGAGCTGGGCCGCGATCGCGCCGTCGTTGCGGATCGCCGCGAACAGGAGGCACACGCACATCACGGTGAGGAGCGAGGCGACGCCGAGGGCGGTCCACCACCCGACGCGCCTCACCCGCTCACCTCTCGTGCTCACGCGGCGAGCGTAGCGGTCTCGCTCAGTGCGTGTGTTCCGCGGCGAGATTCCGGTGGTTCGCCTGGATCTGGTCGAACGACTTCGGCTTCACCGAGGCCGCCCGCGCGGTGAACGCCGCCGGCGACGCGCCGTTCGGGCCGACCGCCGGCTTGCCCGCCGTGTACAGCCAGGTCTGGAACAGGTCGTACAGCGGCTTGCCCGAAACCTTCTCGGCCAGCGCGATGAACTCCTGGATCCGGCCGTCCTTGCCGCCCTTCTGGACCTGCCAGGCCTGCAGGATCTTGAAGAACGCGTCGTCGCCGACAGCCGTCCGCAGGGCCTGCAGCGTCAGCGCGCCGCGGTCGTACACGGCGTTGTCGAACTGGTTGTCCGCGCCCGGGTCGGCCGGGACGAGCTTCCACAGGTCACCGTCGGCCGGGTTGGAGTCGTAGGTGTACTGCGCGAGCTCGGCGACCGTGCCCTCGCCCTCGTGCTCCGACCACAGCCACTCGGCGTAGGACGCGAAGCCCTCGTTCAGCCAGATGTCGCTCCAGCGGCCGAGCGAGACGTTGTCGCCGAACCACTGGTGGGCGTTCTCGTGCGCGATCAGCGTCGTGTTGGAGCCCGCGCGGAAGTTGCGAGCACCGTAGGTCGGCCGGGTCTGGTTCTCCAGCGAGAAGGTGATGCCGCTGGTCACGACGCCGCCCTCGGCCTCGAACGGGAACGGCCCGAACTTCGTCGCGAGGAACGCGTCGATCTCCGGCGTGCGCTCGACGCTGGCTTTGGCCGCGTACAGCGAGTCGCCGAGGTCGGAGCCGTACGCCGTGATGAACGGCTTGCCGTCCGGGGTGGTCGACTGGTTCAGCTCGTACTTGCCGACGATGAACGACGTCAGGTAGGTGGCCTGCTGCTTCGTGCTGCGCCACTGCCAGCGCGTCCAGCCGGCGCGGCTCTTCGTCGTCCGCACGAGCGTGCCGTTGGAGACGGCGACGTTGTCGTCCGGCGCCTCGATGGAGACGTCGTAGGTCGCCTTGTCGGTCGGGTGGTCGTTGGCCGGGAACCACCAGGCGGAGCTCTGCGGCTCGTCGATGCCGAGCGCGCCGAAGGAGCCCTTCTTCCAGGCGTTGATGCCGTCGACCTTCTCGGTGGACGGGGTGTCGGAGTAGGCGACGACGACGGTCGCCGTCTGGCCCTTGAGCAGCGGCTGCGCCGGCGTGATGACGAGCTCGCCGTTGCCGGTCTGGTTGGCGAACTGGGCCGGCCGGTTGTTCACCAGCACGCTCGACGCCTTGAGCGCGAAGTCCAGGTCGAACCGCGACAGGTCCTGCGTGGCGGTGAGCAGCAGCGTGGTGGTGCCGGCGAGCACGTCGGTCGCGGGCTGGTAGGTCAGGCGGATGTCGTAGTGCAGCACGTCCGTCCCGCCGTTGCCGGCGTTCGGGTAGTACGAGTCACCGACACCGGGAGCACCGGGCGTCGGGGCCGCACTGGCGGTACCGGCGAGCAGCACCGAGGCGACCCCGGCCGCGAGCACACCGAGGCCGGTGCGAGTTCTTGCACGCATTCGAATCCCTCCAACGGGTGAGGTTCAGCGCGGTCGAACGTAGCCAGCCAAGGAGGTGCCAGGTACAGCCAAAGGAAGGTTCTTGCCTACTGGGATCAAGATCGGAAACCGCTTGACGTGCCGGTTTGTCCCGATCAACCGGCCGAAACCGCGCCCGACACCGCCGCCCGAAGCCGGCCGTGCAGGTCCCGGTGCCGCGATCGGTCCACCCGCACCTCCACCACCCGCAACCCCGGCGCCGGACGCAAAGCCGCGCGGAACTCCGTCAGCGTCTCCGCCACCACGTGCGGCACCCGGTACCCCGCGCACAACGCGCCCAAGTCCGCGCCGTGCGGTGTCCCGAACACCCGCTCGAAGCTCGCCGAGTGCTCCGGGGCGCCCTGCTCCAGCAGGGAAAAGATCCCGCCGCCGTCGTCGTTGCACACCACGATCGTCAGGTCCGGGCGCTGCTCCGCCGGGCCCGTCAGCAACCCCGACGCGTCGTGCAGGAACGTCAGATCACCCAGCAACGCGTACGACGGCCCGCGGTGGACGTACGCCGCGCCGATCGCCGTCGAGACCGTTCCGTCGATGCCCGCCACCCCGCGGTTGCGGTGCACCAGGACGTCCGGGCGCAGCCGTCCCGCCAGCGCCACGTCGCGCGTCGGGTTGGAGGAGCCCACCACCAGCAGCGAGTCGGCCGGCAGTGCGTCCACCAGCTCGGACGCCACTCGCAGCCCCGACGGCCACGGCTCCGCGTCCAGCACCGCCGAAACCGCCGCGGACGCCGCCGCGTCGGCGCGGCGCCAGCTCGCCAGCCACTCCGGGTCGGCCGGCTTGGTCGGCTCGTCGAACCACTGCCCGACCTGGCGGACGTTGTGTGCGGGCGCCGGCCAGTCCGAGTCCGGGCGCACCAGCAGGACCTCGATCGACGGGTCCGAAATCACCTTCTGGATCTGCCGGAACACCGTCGGCCGGCCGAGACAGAGCACCTGCTCCGGCTTGTGCTTCGCGATGAACTCCTCGACGCCCAGCAGCCACGCGCCGGACGAGATCGCCGTGCCGCCGGACAGACCCAGCCCGCCCGTCTCCGACACCACCGGCCAGCCGTGCTGCTCGGCCCACTCGCTGGCCGCCTGGACGCCGGTGTCGCACGCGATCACCAGGCCGTGACGCGCCGAGGGCACCACGAACGACGGCAGCGCGCCGAAGTCCGGCAGCTCGGTCCAGCGGGACCCGTCGGGACGGCCGTCCAGGGACTCGTACCACTCGCCGTCGTCGTCCAAGTCCGGGACGAGCGGCTCGCGGAACGGGATGTTCAGGTGCACCGGGCCGCAGCGCCACTCGCCGTAGGCGGCGTTCCACGCCCGGCAGATCTGGCTGCGCCAGTACGAGTTCTGGCCGGCCCGCCGCTCGGCGACGGCCAGCTCGTCGAAGTAGCGGGCGGCGTTGCCGAACAGCCGGTGCTGGTCGATGACCTGCGACGCACCCGCGGCCCGCAGCTCGGGCGGCCGGTCGGCGGTCAGCACGATCAGCGGGACGCCGGCGCGGTCGGCCTCCAGCACGGCCGGGTGGAAGTTCGCGGCCGCGGTGCCGGACGTGCAGAGCACGGCCACCGGGCGGCCGGTGCGCGCGGCGATGCCGAGGGCGAGGAAGGCGGCCCCGCGCTCGTCGATGCGGACGTGCAGCCGGAGCTTCCCGGCGGCCGCCGCGTCATACAGCGCGATCGACAGCGGCGCGTTGCGGGAGCCCGGGCAGAGGACGACGTGCGAAACGGTGTTGCGGACGAGTTCGTCGACGATGACCCTGGCCTGCGCGGTGGAAGGGTTCACCGGCAGGCTCCGAACAGATCACTTGTGTCCACAGGTTCTATTCTCCCAAACGTGGATGACGCCCGAGTTTCCGAGCTGTTCGACCCCGCCGCGTGGACCGAGGTCGAAGGTTTCGCCTTCACCGACATCACCTACCACCGCTCCGCTGAGAGCCGCGGCGGCAAACGCGTGGTGCGCATCGCGTTCGACCGCCCGGAGGTTCGCAACGCCTTCCGCCCGCACACCGTCGACGAGCTCTACCGGGCCCTCGACCACGCCCGGATGAGCTCCGACGTCGGCTGTGTCCTGCTCACCGGCAACGGCCCCTCGCCCAAGGACGGCGGGTGGGCGTTCTGCTCCGGCGGTGACCAGCGTATTCGCGGACGCTCCGGGTATCAGTACGCGAGCGGCGAGACCTCCGACACGGTGGACCCCGCGCGGGCCGGCCGGCTGCACATCCTCGAGGTCCAGCGGCTGATCCGGTTCCTGCCGAAACCGGTGATCGCGGTCGTGCCGGGCTGGGCCGCGGGCGGCGGGCACTCCCTGCACGTCGTGTGCGATCTCACGCTCGCCTCGGCCGAGCACGCCAAATTCAAGCAGACCGACGCCGACGTCGGCTCGTTCGACGGCGGCTACGGCTCGGCCTACCTGGCGAAGATGGTCGGCCAGAAGTTCGCCCGGGAGATCTTCTTCCTCGGCCGGGAGTACTCCGCCGAGCAGATGCACCAGATGGGCGCGGTGAACGCGGTCGTCCCGCACGCCGACCTCGAAAAAGAGGCCCTGAGCTGGGCGTGGACGATCGCCGGCAAGTCGCCGACGGCGCAGCGGATGCTCAAGTACGCGTTCAACCTCACCGATGACGGCCTGGTCGGCCAGCAGCTGTTCGCCGGCGAGACCACCCGGCTGGCGTACATGCAGGACGAAGCCGTCGAAGGCCGTGACGCCTTCCTGCAGAAGCGCGACCCCGACTTCAAGGACGTCCCCTATTACTACTGAGCTGCTCCCGATCGAGCTCGACGGCTCTCCGGAGTCGCTCGAAGCCCTCACCACGGCCATCGCCGACGCGCTCGGCGGCGGCCCGGCCGTGCTGCCCTTCACCGACCCCGCGCTGCGTGACGCCATGAGGCCGGGCGAGCCCGCCGAAGCGGACACCGCCGTGGTCATCGCCACGTCGGGCTCGACCGGCGCGCCCAAGGGTGTGCTGCTCTCGGCCCGCGCGCTGGTCGCGTCCGCCGAGGCCACGCACGCGCGGCTCGGCGGCCCCGGCCACTGGCTGCTGGCCACTCCGGCGCACTACATCGGCGGTCTGCAGGTGCTGGTCCGGTCGCTGCTGGCCGGCACGACACCGGTGTTGCTCACCGGCCAGGGCTTCCGGCCGGACGACTTCGCGGCCGCGGCGGCGCACCTCGATGGCGGGCCGCGGTACACGGCGCTCGTGCCGACCCAGCTGGTCCGGCTCCTCGACGACGGCGGCGCCGGGCTGGCCGCGGCGAAGGCGTTCGACGCGATCGTGGTCGGCGCGGCCGCGACGTCGGCGGCCCTGCGCGAGCGCGCGGCCGACGCCGGCGTCCGGATCGTGCCCGCGTACGGGATGAGCGAGACGGCCAGCGGCTGCGTCTACGACGGCTTCCCCCTCGACGGTGTCCGCGTCGACCTCGACGGCGGCCGGATCCGGATCGCGGGCGACGTCCTCGCGCACGGCTACCGCCTGCGGCCCGACCTCACCGCGGAGTCGTTCGACGGCGGCTGGTTCACGACGTCCGACCGTGGGGTTCGTCACGACGACGGCCGGATCGAGGTCCTCGGCCGCGCGGACGACATGATCAACACTGGTGGCGTGAAGGTGTCGGCGAACGCGATCGAGCGGTGCCTCGGCGCCCAGCCGGGCGTGCGCGACGCCTGCGTCGTCGGACTGCCGGACCCGGAGTGGGGCGAGGCCGTGGTGGCGCTGGTCGTCCCGGAGGGTGAACCTCGTGAAGCGGACGAACTGCGCGCCGCGGTCCGGGCCGAACTGGGCGCGGCGGCCACGCCGAAACGCGTCGAATACGGCACTGAGCTGCCCCTTCGCGGCCCGGGCAAGATCGACCGCGCGGCGGTGAAGGCGCGACTTCAGTCGGGTTTGGGCGGCTGAATGGCGGCACTTCGTTGACATGTACGGCGTGCACCCGCTTGGCTACTCACCATGACGCGCTGGATGAGAACGGCCCTCGTCGGGACCGCCGTCACACTGGGGCTCCTGCTTCCCGTGGGCGCCGCACTGGCCGATCCGCCCGCCGCGGATCCCAACAGCGGCACGCTCACCTGGCAGCTGCCGACCACGGACTGACTTCACGGGCTCTCGCCGGGCTTTGATCGACATGGCGTTGAATGGCGCCATGGCGAGCTTGAGCGAGTGGATCGAGGGGGCCCGGCCCCGGACGCTGCCGAACGCGGTGGCGCCGGTGGTGGCGGGCGTCGGCGCGGCGATCGCGCTGGACGCGTTCTCGTGGTGGCGCTCGGCTTTGGCGCTGCTCGTGTCCCTCTCGCTGATCGTCGGCGTCAACTACGCCAACGACTACTCCGACGGCATCCGCGGCACGGACGAAAACCGCGTCGGGCCGTTGCGGCTGGTCGGGTCCGGGGTCGCCGCGCCGAAGGCCGTGCTGACGGCGGCGCTCGTCGCGCTGGGCCTGGCCGGTGTCCTCGGCCTGCTGCTCGTCGCGCTGAGCGGCCAGTGGTGGCTACTGGCGATGGGCGCGCTGTGCATCCTCGGCGCGTGGTTCTACACGGGCGGCAAGAAGCCCTACGGCTACTACGGTTTCGGCGAGATCGCCGTGTTCGTGTTCTTCGGGCTGGCCGGCGTCCTGGGCACGGTCTACGTCCAAGCCGGTCGGGTCAGCTGGGCGGCGCTGGCGTGCGCGGTCGCAGTCGGCAGCTTCTCGACGGCGGTCCTGACAGCCAACAACCTGCGTGACATCCCGACCGACGTCGAGTCCGGCAAGCGCACGCTCGCGACGCGTCTCGGCGACGGTGGGACGCGGCGGCTGTACCTGGCGCTGATCGCGGCGCCGTACGTGCTCGGCATCGTCCTGGGGATCTTCCACCCCCTGCTGCTGATCACCCTGCTGACGGCGCCGATGCTGCTGAAGTCGGTCCGCGCGGTCGGCGGCGGCGCCCACGGGCGCGAGCTGATCCCGGCGTTGCGGGACACGGGCCTGGCGATGCTGGCCTGGGCGGTGCTGGCCGCGGTGGCGCTGAGCTTCTGACGCGTCAGACCTCGATCAGCCGCAGGTCGCGGGCGGCGACGAGGGCCGCGGTGCGCGTGTGGACCCGCAGCTTGCGGAACAACGCGCCCTGCAGGTTCTCCACCGTCCGCGCCGAAATCCCCAGCTCCGACGCCGTCTGGCGGGTCGTGTGGCCGGAGCCGATGGCCGCCAGGATCTCGCGCTCCCGCCGCGTCAGCGACAGCGCGTACGGCCCCGGCAGCTCCGCGGGCGCCCCGACCAGGCCGAGCCGGACGGCGTGGGCGACGGCGTGCGCCTGGCTGTGGACGTCGAGCTTCGCGAAGATCTGCTGCTTGTGGTTCTCGACGGTCCGCGGGCTGATCCCCAGCACCGCCGCGGCCTCCCGCGGGGTGTGGCCGGCGCAGATCAGGCACAGCACCTGCCGTTCCCGGGTGGTCAGCGACGGCGTCCGGACCGGGGCACCGGCCCGCTTGATGACGTCGAGCAGCACCCGGAGCCCGCTGCCGTACGGCACGACGGCGTCCGTCCCCGCCGGCCGCGCTCCGGGTCCGCCGTCGCCCAGGCCGACCAGGCGGACCGGAGCGGGCAAGGGGCCGCACTCTTCTGGGCCCGCTTCGAAGACGGCGACGTCCGGGGTGCGGCCCGCGCACACTTCCGCCAGCCGGGTCCGGGACGGCACGGTCCCCACGACGGACACACCGGGAACACGCGCCAGGTTCTCCGCGAGCAGCTCACGCAACAGGCGGTTGCCGTGCTGCACCACGACTCGTACGGCAGGCCTCGTCGCCATGCCCCACCTCGATCCGGTCGGTTCCCCTCGCGAATCGCCCGTTCGACAGTTTCGCACACCCGCTCACGAAAGGGTCTGGACCAAATGGGGGCACTGTCTTTTCAGGTCAGCTCGACGAGCGGGAACGCGCGGTGCCGCCGCGGGGGAATCAGGTAGTTCTGCCGCCGGGTCGCCGTGATGAAACGTTCCAGGCCGTGGTCCTCCTCCTCGAGGTCGAATTCGTCCAGCAGATCCACGGAAGCCTGGCTGCGCCGGAGATCCGCGAAGAAGTCCGCGCTCGGGAAGAACCCGGAGAACTGCAGCTTCGGCGTGTTCCGGCCGGTCCGGGTGTCCATCGCGTCGAAGCCGGGGCCGTCGATCCGCAGGTGGATCGGGCGCCCTTCGGCGGTCCGGCCGGTGCGGTGCAGCTGCGAGACGTGCCCGATGCGGGCGAACCGCTGGGCGCTGGTGCGCGCGTAGTCGCGGCCGTTGAACAGGTTCCGCAGCACCGCGCCTCGCATGCCGAGGCTGCGCGGGCCGCCGCCGTCGAGGAACGGGTCGGCCGGGTCTTCGAGCACCTGTGCCGGTGACTGGAACATGTACTGCAGCCGCTCGTCGAAGTTCTCGCGGTGGTCGACGTCCTCTTCCGGCTCGCGGCCGTCCACGTAGAACTGCTGGAGGTCGAGCAGGACGTGCGAAAGGTGTTGCACGGCCCCGTTGTCGAAGTACGCGCCCGGCTGCGCGGTGGTGAGCCGGATCCCGTGGCCGCCTGCGAAGGTGACGTCCTGCGGCGGCGCGCTCGCGTCCACCTGCTGGTCGGCGAACCCCATCCACATCGGGGAGAACGGGTTGACGAAGGAGGCGAACGGCAGCCGGTTGGCGTCGGCGAGGTAGCGCGGCAGCCCCATCTGCACGAACATCGCGCGCGACGACGTGATCGTCATGCCCGCGTCGAACCGCGGTGACGCGATCGGGCGGCCGACGAGCCGGCCGCTGCCGCCCAGCCACGCGACGACGTCGGCCACGTAGCTCCAGTCGTCGCCGCGGATGGTGAACAGGACGTCGTTGTTCTCCAGCACGAGCGGCACGGTGAACTCGGGCCGCCGCAGTTCGAGCGCGTGCGCGCCGGGCGCGACGTCCGTCGGGCTCGCGACGGCCCGCTTCAGCACCGGCTGGTTCCCGGCCAGCGTGCGCGGCATGTTCGCGTTCACCAGCGCGGCGGGGAACCGCGCGAAGTAGGTGTCGCTGTAGGCGACGTGCGTCATGACGCCGCCGGGCGCGTACGGGTAGTTGCCTTCGATGGTGCGCAGTACGGTTTCCATCCGGCCCGCGTCCGCTTTGGACGGTGCCCGGCCCAGCCGCGCGGTGACGAACGTGGTGTGGATCGGCGGCATGCCGACCGGGACGCCGTCGAGCGTCTGCGCCGGCGGCATGAACGGGCCGAGGTCGAACTGGACGTCGGGGAAGGCGACGTCCTCGGCGGCCCAGGCCATCCGCACCGGCACCCTGGCGAAGCCGGCGACCAGGTCGAGCGTGCCGAGCGCGGCCATCGCCCCGGCGACGACGCCGGTGCGGCGCAACGCGGTCCGGCGGCCGACCGGACGGGACAGGATCGGGACGATGCTCACGCCGGCGTCACCCGCGGCACCGGCGGAGCGGTGCGCGAGCGGGCACTTCGACACGGGACGTTCGGGAACAGCGGACACGGCGACCTCCGGGGACCCGCCGCCCCTCGTCGGCGCCCGGCCACCGTAGATCTTCGCGCGCGCACGCCACCATGACGAGAAGAACCTAGGTGTGCGGGGAAATCCCTAGGTACCCGACCGTCCACAGAGGATCAGTTCTCGGGGACGAACTTCCCCGTCGTCAGGAACTCCTCGAACAACGCCGTGTGCGGTGCCAGGTCGAGTCCCTGCTGCGCCACCCAGTCGTCGTTGTAGTAGGTGTGCGCGTACCGCTCGCCGCCGTCGCACAGCAGGGTCACGACGCTGCCCGCCTGGCCGTCCTCGACCATGCGCGAGATGAGCCGGAACGCGCCGTAGAGGTTCGTGCCCGTCGAGCCGCCCGCCCAGTGCCCGGTGCGCTCGCGCAGCAGCCGGATCGCCGCCAGGGAGCCCGCGTCGGGGATCTGGAACATCTCGTCGATGACACCCGGCACGAACGACGGTTCGCAGCGCGGCCGGCCGATCCCTTCGATCCGCGACGGCATGCCGGTCGCGTAGTCGAGCGCCCCGGTCTCCCAGGCCCCGAAGAACGACGAGTTCTCCGGGTCGACCACGCAGATCTTCGTCGTGTGACGCTTGTAGCGGACGTACCGGCCGAAGGTCGCGCTCGTGCCGCCGGTGCCCGCGCCGACCACGATCCAGGCCGGCACCGGGTGGCGCTCCGAGCGCATCTGCGCGAAGACCGACTCGGCGATGTTGTTGTTGCCGCGCCAGTCCGTCGCGCGCTCGGCGTAGGTGAACTGGTCGAGGTAGTGCCCGCCGCACTCGGCCGCGAGCCGCTCCGCCTCGGGGTACATCGCCGGCGCCTGGTCGACGTAGTGGCACTCACCGCCGTAGAACTCGATGAGCGCGATCTTCTCCTTCGACGTGCGCCGCGGCACGACGGTGATGAAGCGCAGCCCGAGCATGCGGGCGAAGTAGGCCTCGGACACCGCCGTCGAGCCGCTGGAGGCCTCGACGAGCACGGTGTCCGGCCCGATCTGGCCGTTGACGAGCCCGTACAGGAACAGCGACCGCGCGAGCCGGTGCTTGAGCGAGCCGGTCGGGTGGACGGACTCGTCCTTGAGGTACAGGTCGATGCCCCACTCCGGGGGCAGCGGGAAGACGTGCAGGTGGGTGTCGGCGCTGCGGTTCGCGTCGGCCTCGATGATCCGGACGGCCTCGCGGACCCAGCTGCGGGCGTGCAGGCGGCTCATTCCGGCTGACCGGAGACGTCACCGCGCAGCTGCGCTCGCAGGTCGGCACGGGCCCGGGCGCGGTTCTCGTTGCGCTTGGCCAGGCCGGCCGTGACGCGGGCGTTCAGCGGGCGGAACAGCAGGAGGCCCAGCGGCAGCCCGACGACCAGGCCGACGAGGAGGGCGACCAGCAGCGGCACACCGACCAGGGACAGCACCCACGCGATCACCGCGACCAGCACGAACCGCGCCAGCAGGTACAGCGTCAGGTCACGGGCCAGCTGCGGGGCCTTCTCGTCGCTCACACCAAGGCAGGCTACGCGCCGCCCGCCCGGTCCCGCTGCAGGCCTGCGTTGTTCGGACGCCCCTCGAAGCGCGTCGAAAGCACCACGGTCGTGTTCGTCCGACCGACGCCGGGGATGCGGCGGAGGCGGCCGAGGGTCCGCTCCAGCTCGTCGACGGTCGAGACGCGCACCTTGACGACGAAGGCCTCGTCGCCCGCCACCGCGTAGCAGCTCTCGACCTCGTCGAGCTCGGCGAGCGCGTCGGAGACGTCGTCCTCCGTGGCGGTGTCGGTCGGGTGGATGCTGACGAGGGCGGTGACGCCGAGGCCGACCGAGTTCGGGTCGACGACCGCGTGGTAGCCGGTGATCACGCCGGCGGCTTCCAGCTTGCCCACCCGCTCGTGCACCGACGACGCCGAGAGGCCGACCGCCCGCCCGAGATCGGCGTAGGTGGCCCGTCCGTTGATACGCAACGCCGCGATGATCTTCCGGTCCAACTGATCCACGGGGATCACTCTATGCGGTTGGACAATCCCCCATTGGCACCACGCCTCGCCGCCGTTGACCGGGCCGAATGACATCCGAGCACGTCAGGTCACCGGAAATTAGTTGCACAACGTAAGCAACCTGTCCGTTTTGACCTTTAAGGGCTCTTTACTCTTGGACAACCGTTCGAGTACCCGACGGGTGAAGTGCAACGATTGCCGTGTTGGCTACCCCGGCGGAACGGGCCAGAAGGGCCCGGACGCCTCCGGTATAGCAGTGAGGTCGTTAAGGAGGCGGAAAATGACCGCGACGATGGGCGGACGCCTGCTCACCCCTGGCGAGGTGGCAGCACTGTTCCGAGTGGACCCCAAGACGGTCACCCGGTGGGCGACAGCGGGCCGGATCGGCTCGATCCGGACCCCGGGCGGGCACCGGCGGTTCCGGGAGTCCGAGGTGAACGAGCTCCTCGCGGAGCTGACCACGGACGCCAGCGAACCGGCCCGCAAGGCCTGAACCATCTCGAGCGCCGGGCCGTGTCGGGTACGGGGGACTTTCCCCCGCCCCGCGCGGCCCTTCGTGTACCGGTCGTCACCCCGCTCGCCGGGGTTCGAGCCGAAACCCGGCTCGACGGGTTAACCTCGGGGGACCTACGGAAGGATCCGGCATGCTCGCTCTGCTCGCAGCGGTCGGCGCGCTGGTCGTCGCCCTGCTCCTGTGGCGGTCGTTCGCCGGTCAGCGGGTCGGGGTCACCTCGCCCCCACGCCGCGCCCCGATCGCCCCGGACGACGACCCCGACTTCCTGCGCCAGCTGTCCGAACAGCAGCGCAAACGCCGGGACGAAGACGGCTGAGCTCTACTTCCGCGTGCCCGGACCCGGAACTGACGTGATCGGACCCGGAACTGACGTGATCGGGGCCGGAACTCGCGAGTTCCGGCTTGAATCACGCGAGTTCCGGCCCTGATCACGCGGCTTACGACTTAGCGGTAGCCCTGCGAGAGCGGGGTGGCGAAGCCGTCGGCCACGGTCGCGGCCAAGTCGAGCAACGCCAGGCGCGTGTCGCCGGACAGGCGGTCCAGCTCGATCTCCGCGCCCTCCTCCAGGTGCGGGTCGAACGGGACCTTGCACACCGCCCGGACCTTCGCCCCGAAGTGGGCCGACAGCTTGTCGAGGTCGACCGAACCACCCTTCGGGCGGACCGAGTTGATCACCGCCACCGAGCGCTTCACCAGCTCGCCGTAGCCGTGGGCCTCGAGCCAGTCGAGCGTCGCCGAGGCGCTGCGGGCGCCGTCGACCGAGCCGGACGACACCACGACCAGCGCGTCCGCGACGTCGAGGACGCCCTTCATCGCCGAGTGCATCAGGCCGGTGCCGCAGTCGGTGAGCACGATGTTGTAGAAGTGCTCGAGCAGGTTGACCGTGCGCCGGTAGTCGTCCTCGGAGAAGGCCTCGGAAACGGCCGGATCCTGCTCGCTCGCGAGGATTTCCAGCCGGCTGGACCCCTGGGACGTGTACGACCGGACGTCGCTGTAGCGCGTGATGCGGGCCGCGTCGCGCAGGAGGTGGCGGACCGTCGCCGTCGTCTCCAGCGGGAGCTTCTGCGACAGCGTGCCGCGGTCCGGGTTGGCGTCCACCGCCACCACGCGGTCGCCGCGCAGCGAGGCGAACGTCGCGCCCAGCGTCGTGGTCACCGTCGTCTTGCCGACGCCGCCCTTCAGCGACAGCATCGCGATCTTGTAGCACCCGCGCAGTGGCTGGTTGACGCGCGCGATGAGGTCACGGCGCTGCGTGTCCGCCGGGCTCTCGCCGGGGTTGACCAGCTTGCCGGAACCGACGTAGACGGCCTTGCGCCAGCCCGACTGCGGGGGCCGCTTGACCTGCTTGACCAGGTGCGCGGTCGACAGGTCGTGCCCGTGGCCCGGCTGCTGCGGCGGCGCCGCGTGCCGGCCGCCCTGGGGCTGCGGCAGGCCCGACGGCTGTCCTGGCTGCTGCTGCGGGTACTGGGCCTGCGCGTACTGCGGCTGCAGCGGCGGAAGGTTCTGGTCGTAGCCGTACTGGCCCGGAGGCACCTGGTGCGGTCCCGAGACCGCCGGGTTCGGCACCTGGTGGGGTCCGGAGACCGCCGGGTTGGGCGGCGGCGTGACCGCCTGCGTCGGCTGCACGTCGAAGGCCCCGGACGTCTCCGGGTGCGGGTGCGAGTCCGTCCGATCCTCGGCGAACAGGCTGACCTCCGGCTGCTGCGGGGCAGCGGCCGGTTCGGCCTGTTCGGGGTGGCCAGGAGCCGATTCTTCATTGGGTCCGGTCACCGGTGTAAACCTCCGCGCACTCCGCCCGACATCTTCCCCCTGATGACGACGGTAGTCGGAGTACCCGCGGGTTGCTCAGCCCACCCCGGCGTACGAGTGCAACCCCGCCGTGACGAGGTTCACGAAGAACAGGTTGAAGATCATCGCGGCGAACCCGACGATGTTGATCGCCGCGGCCCGGGCCCCGCGCCAGCCCGCGGTCGCCCGTGAGTGCAGGTAGGCCGCGTAGATCACCCAGGCGATGAACGCGACGGTCTCCTTGGGGTCCCAGCCCCAGAACCGGCCCCAGGCCGACTCGGCCCAGACCGCGCCGCAGAGCACGCCGAAGGTGAAGACCGGGAAGGCGAAGATCGTCGTCCGGTAGGCGATCCGGTCGAGGACGTCGGCCGCGGGCAGCTTCGAGGCGAACCGGGCGAACTTCGTCCCGTCCTTTTCGTACGCCGAGCGGAAGAGGTACAGCACGCTGGCGACGCCCGGCACGAGGAACACGCCGGAGCCGATGATGGCCGCCGAGACGTGGATGACCAGCCAGTACGACTGCAGCGCGGGCTGCACCGGCGCCGCGGTCGTGTACAGCAGCGTGCCGTTGATGAACATCAGGATCACGACGGGCAGCAGCAGGAAGCCGGTGAGGTGCCGGACCGGGAACTTCCCCATCACGACGATCCAGGTGACCACCGTGATGAAGGTGACCGCCATGCCGTACTCGTACATGTTGCCCCACGGCGCGCGGTGCACGGCGAGCCCGCGCAGCACGATCGCCGACAGCTGCAGCAGGGCGCCGAGCACGAGCAGCGACGCGCCCATCTTGCCGATCCGCTCGGGGCGGCCGGCCGTGCGCTGCGCGGCCTGGACCTCCTCGATCGGCGGCCCGCCGGCGCCGACGAGCTCGCGCGCCCGGAGTTTCGCCCGTTCGGTGGCCAGGCGCCCCTTGGCGCCGAAGCCCTGCTCGATCAGCGTCATCATCAGCGCGACGACGTAGATCGCCGCGGCGGTGGTGTAGAGCCAGTCGCTGTACTGCGACAGCGTCTCGTCGATCGGCATTGCCTCAGCCCTTCTGACCACTGATCAGGCGTTCACTGATCCGGTGGAACTCTTCGCCGTACCCGGCCTGGTCGGTGCGGGCCAGTCCGGCGACCTCGATCACCGTACTCGGCTCGGCTGGAGTCCCCGGCTTCACCCGCACCCACAGCCGGCGGCGCTTGACCAGCAGGGACGCGCCGAGGCCGAGGAACATCGAGATGGCGAAACCGAGCACGAAGCCCTGCGTCGGGTCGTGGGACACCTGCAGGGAAACCCAGTGGTTGACGCCGTCGAAGCGGATCTTCGTACCGTCGTCGAGCTTGATCTCCTGGCCGACCTTCATGTTCTCGCGGGCGATCTTCTTCAGCCTGCCGTCGTCCACGAGCGACTGGTCGATCTCGAACACCGACTGCCCGCGCCCGGCGTCCAGGCCGAGGTCGCCGCGCATGATGTCGACGGCGACGGCCGGGTCCTTCAGCTCCGGCGCCGCCGACGTCAGGACGTTGCCGTGCAGGAACGACGTCGGCGCGAACAGCCCGGTGATGGCGAGCTGGCGGGTCCGCCGCTGCACCTCGTCGGTGACGCCGGGCTGGTCGAACTTCGTCGCGCCCTCGGCGAGCATCGTGGTCGGGTCGACCGTGCGCCACTGGGTGTTCTGGGTGCGCTTGTCGCCGTTGGGGAAGGTCACCGTGAACTGCGGCGAGTAGCCCTGGCCGAGCAGGTAGACGCGGTCGCCGGCGGTGCGCAGCGGCGAGTTGACCTCGAGGCCGTACGGGCGCCAGGTGTTCGTGTCGAGGTCTTCGCCGGACTGGTACTGGATGTTCGCGTGGTAGTACTCCGGCTCGCCGGCCGGGGTGTACCGCACGGTGAAGTCGTTGACCTTCACGCAGAACGGGTCGAGGTCGGTGCCGTCGACGCGCAGGCCCGCGTTGAAGGAGTCGTAGTTGTAGATGCCGGAGTTGCAGAAGCTGTCGCCGTCGGCCTGGACGATGACCTGGCCCTCGTAGCCGTAGAGCTTGCCCAGGGCGAAGAACACGATCAGGCCGAGCATGCTGAAGTGGAAGAGCAGGTTGCCGGTCTCGCGCAGGAACCCGCGTTCGGCGGAGATCGTGCGGACGCCGTCGGCTTCTTCGCGCTCGACGCGCCGCCAGCCGGAGAGTTGCTTGTGGACGGCCGCGATCTCCGCACCGACGTCGGACTTGCCGCGGCCGAGCCGGTAGTGCGGCATCCGGGCGAGGTTGCGCGGGGTCAGCACCGGCTTGGCGCGCATCGCCTTGACGTAGTCGAAGCTGCGCGGGGTCAGGCAGCCGATGAGCGAGATCATCAGCAGCAGGTAGATCGCCGAAAACCAGATGCTGGAGTAGACGTCGTAGAACTCGAGCTTGTCGAGCAGGGTGCCCCACCAGCCGTGCGCGGCGATGTACTCGTCGACCTTGGGGGCGTTGAGCTTCCGCTGCGGCAGGAGCGCGCCGGGCAGGGCGGCCAGGGCCAGCAGGAACAGCAGAACGAGCGCGGTGCGCATCGACGTCAGGCCGCGCCAGGTGTTGCGGACGAAGGCGAAGGTGCGCTTGGCGGGGGTGGGCCCCTGCGGTGCCGCGGGCGGCGCTTCGGTCGTCGTCACAGCGGCAGCTCCAGGTTGACCGCGAGCTCGTTGCGGAGCCAGCCCATCAGATCTCCCCAGACGCCGGTGACCAGCAGGACGCCGACGATCAGCAGCAGCGCGCCGCCGAAGATCTGCACCTGGCGGCCGTGCCGGCGCACCCAGTCGGTGGCGCGCACGGCCCAGCGGGCGCCGAGCGCGATGAGCAGGAACGGCACGCCGAGGCCGAGGCAGTAGACGGCGATCAGCAGGTAGCCGCGGGCCTCGGCACCGCCGGTGGCGCTGGCCAGCGTGGTGACGGCGGACAGCGTCGGGCCGATGCAGGGCGTCCAGCCGAGGCCGAAGATCGCGCCGAGCAGCGGGGCGCCCCAGACACCACCGCCGGGGACGCGGTGCGAGCGGACCTCGCGCTGCAGGCCGGGGATCCAGCCGAGGAAGACGAGCGCCATGGCGATGGTCAGGACGCCGCCGATGCGCTGGAGGAGGTCCTGGTTGAGCGTGAGGGTGTCGGCGAGCCAGACGAGGGTGCCCAGCGTGGCGACGAAGACGACGGTGAACCCGAGCACGAAGAGAAGGGCGGCGCCGAGGACGGCCCACCGGCCTTTCTTGCGCTCCTCATCGCCGCTGACGGCGGGGGCATCGGCACCGACGAGCGCGGCGAGGTACGCGAGGTACCCGGGCACGAGCGGCACGACGCACGGCGAGGCGAAGGAGATGGTTCCGGCCAGCAGCGCCACGCCCGCGGCGAGCAGCAGCGGTCCGGAGATCGCCAGCTCGGTCACGGAGTTCACCCCGTTGAGGGTAGGCAGTGAGGTCCTGGTGAGAACTCCGGGGCCGGTTCACAGGACCTCGGTCACAGCAGATCAGGACGTTGGTCCCGCTTTGGGCGGGGTTTGTCACACCTCGCCGATAAACTAGACAAGGGCACGCCCCAGGGATGGGCGGGGTTCCGGCAAAGTCGCCCGAATTGGCTGTCCCGACGGGTGTGGTGCCCCGGCCAAACGTCTTGAATGGGTCATTCAGGACCTCCCACGCCCTGAATGACTCATTCAAGACAGCCGCCGGCGAGGCCGCCGACCTGCGCCCGCCGCAATTTCCGCCGAGAATCCGACTTTGCCGGGGCCCTGCCAGGGATGGGTGGGGCACCGCCGTCACCGGTGGATCAGAAGTGCACCTCGACGCACGGGCGGCCGCGCAGGGCGTGGCCGCCGCCGGTCTGCTCCCAGCCTTCGACGCACAGCACCGAGCCGTTCGGCAGGTCTCGCCCCGGGTAGATCTTGTACCCGGCGAAGCCCCACGTCTGCGTCGGGCTGTTGACGTCGATGCCGCCGCCGTAGATGTGGAAGTGGCCGTAGAAGCTGTCCCCCGGCGTGAGGTGGCCCTGGATCATGTCGACCCGGAGGCCGCTCCCGTCCACCTCGATGCAGGTCCGGTCGTTGCAGCCGCCCGCGGACGCGAGCGCGGGCGTCGCCGCCATCGTGGTGGCAGCCGCCGCGATCAGCGCGGCGGCCGCGATCTTCTTCAGCATGGTTCCTCCCCATGGTCACCCAAAACGATCATGGGGAAACCTAGCCGAACAACCGCGCAAGCCGGTTAAAACCCGGCAAAAGCCCCTCGATCAGGCTTCCTTCTCCAGGCGCTGGGTCACCGGGAGCAGGTCCTGGGCCAGCACCGGCCGCAGGAACACCGCCGCCACGCGGTGCTGCTTGTCGAGGATGATCGTCGACGGGATGATGTTGCGCGGGTAGCCGCTCAGCTTCAGCAGCACCCGGCCGTCCGGGTCGTAGATCGACGGGTACGTCAGCTGCCGGTCGCGGACGAAGTCCTGCGCCACCTCGCGCGCCGGGTCGCGGACGTCGATGCCCACCACCTGCACCCCCGGTGCCTGGCGGGCCAGCGACTCCAGCTCCGGCACCTCCGTGCGGCACGGCCCGCACCACTGGCCCCACAGGTTGAGCACGACGACCTTGCCGGGGAAGTCCGCCAGCGACAGCTGCTTGCCCTCGTTCATCAGGTCGTCGCCGGCGAGCACCGGGGCCGTCTGGCGCTGGGCGAGGTCGTAGGTGATGTCGACCTGGCCGCCCGGGGACACGAAACTGAAGCTGCTCCCCTGCACCACCGCGTCCTTGCCGCTGCTGCAGCCAGCCAGAAGACCCAGCGCGATCAGCCCGGCGACCAGCCGTTTCATGCCCCGGTCACCTTCGGGTCCGTGGTGCCGGCGGGCTCGCTGTAGACGATCTCGCGCAGCTCGTCACCGTCGAAGACCAGCGACGTCAGCGACGCCAGCGAGCACTGACGGCGACGCGGGTCGTGCCACAGCTTCTTGCCCTCGAGGAACCGCCGGAGCGTCCAGATCGGCAGCTGGTGCGACACGCACAGCGCCTCGTGCCCGGCCGCCGCCTCCCGCGCGCGGTGGACCGCGCCGAGCATCCGGTGCGCGATCTCCAGGTACGGCTCGCCCCACGACGGCTTGAACGGGTTGACCAGCTTCGACCAGTGCTTGGGCTCCCTCAGCGCGCCGTCGCCGACCGCCACGTGCAGGCCCTCGAACTGGTTGCCGGCCTCGATCAGGTTCTCGTCGGTCGCGATGTCGAGCCGGTGCGCCGCGGCGATCGGGCGCGCCGTCTCCTGCGCGCGCTGCAGCGGCGACGCGACCACGTGCACGAGGTCGTGGCCGGCGACGGCCTCGGCGACCGTCAGCGCCTGCCGCTGTCCGCGCTCGGACAGCCGGTAGCCGGGCAGCCGGCCGTAGAGGATCTTCTCGGGGTTGTGCACTTCGCCGTGGCGCAGCATGTGGACGACGGTGGTCACTTGACTGCCTCCGCCGCCGCGCGAGCCGCCGCGGGCAGCGCCGCTTCGATCACCGAGAACGCTTCGTCGTCCATCGCCGCGTTAACGAACCAGGCCTCGTACGCGCTCGGCGGCCCGTACACGCCCGCGTCGAGCAGCGCGTGGAAGAACGCGGGGTACCGCCACGTCTCGGACGCCTGCGCGCCGGCGTAGTCGCGCACCGGCCGGTCGCCGAAGAACACGCTGACCAGGTTGCCCGCGTACTGGACGTTGTTCGCGACCCCGGCGGCGCTCAGCTCGCGCCGGAAGAGGTCGCCGAGGCGCTTCGCGTTGGCGTCGAGGGCCGCGTACACGGCGTGGTCGGCCGCGCGCAGCGTCGCGAGGCCCGCGGCCACCGCGACGGGATTCCCCGACAGCGTCCCGGCCTGGTAGACCGGCCCGCCCGGGGCCAGCTTGGCCATCACGTCGGCGCGGCCGCCGAAGGCCGCCGCCGGCAGGCCACCCGACATCACCTTGCCGAACGTGTAGAGGTCGCCTGCCACGCCTTCGAGGCCGAACCAGCCCGCGCGCGAGACGCGGAACCCGGTCATCACCTCGTCCATGACCAGCAGCGCGCCGTGCTCGTGGGCCAGGTCGCGCAGACCGGCGTTGAAACCCTCGTCGGGCGCGATCGCGCCCATGTTGCCCGCCGCGGCTTCGGTGATCACCGCGGCGATCTCGCCCGGGTTGTCCGCAAAGGACTTCCGGACGGCGTCGAGGTCGTTGTAGGGCAGCACGATCGTGTCCGCGGCCTGGGCGCCGGTGACGCCCGGCGACGTCGGCAGCCCGAGCGTCGCGACGCCGGAGCCGGCCTGGGCGAGCAGCGCGTCGACGTGCCCGTGGTAACACCCGGCGAACTTCACGATCTTCGACCGGCCGGTGAACCCGCGGGCCAGCCGGATCGCGCTCATCGTGGCTTCGGTGCCCGAGTTGACCAGCCGGACCTGCTCGACGGGTTCGACCCGGCCGATGATCTCCTCGGCCAGCTCGACCTCACCGATGGTCGGCGTGCCGAACGACAGCCCGGACGACGCCGCCGCACGCGCCGCCTCGACGACCGACGGGTGCGCGTGGCCCAGGATCATCGGGCCCCAGGACGACACCAAGTCGACATAGCGGTTTCCGTCGGCGTCCCACAGGTGCGGGCCCTCGCCGCGGACCATGAACCGCGGGGTGCCGCCGACCGAGTTGAACGCCCGGACCGGCGAGTTCACCCCGCCCGGGACGGCCGCCTTCGCGCGTTCGAACCATGCCTTGGACTGCTCGGTTCCAGTGCTCACCGTCCCAGTCTCGCAAACCCCCCTAAGATGGCCGGACGCCGCCCGGGAGGGGAACAGCCGGTGACCGAACGTGTGTCACAGCGCAACCCGTGGCTGGTGCTGGCCGGCTTCCTCGGTGTCGTCGCCGTGGTCGCCGCGGTCGGTGCCCTGGCCGCGACGTCGTCGAAGGCGGTCTACGAGCGCTTCGACCTGCCGTCGTGGGCGGCGCCCGTGTCCCTGTTCGGTCCGGTGTGGACAGTGCTGTACGTCACGATCGCGCTGTCCGGCTGGTGTTACTGGCGCACCGACGGCGAGACCCGCGGGTTCGCCGCCTACGGCATCGGCCTGCTGGCCAACCTGCTCTGGCCCCCGCTGTTCTTCGAAGGCGCCGCCGCCGTGCTCGCGCTGCTCGACATCGTCGTGCTGGACGTCGTCGTGGTCGTGACGATCGTCCTGTTCGCCCGCAGGTCGAAGCTCGCGGCCGCGCTGCAGGTGCCCTACCTGGCCTGGATCCTCTACGCGACCGCGCTCAACACCGCCATCATCGCGCTGAACTAGCGCGCCGCCTGCTGGGTGATGGCCTGCGCGGCCACCGTCCCGTCGTCACCCGCCTGCCCCTGGACGACGACCGTCGAGCCCGGCTTGAGGTCCGAGAGCTTGCCCTGCTGCGTCACGCCGACCGTGGTCGAGTCCGATGTGGACACCTTGACGTCGGCGCCCTGCGCGGTCTTCACGTACACCGTGGTGCCGTCGACGCGGTCGACCGTGCCCGTGGTGCCGCGGCCGCCCGCGCCGCGGAAGCCGCCGCCCTGCTGCTGACCCGTGCCGCCTTGGGCAGCACTCGGGCCGCCGGTCTGGCCCGTGCCCCCGGTCCCGCCCTGGCGCCCGGTGGGCGTCGACGAAGACGACGAGCCGAACGCCGCGTGCGTCCAGGCGCCGCCGCCGAACGCGATCGCGAGCACCACGAGCCCGGCCAGCACCACCGTGGTGCGGGAGAAGGGTTTCGCGGCGCGGCGCATCTCCTCGTTCAGGTCGCCACCGACCGCCGGGTTGGCGATGATCTGCTCCGCGGTCGGCTCCGGAGCGTCGCTTTCCCGGGAAAGCGCCGACAGGGGCAGCTCGGTCGTCGGGTCGTCCCCAGGGGCCGAGCCCGGCGGGTTCGTCGTGGACGAAGACATCGAGGGAACTCCTTATTCGTGACGCAGGGCGTCGATCGGCCGCAGCTTGGCGGCCCGGTTCGCCGGGAAGCTGCCGAAGAACAGCCCGATCAGGGCGGATACCGCGAAGGCGAGCAGGATCGACGAAGGCACCACGACGGGTTTGATCCCGGAGATGGTGAACCGGCTGCCGATGAGCCCGATCGCGACGCCGAGCAGCCCGCCGAAGAGGCTGAGCATGGTCGCTTCGGCGAGGAACTGGCCGAGGATGGCCGCGCGCGGGGCGCCGATGGCCTTGCGGATGCCGATTTCGCGGATTCGCTCGGTGACGGTGACGAGCATGATGTTGGTGACGCCGATCCCGCCGACGAGCAGGGAGATCGCCGCGACCGCCGCCAGCAGGACGGTGAACGTCTCGGTCGCCGACGTCCGCGTCGCGAGCAGCTGCTCGGAGTTCTGGATCTGGTAGTCGGCGGTGCCGCCGAGCCGGATGCCGTGGCGGGCGTTGAGGATCGCGGTGATCTCGGACTGCGCGAGCGAGACGGAGTCCGCGCTGGTGGCCTGGACGGCGATCTGGCTGAGGCTGCCGTAGCCGGCCAGGGAGTTCTGGACGGCCGAGATCGGGGCGATCGCGACGTCGTCGGCGTTCTGCAGGCCGGTGCTGCCCTTGGCCTGGAGCACGCCGATCACGGTGAACTGGATGCTGTTGAGCAGCACGTTCTTGCCGACCGCGTCAGTGCTGCTGCCGAAGATCGACTCCGCCGTGGTCGGGCCGAGGACGACGACCTTGCGCGCGGCCGTGACGTCTTCGCTGGTGAACAGCTGGCCCTGGGCGAGGTCGCGGTTGGTCGTCGTGAAGTACGCGGGTTCGGTGCCGGCGACGCTGGAGATGTCGTACGACGTCTGCCCGTAGGTCGCGGTCGCCGTCGTGTTCACCACCGGCGAGGCGGCCTTGACGTCCGGCGCGCCGACGGGGTCGACGAGCGCGTGCGCGTCCTGGACGGTCAGCGGCCGCGCGGACGCGCCCTGCCCGCCGCCGCGGGCCGGGGAGACGTTGACGACGTTGGTGCCGAGCCCCTGGATGCTGGCCGCGATGGCCGCCGACGCGCCGTTGCCGACCGCGACGAGCAGGATCACCGCCGCGACACCGATGGTGATGCCGAGCGTGGTGAGCGCCGAGCGCAGCTTGTTCGCGGTGAGCCCGCGGACGGCGAAGCGCAGGACTTCGAAGAAGTTCACGAGACCGCCCCCACCGCGCGGGTCACTTCATCCGACACGATGAGGCCGTCGTCGACCCGCACGACGCGGTGCGCGTGCGCCGCGACCTCGTCCTCGTGCGTGATCACGACGATGGTGCGGCCGAGCCGGTTGAGCCGGTCGAAGACGCCGAGGACGTCCTCGGTGCTGTGGCGGTCCAGGTTGCCGGTCGGCTCGTCGGCCAGCAGCATCGCCGGGCCGGTGACCAGCGCCCGCGCCACGGCGACGCGCTGGATCTGCCCGCCGGAGAGCTCACTCGGGAGGTGCTTGGCCCGGTCGGACAGGCCGACCATGTCGAGCGCCGCGAGCGCGCGACGGCGGCGTTCGGACCGGCGCAGTCCACTGTAGACGAGTGGAAGTTCCACATTGGACAGCGCGGACGTCCGCGGCACCAGGTTGAACGACTGGAAGATGAACCCGATCTTCCGGTTGCGCAGCAACGCCAATTGCCGCTCGTTCAGCTTGCCGACGCCGAATCCGTCCAAGAGGTACTGGCCGGACGTCGGGACGTCGAGGCAGCCGAGCATGTTCAGCAGCGTCGACTTGCCCGAGCCCGAGGCACCCATGATGGCGACGTACTCGCCGGGCCACACGGTGAGCTCGACGCCGCGCAGCGCGTGCACGGCCGTCTCCCCGGCGCCGTAGGTCTTGCGCAGCCCGGAGACCGCGATCACCGGGTTCACCCGCGGCCGCCGAAACCACCGGTGCCGCCCGTGCCGCCCGTGCCGCCCGTGCGGGTACCGCCGCCCGGGAACCCGCCGGTCCCGCCGCCGGGGAACCCGCCCGTGCCGCCGGTCCCGGTGCCGGTCCGGCCGGTTCCCGTGCCGCCGGTCGCGGCCGTCGCGGTGAGCACGACGTTCTCGCCCTCGGTCAGCCCGGAGGTGATCTGCACGGTGGACTCGCCGCGGATGCCGACCTGCACCTGACGCGGCTCGTTCTGGCCGTTCACCTGCACGGTGACGATGTTGGTGTTGCCGGCGGTCGTCACGGCCGCGGCCGGCACGCTCAGCGCGTTCTCGGCGGACGCGACGGTGATCACGACGCTCGCCGACTGGCCGGGCCGCAGCCCGTCCGGCGGGTCGGTCAGGGCCAGCTGCGCGCCGTAGGAGACGACGCTGCCGCTCGTGGTCGGCGTCAGGTTGATGCTCGAAACGGTCGCCTGGACCGGCTTGTCCGGCAGCGCGTTGAGCGTCACGGTGGCCTTCTGGCCCGCCTTGACCTTGCTGACGTCGATCTCGGCGACCGAGGTGTTCACGACCAGGCCGGTCATGTTCGTGATGGTGATGAAGCCGCTGCTGCTACTGCTGCTCGTCGCGGCGGTGGAGTTCGACGAGCCCTGCCCGCCCTGGCCGCTGCCGCTGCTCGACGTCGACTGGGAGCTGCTGCTCGAAGCCGAGCCGCTGGAGGACTGCTGCCCGACCGTGCCGTTGACCGCGGTGACGGTGCCCGCGCCGGGTGCGTAGAGCGTCGTGTTGTCGAGGGTTTCCTGCGCGGTCTGGACGTCCAGCTGGGCCTGGTCCAGCTTCGCCTGCGCCGACGTGACGCTGTTGGCCGCCGACTGCGCGCTGTTCTGGGAGTTCTGGCTGTTCTGCCCGGTCGCCGGGGTGTCTTCGGCGTCCTCGGCGGAGTCGAGGCTGTCCTGCGCGACCGCGAGGTTCGCCTTCGCGACCTGAAGCTGCTTCGACGCTTGCGTGCTGTCGATCGTCGCGAGCTTCTGACCGGAGCTCACGACGTCGCCGACCTTCACGTCGATCGAGGTGACCTTGCCCGCGCTCGAGAAGTTCGCGGCGCCGGTGTAGCTGCTGGCGAGCGTCCCGGCGGCGGAGATGGTCTCGGTGACCGTCGCCCGGCGCACCGTGGTGCTGCGCGTCTGCGCCTGCGCCGTGTTCGGTTCGGGGCTGAATGCCTGGTATATCCCGAAACCGGCTCCGGCCAGCAGTACGACCAGAGCACCGTTGATCACCCATGCCTTCGAGGCACGCACGCGCGTCATGCGGCAACAGTGGTGCCGCCGCTTAGCAATTGACTGTTCGTTCCCTGTGCGGGAGCTGTGTATCAGGCCTTGGGTTTGGGGTGCCGCGCACGGACCGCGAGCGAGAGCTGACGCACCGCGTCGACCAGCAGGATCGCGGCCACGGTCCCGAGCCCGATGGCGGCGGCGAGCATCCCGCCGAAGTACCGGTGCGACTCGAGGATCGCACCGTCGTCGGTGCGCGTGACGACGGTGGCGGACCCGCTGTGCCAAAGCGCGTAGGCGGCCCACCCGGCGGCGACGGCGAGCACGACCTCGACGACGGCGACGAGCGTCCGCCATGGCTTGTGCAGCCGAGCCTGCGGGCCGGGCTCTTCGGGCGGCCAGAGCTCGGCCCCGGTGGGCTGCGGAAGGTCGATCACGGAAGCGATTTTCTCATGCTTCCTTGCGCGTCGCCCGCACGAGCCGGTCGAGCGCGTCCTGGAGGGCTTCGACGTCCTTCGCCCACGCCAGGACCACCGTGCCGTCCGCCAGCTCCACCGGCAGCGAGTCGTACTTCCGCGGGACCGACCAGCCGCCGCCGAGCACCCGCGCCCCGACCGGCACGCCGACGTCCTGCACCGAGGCCAGCTGGTCCGCCGCGACCTTCTCGCGGCCCTGGCGCAGCTGCTTCGTGGTGACTTCCAGCGAGAGGAACCGGCGCCGCGCGTACACCCACGGCACGGTGATCGCGCACAGCCCGGCGCCGACCATCAGCCAGCCCACGATGTGCACCGGCCCGCCCGTCGCGAGCTCCGCCAACGCGCCGACCAGCGCGAACACCGGGCCCCACACAATGGCGACCCAGCTCACGCCGGACTCGGCATAGAGCCGGTCACTCACGGCTTGCGGCCGGCCTTCGGGAAGTAGCCGGCCACCGACGGCAGGTACATCATCACCAGCGCGATGACGAACAGCAGCACCGCGACCAGCGTCAGGTAGTTGATGATCGGCGCGACGACCATGATCAGCAGCACCATGACGATCGGCAGGATGGTCAGCACGGTCCGGGCCGAGCGCGTGCCTTCGCGGGCCTTGTACGCGAAGAGCAGGAACAGCAGCACGAAGACGATCGACCCGCCGAGCAGGTACCACAGCAGCGCGGTGACGCCGTCCGCGATCATCTGCGGCGTGTACTTCGGGTCGGTGGTGCCCTTGACGTACTGGTCGATGACCGCGGACTTGCTGGTCAGCAGCTGGACGTAGCTGAGGATCAGCACGACGCCGCCGACGAGCCACAGCCAGAACGAGATCGCCACGGGCCGCGGCGGTGTCGCCTTCGGTGCCTTCTGACCCGGCATCAGCGGGTCCGGCGAGCGGCCCTTCTTGCGTCGTTCGTCGTCGGTGAGACCGCTGAGGTCCTCGATGTCGGCTTTTTCGGGGTTGCTGTCCGCCACGCGGGTGAATATAGCTGGTCAGTCCAGCCAGGCAGCGGCCTCGGCGGCCCAGTACGTGAGGATCATGTCGGCGCCCGCGCGGCGGATCGACGTCAAGACCTCGAGGACCGTGCGCTCGCGATCGAGCCAGCCGTTCGCCGCGGCGGCCTCGACCATCGCGTACTCGCCCGAGATGTTGTACGCCGCCACCGGGACCGGGGAGATGTCCGCGGCCGCCTTGATGACGTCCAAATAGGACAGCGCGGGCTTGACCATGATCATGTCCGCGCCCTCGGCGAGGTCCAGCTCGATCTCGCGCAGCGCCTCGCGGGCGTTGCCCGGGTCCTGCTGGTAGGTCTTGCGGTCGCCCTTGAGCTGCGAGTCGACGGCCTCGCGGAACGGGCCGTAGAACGCGCTGGCGTACTTCGCGGAGTACGCGAGGATCGCCTTGTCGCTGTGGCCGACCTCGTCGAGCGCCCGGCGGATGACGCCGATCTGGCCGTCCATCATCCCGGACGGCCCGAGCACGTGCGCCCCGGCTTCGGCCTGCGCGACGGCCATCTCGGCGTAGAGGCGCAGGGTGGCGTCGTTGTCGACCCCGCCGTCGGCGTCCAAGACGCCGCAGTGGCCGTGGTCGGTGAACTCGTCGAGGCAGGTGTCGGCCATCAGCACGGTGGCGTCGCCGAGCTCGTGCCGCAGGTCGCGCAGGGCGACGTTGAGGATGCCGTTCTCGTCGACCGCCCCGGAGCCCTCGGCGTCGCGGTGCTCGGGGACGCCGAAGAGCATGAGCCCGCCGACCCCGGCGTTGACCGCGTCGACGGCGGCCTTCCGCAGCGTGTCACGGGTGTGCTGCACGACGCCCGGCATGCTCGAGATCGCCTTCGGCTGGTCGAGCCCTTCGGCGACGAACATCGGGAGGATCAGCTGGCGTGGCCGCAGCGTCGTCTCACCCACCAGCCTGCGCATGGCCGGGGTGGTGCGGAGCCTGCGGGGACGATGCTCTGGGAACACCCTTCCAAGTTACCCCCGCTCTGCTCGCCGGCGTTCCGCAAGGGTGCTCAGCGGCACTTTCCGCTCGGTGAATGGCTTGACGCCGTTCGGCCCGGACGATTCGGTGGAAGGCGTGACCGAGTACGTCGAACGCCTGCCCGTGCCGGAGCTGGCGGACGTCGTGCGGACGGTCTGGTTCCAGCGCACCGGCGCCGCGCCGTACGTCCAGCGGCACCTGCCCACCGGCGGGGTCGAGCTGCACTTCCCGATCGGTGGCCGTCCCCGGCTGCTCGGCCCCCTGACCGCACCCCTGGTCGAAGTCCTTCCCGCGCGCACGACCCTCGTCGGCGTGCGGTTCCGCCCGGGCGCCGCCCCGCCGCTCCCGGTGCCGCTCGACGTGCTGGCCGGCCGGCACGTCGACCTGGCGGACCTGTGGGGCGCCCGGGCCGAGCGGCTCGCGACCGCCGTGACCCTCGCCGGAACGCCGGAGCGCGCACTCGCGGTCCTGCAGGCCCAGCTGCCGCGGCAGGCGGCGGATCCGCTGGTGGGCGCGGCCGTCGACGCGCTGATGCCGTGGCATCCGGTCGACATCGACTCCCTGGCCGCGCGGCTCGCGCTCTCCCCCAGCCAGCTGCGGCGCCGCTGCCTGCACGCGGTGGGCGTCCCGCCGAAGGTCCTCCAGCGGACGCTGCGGTTCCAGGGTTTCCTCGCGCTGGCCCAGGCCGGGCTCCGGAGCGCGGCCGGGCTCGCCGCCGACGCCGGGTACGCCGACCAGGCCCACCTCAACCGGGAGTGCGTCCGGCTGACCGGCCTCACCCCGCGCGGGCTGCTGGGCGGCAGCGTCGAGGAGTGCGCCTGCGGCCACGACCACTCGGCGTCCTACCTGCCGTTCCTGCGCGATTCGTTCAAGAACGGCCGGGCCGGCGTCCCTAGCCTGGCGCGATGATCCTCGTCACCGGCGGGCTCGGCATGATCGGCGCCCACACCGCCCGCGCGCTCCTCGACCTCGGCCACGAGGTGGTCGTCACCGCCCACCGGCGCGTCGAGGTGCCGTCCTTCCTCGAGGGGCGGGTCACCGTGGAGACCCTCGACGTCACCGACCGGGACGCGTTCCTCGCACTCGGCGCGCGCCACGACATCGGCGACATCGTCCACCTGGCCGGCAGCATCCCGGGCGAGAACCCGGTGGACTTCTTCCGGACGGACCTGGCCGGCCTGCTCAACGCCCTCGACGCGGCGCGCGCGTGGGGTGTGCGCCGGTTCGCGGTCGCGAGCAGCCTCGGGGTGTACATCGGCCGCCCGGAGATCCCCTGGACCGAGGACCTTTCCCTGCCGACGGCCGCCCTGCCGCACGTGATCATCGCGTTCAAGAAGGCGGTCGAGCCGCTGACGACGCACAGCCTCGCGGGCAGTGGTGTCGAGCCGGTGGTGCTGCGGATCGGGACGATCTGGGGTCCGCTGGTGGATCCGGCGTCGCCGTTCTGCCCGATCCCCTCGTTGGTCAACTCGGCCTCGCCGCCCCCGGACTTGCACGCGGACGATGGCGGCGACGTCTGCTACGCGCCGGACGCGGGTCGCGCGATCGCATTGCTGACAACGACACCGACATTGCGGCACGACACGTACAACGTGTCGAGTGGCCGCCCGTTCACCTACGGCGAGTTCGCGGCCGCGCTGGGGCTGGAACTCCCGCCGGGACGCGCGAACGGGCCGGGCGAAGACCCGTACCTGGACATCTCCCGCCTGACCGAGGACACCGGCTTCAAGCCGGCCTTCGACGTCGCCGCCTCGGTAGCCGACTACACGAAGTGGCGCGCCGCCAACCCCCGTTGAATGCCATGAAGGGCACCCTCATGGACTTAAAAGCCATGAGGGTGCCCTTCATGTACTACAACTTCAGGAGCGGCGGGCCCGCTTCGCCTTGCGCGGCGGCGGCAGCGCGCCCTCCGCGCGGAGACGCGCGGCGTGTTCCGCCAAAGCGTCCACCAGGTGCGGCACGTCCGCCTTCTCCGGCTGGACGTCGACCCGGAGCCCGAATTCCACCGCGGTCTCCGCGGTCTTCGGGCCGATGCACGCGACCAGCGTGCGGGTGTGCGGCTTGCCGGCGATGCCGACCAGGTTCCGCACGGTCGAAGACGAGGTGAAGCAGACCGCGTCGAACCCGCCGGTCTTGATCATCTCGCGGGTCTCGGCGGGCGGCGGCGCCGCCCGGACGGTCCGGTAGGCCGTCACGTCGTCGATCTCCCAGCCGCGCTCGCGCAGGCCGGCCGACAGCGTCTCGGTGGCGATGTCCGCCCGCGGGAGCAGCACGCGGTCGACCGGGTCGAGCACGTCGTCGTACGGCGGGAACTCGGCCAGCAGGCCTTCCGACGACTGCTCACCCGAGGGCACCAGTTCCGGGATGATGCCGAACGAGCGCACCTTCTCCGCGGTGGCCGCGCCGACGCAGGCGATCTTCACGCCGGAGAACGCGCGGGCATCGAGGCCGAACTCCTCGAACTTCTCCCACACCGCGCGGACCGCGTTGGTGGAGGTGAAGACGATCCACTGGTAACGGCCGTCGACCAGGCCCTTGACCGAACGCTCCATCTGCGCCGGGCTGCGGGGCGGCTCGACCGAAATCGTCGGCACCTCGTGCGACGTCGCGCCGTGGCCGCGCAGGCGCTCGGCCATCTCGCCGGCCTGCTCCTTGGTGCGCGGCACCAGGACCTTCCAGCCGTAGAGCGCGCGCGACTCCCACCACGACAGCTTCGAGCGGTGCCCGGCGGCCTGGCCGATCGTGACGATCAGCGGCCCGACGAGCTCGCCCGCGTCGTTGGCGACCTTCTCGAGCGTGGTGTCGAGGGTGCGCTGGGTGTTGATGGTGCCGTTCGCGGTGACCGCGACCGGGGTCGACGCCGGGACACCGTTGCCGGTCAGCGCCGACGCGGCCTCGGCCAGGTGGGCCGACGTCGCGTGCAGCACCAGCGGGCCCGGCGAAGCCGCCAGGGCCGCCCAGTCGACGTCGCCGCGGACGTCGACCTCGGTGTGCGTGCCGCCCAGCGCGACACCCGCGTACGCGGGGACGGCCGCGCCCGGCGAGACGCCCGGGATGACGTCGAACACGGCGCTCGTGCGCGCGACCGCCTGCACCTCGGCCACCACGGCCGGGGTGGTCAGCGGGTCGCCCGCGATCAGGCGCAGCACCAGCCGGCCGGCCTTGGCCTCGGCGGTGAGGTCCTTGGCGACCTCGGTGGCCTCGCCGACGGCGGGCCGGACCTCGGCGCCCTCGGCGGCCATGGCCAGCACGGCCTGGGGCACGTCGGGGTCGGTCACCACGACCTCGGCCTTGGCGAGCAGTTCCTGGGCACGGACCGTGAGCAGGCCGGCGTCGCCGGGCCCGGAGCCCACGAACGCTACGCGCCCGGTGGTCTTTCGCGCGGGGGTCATCTGTGCGTTTCTCCTCTTGCGGCGGCCGTGCGGGATCGCACGGACGCAGGTCTCCTACGTCTTCTGAAGCGCTCGCGAGAGCGCTACTGAGCGGGACCGGAGAGGGCTCCGGCTCCGAGGTCCAGCAGCTCGGCGGCCAGGTCCTTGCCCAGCTGGGCGGCCTGGTGCTTGTCGGCCAGCGCGATGGCCCGGACCATGTCCACCGCACCTTCCTCGCCCTCGATCGCGGCGGTGCCGCGCAGCGAGATCCGTTCCACGACCTTGCCGTCGGCGTCGAGATCTTCGACGATCTCGGCGAGCGCGCCCACCGGCGCGCTGCACCCCGCCTCGAGCGCGGCCAGCAGGGAACGCTCGGCCGTCACCGCGGCCCGCGTGCCCTCGTCGTCCAATGTGGATGCGAGCAGGTGCTCGAGGTCCACGTCGGCGGTCCGGCACTCCACCGCCAGCGCGCCCTGGGCGGGCGCGGGCAGCATCTGGATCGGGTCGAGGGTCTCGGTGATCGCCTCGACCAGTCCGACCCTGGCCAGTCCGGCACGCGCGAGCACCACGGCATCGAGCTCGCCGTCGGTGACCTTGCGCATGCGGGTGTCGATATTGCCGCGAATCGGCACGATTTCCAAACCGAGACCCAGCGCGTTCAGCTGCGCGGTGCGGCGCGCGGCGCCGGTGCCCACCTTCGAACCCGGCGGCAGCTCGCCCAGCGTCAGCCCGTCGCGTGCGATCAGGGCGTCTCGCGGGTCTTCGCGCGGCGGCACGGCGGCGAGCGTGATGCCCGGCTCGGGTGCGGTCGGCAGGTCCTTGTACGAGTGGACGATGACGTCGACCTCGTTGCGCAGCAACGCTTCCCGCAGTGCGGAGGTGAACACGCCGACGCCGATCGTCGCGATGGGCGCCATCGACTTGTCGCCGGGGGTGGTCACCTTGACGATCTCGACCTCGACGCCGGTGGCGCGCAGGGCGTCGGCGACGATCCCGGTCTGGGTGAGCGCGAGCTTCGATCCGCGCGTACCCATGCGAATGACTCTGGTCACTTACTACTTCTTCTCTGGTGGGGGCGTCGGGCTCGCCACCGCGGCGGGTGCCTGCGGGTCGAGGCAGAATAGTTCGCGCAACGCGTTCGCGTAGTCGGTGTCGGCCGTCTCGGCGGCCAGCTGCTTGACCCGCACCGTCGGCGCGTGCAGCAGCTTGTCGACCACCCGGCGGACCGTGCGGCCGACCTCTTCGCGGACGGCGCCGTCGAGGTCGGGCAGCCGGTGGTCGAGCCGCAGCAGCTCGGCGTCGACGACCTCGGCCGCGCGCTTGCGCAGCGCGGTCACGGTCGGGGTGACCTCGGCGCTGCGCTGGCCGGCGAGGTACTCGCGCACCTCGTCGAGCACGATGCCGGTGGCCTTGGCGGTCTGGCGTTCGGTGGTCGGCGTCCCGGCCTCGCGCATGCGGCGCTGGACGGTGGCCAGGTCGACGACGCGCACGGCGGCCAGCTCGCCGACCGCCGGGTCGACGTCGCGGGGCAGGCCGAGGTCGCAGACCACGAGGTCACGGCCGCCGCGCGGCAGCACCTGCGACGGTCCGAAGACGGCGTCCTGCGCGCCGGTGCAGCAGATCACGATGTCGGCGTCGCGAACGGCGTCGGCGACGTGGGACAGCGGGATCGCGCGGGCGGGCACGCCCTGCTCGGTGACGTTCGCGGCGAGGCGGCGGGCGCGGGCGTCGGTGCGGTTGGCGACGGTGATCTCGCCGATCCCGGCCTTGCGCAGCTGTGACGCGCTCAGGGCGCCCATCGAGCCGGCGCCGACGATGACGGCGTGCTTGCCGGTGACGTCACCGGCCGCGGCGAGCGCCTCGGAGACGACCGACGCGCCGAGCTGGTCGAGGCCGGTCTCGGAGTGCACGCGCTTGCCGACGCGCAGCGTGGTCTGGATCAGCTCGTGCAGCGTGCGGCCGACGGTGCCGACCTCGCGCGCGGTGGCGTAGGCCGACCGGACCTGGCCGAGGATCTGCGTCTCGCCGACGACCATCGAGTCGAGGCCCGAGGTGACGGAGAAGAGGTGTTCGACAGCCGCGCCGGCGTAGTGCACGTACAGGCTGTCGTAGAGGTCGGCCGGTTCCATGCCGGCCTGGCGGGCCAGCACCGCGGAGACGTCGTCGAGGCCGCCGTGGAAGGTCTCGACGACCGCGTAGACCTCGATCCGGTTGCACGTCGAGACGAGCATGACCTCGCTGACGTGCTCGGCCTGCTGCAGTTCGTCGAGGACCTTGCCGACCTCGGGCGCGGGCACCGCGACGCGCTCGAGCGTGCTCAGCTCCGCACTCCGATGCGAAAGGCCGACCGCCAGGACACTCATCCGCGCACCACCATTTCCCGTCCGCCGTCCGGACCCGAACCGTTCCGGCCGCCCTTCCCATTCTCGGACGGCAGGCCCGCACCGGGTAATCCGGAATTGCCCTGATTACCGGCGGCGTCATCCGCGCGGCGGGCCACGTGGAACGAGAGTATCTGCAGCTCCACGGCCAAATCCACTTTGCGGACCTCGATGTGAGCAGGAACTTGCAGCACGACGGGAGCGAAGTTGAGGATGCACTGGACACCGCCCGCGACCAGCCGGTCACAGACCGATTGCGCGGCGGTGGGCGGGGTGGCGATCACGCCGATGGAGATGCCGCGCTCGGCGCACACCCGCGGGATGTCGTCCATGTGCGATACCGGGAGGCCGCCGACCGGCACGCCGATCAGGTCCGCGTCCAGGTCGAACAGCGCTTCGACCGGGAATCCGCGCCCCGGGAAGCCCCCGTAGTTGGCCAGCGCGTGACCCAGATTGCCGATCCCGACCACGGCCACTTTGTGCTGCCGGGTCAGGCCGAGGATGCGCTCGATCTGGCTGATCAGGACGCTGACTTCGTAGCCGACGCCGCGGGTGCCGTAGGAGCCCAGGTACGAGAGGTCTTTGCGCAATTTCGCGGAATTGACGCCCGCCGCCTGCGAGAGTTCCTCGCTCGAAACGGTCGTCGCGCCCTGTTCGGACATTCCGGACAGCACGCGGAGGTAGACGGCGAGGCGGGCGACCGCCGCCTCGGGGATCTGCTTCGCCCGGACGGCCTCGGGGGCATCCCCGGTGCGGCCGTTGCCATCGGCGGGTACGGCCGGGATCTCGGCGGTCGGTGCGTTGTCCGCGTCCGGGGTGTCCCGGCGCGACCGGCGCGGCGGCCGGCCCGGGGAGCCCGCTTCGTCGCGCCTCCCCCGCTGTGTCACCACGCCGTCGTCTCCTGCCCGCTGTGCACCCGGCGGCCATCGCCACGGCCGGTCCGAACTGTGTCTTGACCCAGGGCGCGGGGTCCGGTTCGATACGGACCGCCCGGGGGCGATGGTCCTACGGTAGACCACTTGTGAACGCGCGCACAAAGTCACTGGTCGGAGGCGGTTCCCGGGGGCTGGGACGGGGCCACCGATCATGACACGGCGTCAGAATCCTTGTCCGGCAGGCACTTCCGGGACTCAGCGGGCGTCGAGGGTGCTCGAGTGCCGGCCGCTGCCGCCGGCCGCGACGCGGCGAGCGGCCCACCGGACACGGTGAACGGCGCCGGGGTGCCGGCCGGGTCCGCGGTGTCTTGAATGAGTCATTCAGGTCTTCGGAGGTCCTGAATGACTCATTCAAGACCTTTGCGAGCGGCCGAGCCGGGCTCAGTGGGCGTCGAGGGTCACCGAGTGCCAGCCGGTCGCCCCGTCCGGGACCGGGTCCACGCGGTTCTCCGTCTGCGTGTAGCCGTCCTGGTCGGTCGCCCGGACGAACGCCTGGTGCGTCCCCTTCGGCACGTCCAGCTCGATCCACCACATGCGCCAGGTGTCCTTGCTCACCTCGGCCGAGAGCACCGCCGGCTGCCACGGCCCCTGGTCCAGCCGGACCTCGACCTTCGCGATGCCCGTGTGCTGCGCCCACGCCGTGCCGGCCAGCCGGACCTTCCCCGCCGTCACGCCCGCGAAGCCGGTCGGCGTGTCGATCCGGGACTCCGTCTTGATCGGCGCCTGCTCGGCCCAGCCGCGGCTGAGCCAGTACGCCTGCCGGGCGTCCCACTTCGTGAATTCGAGGGATTCGACCCACTTCGTCGCGGAGACGTAGCCGTAGAGACCCGGGATGACGATCCGCGCCGGGAAGCCGTGCTCGACCGGCAGCGGCTCGCCGTTCATGCCGATCGCCAGCATCGCGCCGCGCTGCGGGTCGAGCGCGACGTTCGCCGGGGTGCCGCACGTCCAGCCGTCGACGCTGGTGGCGAACATCTGCTCGGCGCCCGCCTGCACGCCGGCCTGGTCCAGCAGGTCCACCAGGTCGACGCCGAGCCAGGTCGCGTTCGAGATCAGCGGGCCGCCGACCTCGTTGGAGACGCAGGTGAGCGTGACGCGGCGCTCGACCAGCGGCCGGTTGCGGATGTCGGCGTAGGAGAACGTCACCTCGCGATCGACCATCCCGTGGATCTTCAGGCTCCAGTCCTCGGTGCGGATCTGCGGCACGACCAGCGCGGTGTCGATGCGGTAGAAGTCGCCGTTCGGCGTGAGGAACGGTGGCGAGCCCAGCTTCGCGAAGTCGGCGTCCGCGGGCAGCGGCGGCGCGGTGCGCGCGGGGACGAGCGGCCCGACGGCGGCCCGGGAGTCCTCGGCGTTCGAGCTGGTCCCGGCGACCTGGCCGACCACGGCGGCGACGCCGGATCCGGCCACCACCCCGACGCCGACCCGAAGGAACTTCCGCCTGGACGCCCCCGAATCCGCACTTTCACGTGAAAGTGCGGCCCCCTGGTGGGCACTTTCACGTGAAAGTGCGACCCGGTGCAGCTGGGTGAACACGACGAGCCCGGCGACGAGGGCGGCGACCGGCGCGAACAGCGAGACCTGCCCGAGGTCGCTGCGCGCGTAGACGGCGGCGACCCCGGCGGCCCCGAGCAGGAAGACGAGGATCTGCCCGGCGCGTGGCGTCCGGCGCGAGAGCTGGCCGGCGAGCATCGCGAACAGCACGAGCACGACGGCGAGCCCGATCTTGAGGACCGGCTTGTCCCACGTGCCCAGCGTCCGCTCGGCCCACTTCACGATACCGGTCGGGCTGTGGTCGATGATGTAGTTGGCGACCGCGATGAACGGCGAAGCGGTGTAGCCGACGAAGCCCGCGACGAGGTGCCCGACCCCGAGGGCGGCGGCCAGCGCGAGGAGCCCGATGAGGGTGGCGACGGGCAGCGAAAGCCGCCTGGGCGCTTCGGGCGGCGCTTCCTGCAGAGTGCTCACGCCTCCATCTTCGGCACCGCTGGGCCGATCGGGTGGGCGCCGGTGCTTACGGACGTGTTACGGCTTCACCAGGCCGGGACACTCAGGACGAAAGCGCCTTGCGCAGCCGCTCCTCTTCCACGCGCCAGTACCCGTGCTCGGCGCCGTCGACCAGGATCACCGGGACGCGGTCGCCGTACTCCGCGCGCCACTCCGGGTCCGTGTCGACGTCCTCCGTCTTCCACGTCACCGCGAGCTCGCCGCAGATCCGGGCGACGTCCGCCTCCGCGACCTCGCAGAGGTGGCAGCCCGCCCGGCTCATGACCGTCACTTCGTGCGTCATGCCGTCCTTACTACCGCACCTACCGCAGCCGCATGCGGCGGAGCTTGCCGGTGGCCGAGTGCGGCAGTGACTCGGCGAACTCCACGGCGTGCGGCACCTTGTACCCCGCGAGGTGGGCCGCGCACTGGTCGACGACCTGCTGTTCGGACAGCGAAGCGCCGGCGACCGGCACCACGAACGCCTTCACGGCCTCGCCGCTGCGCTCGTCGACGATCCCGACCACCGCCGCTTCCGCGACCTCCGGCAGCCGGGAGATGACCGACTCGACCTCGTTCGGGAAGACGTTGAAGCCGTTGACGATGATCAGGTCGTTGGCGCGGTCGACCAGGTGCAGGTCGCCGTCGACGTCGAGGTAGCCGACGTCGCCGGTGCGGAACCAGCCTTCGTCGTCCGGCCCGTGGCCGCCGTCGGGCCAGTAGCCGGAGAACAGGTTCGCGCCGCGGATCGACACCAGCCCGGTCTCGCCCTCGGCCTCGAAGACGTCGTCGACGTCGTCCGGGTCGAGCGGCACGGCCTGGTCGGTGCCGTCGCTGTCGACCAGCCGCAGTTCGACGCCGGGCAGCGGCCGCCCGACCGAACCCGGCTTCGGGTAGCCCGTAACCAGCGTCGACGTCACCACCGGCGCGCACTCGGTGAGCCCGTAGCCCTCGTAGACGTCGAGGCCGGTCGCCTCGCGGAGCGCGCCCAGCACCTTCGGGTGCAGCGGCGCGGCGCCCGACGTCATCCGCCGGACGGTCGCCAGCCCCCGGCTCAGCTCCTCGGTGCCGAGCGCGGCGAACTCGGAGTACATCGTCGGGACGCCGGTGATCGTCGTGACGCCCTGCTCGGCGCAGTCGTCCAGCGTGCGCTGCGCCTCGAAGCGCTCGGACAGGATCGTCGTCGCGCCGACCGAGACCGCCTGCAGCAGGCCGGGGCCGAGGCCGTAGACGTGGAAGAGCGGGATGGTGATCAGCACGCGGTCGTCTTGGGTCAGGACGCCCTCGACGCCGCTCAGCTGCTCCAGGTTCGCCAGCAGCGCGCGGTGCGAGAGCATCGCGCCGCGCGGCGGGCCGGTGGTGCCCGAGGTGTAGGAGACGACGGCGATGTCCTCACCGGCGCCCGCCCGGTCGTCGTCGACGAATTCGATTGGGCCATCCGGGTCGGATTCCGGAGTGAGACCGGTCACGCCGGCCGGCAGCGCCTCTTCGGCGTCACGCGTGATGACAACCTTGGCACCGCTGTGCTCGAGCAGCTGCTCCAGCTCGGGCCCCGGCGCCTGCGGCGACAGCGGCACGACGACCGCGCCGGCGCGCAGCGCGCCGAAGAACGCGACCACGAAGTCCACCGATGTCGGCAGCCGCAGCGCGACCCGGTCGCCGGGCTCGGCCCCGGCGTCCGCGAGCCGCCTGGCCTGCGCCTGCACGGCCGTTTCGACCTGGGCGTAAGTCAGCCCTCGCCCGGTGCCCGTCTCGCGCACGGCCGGGTGGTCCGGCCAGGTGGCCGCGGCCCGCGTGAGCAGGCCGCCGACCCCTGGCTGCGTCCCCTCTGGAGCACTCATCCGCGGTCCACCTCTCCTCGCCCGGCCCAAACCGTTGCAAGTCTGTCATTCGAAGCGACGTCATGGGTGCTGACCGCGAGCGTCGCTTCTCTGCAACCCCGGAGCCACTACCTACTTCGCGGTAACTACACGTATGCTGCACTGCGTTGCGGGGTGGTGTTGATCACCGCCGCGACCGGAGAGAGGGAGTCGCCGTGACGAACTTGCCTGCCCACGAGGCCGTGGGGCATGCGAGCCGGCAGGCCCTTGCTCGCCCGGGTTCCGGGGGTACCGTGGCCCGGCACTGGGCCGAAGCCGCCGCCGGAGGTGCCGCCCGATGACCGTGCCGACCGCCGTGAGCCGCGGGCCCGTCTTCATGTTCGCCGAGCGCGTCTTCGGCCGATCGCCGTCCGTGCCGATGAGCAGGCAGGCGGTCGACGAGGAGCGCGCCGAGGCGGCGAAGGCCGAGGCCTGGGACCTGGTGCGCGCCGCGCAGGACGGCGACTCGTCCGCGTTCGGCCGGCTCTACGACCGCTACGTCGACGTCGTCTACCGGTACGTGCTCTTCCGGCTGGGCGACCGCGACCTCGCCGAGGACGTCACCAGCGAGACGTTCCTGCGCGCCCTGCGCCGGATCACGTCGGTGAGCTACCAGGGACGTGACGTCGGCGCCTGGTTCGTCACCATCGCCCGCAACCTCGTGCTCGACCACGTGAAGTCGAGCCGGTTCCGCCTCGAGGTCGTCACCGACGAGGTGACCGAGCCGGGTTCGGCGCCCTTCAGCGTCGGCGCGAGCGTCCAGGCGGGCCCCGAGCAGGAGGCGATCAGCCGCGCCACCCGCACCGAGCTGCTGCGCTGCGTCGCCGAACTGGGCGATGACCAGCGGGAATGCATCATCCTGCGGTTCCTGCAGGGCCTGTCGGTGGCGGAGACGGCCGAGATCATGAACCGCAACGAGGGCGCGATCAAGGCGCTGCAGCACCGCGCGGTACGCCGTTTGGCACAACTTCTCCCCACCGGATTGCGCTGATCCCGCGAACTTTTCGACCCGTCGACCGAAACCGGTAACCCTGGCGCCTTCTTAATCGTTACTCCTGCCAGACCGGTGTTGGCGATCCGGCCGAAAGCAGGCGGACACGGCCGCGGCGGACCTGCTCACCGCAGTGTTTCCGCCGTGGCTGCCGGTCGGATCGACAACGATCGACACAGCAGGACCGGCCACGGCCCGAGATGGAGCTGCGCAGTGAGGATCGCGCGTGAGCGAGCCGAGATCGACCGGTTCGCGCGTGCCCTGGAGCCGTCCCCGAAGCAGCGGGACGGCGAGTTCGCCGACGAACTGGCCCTCGTCGGCGCGCTGCGCGAACTCGGTGCGGCCGGGGCCCCGGACCTGGAGACCCGGCAGCGGATCCGCGCGGAGATCGCGGGCCGCCTGGAGACGGCGGCGGTCACCCCGCGTCGGAGGTGGCGGCCGCGGACCGCCGACCTGGTGGCCGCCGCGCTCTTCCTCGTGCTCGTGCTCTCCGGCCTCACCCTGGTGCTCTCGCGCAACGCGTTGCCCGGTGACCCGCTGTACGGCGTCAAGCGGGCCGGCGAGTCGACGGCACTGGGCCTGACTTTCGGCGACCAGGCGAAGGCGCGCAAGCACCTCGAGTTCGCCACCAACCGCGTCACCGAGCTCGGCGAACTGGCCGCGCAAGGCGCGAGCGAAGCGGACTACCGCACCGCGTACGACGACTTCGCGGCCGACCTTCGCGCCGGCGTCGCCCAGATGGCCACGGTGGCGACCAGTGACGGCAGCGGCACGCAGGCGCTGTCCGACGTCCGGCTGTGGGCGCGGAACCAGGCGGCCCGGCTCGCGGCCGACCAGCCGAAGCTCCCGGCGGACGCGGCGACGGTGTTCGGTGATGTGCGCGACCTGCTCGGCAAGGTCCAGGAGCGCACGAGCGGGCTGGTCGAGCGGATGAACTGCTACCAGATCACCACCGGCACGTCCGACGAGCTGGGCCCGCTCCCGGCGACCGGCGAGTGCACGCAGCGGCCGGCTCCGTCGTCCGGCGGCGAACCGTCGGCGGCGGTTCCCGAGCCGTCGACGGGCGAAAGCACGTCGGCGAATGCGACGGGCACGCAGCTGCCGCCCTCGGACGCCGCGTCGACGCCCGGCATCCCCGTGCCGACCGGCGGGATCACGCCGCCGCCGGTGTACGGCCAGGACCCGACGACCACGCAGCGGCCCCCGGTGACGTCGACCACGCAGCCGCCACCGCTGGTTTCGATCCCGCCGCTGCTCCCGGGTCTGCCGCCGATCGTGATCGGCTGAGGTCCGGGCCACACCTGCGACACCGCGGTGGGCGGCTCGCTACGCTGTGCGAAGGACCCGGACGTTCGCAGGGACGTGGACAGACGTGGAGGCGGTGTTGCGTGTCAGCGTGGCGTGGCAGGGATAAGAGTCAGGAGCTCGAACGGCTCGCCACGATCGCAGGCGAAGCGTCGGCCGAGGCCGCCCACGCCCGCGTCGTCGCCGAGCCCCCCGCACCGCCCGCCCCGCCGGACCTCACCGCGGCCGCGTTCTTCGACGTCGACAACACGATGATGATGGGCGCGTCGATCTTCTACTTCGCCCGCGGGCTCGCGGCGCGGAAGTTCTTCACGTCGTCGGACCTCGCCGGTTTCGTCTGGGGCCAGATCAAGTTCCGCCTCGGCGGCCGCGAGAACAAAGAGGACATCAAGACCCACCGCGAGCGCGCACTGTCCTTTGTGGCCGGCCGCACGGTGGCGGAGCTGACGTCGATCAGCGAAGAGATCTACGACGAGCTGATGGCGGACAAGATCTGGTCCGGCACGCGCGCGCTGGCCCAGATGCACCTGGACGCGGGCCAGCGGGTCTGGCTGGTGACGGCGACCCCGATCGAGCTGGCGGCGATCATTTCCCGCCGCCTGGGGCTGACCGGCGCGCTGGGCACGGTGGCGGAAACACGCGACGGCGTCTACACCGGGCGTCTGGTGGGCGACCTCCTGCACGGCCGCGCGAAGGCGCACGCGGTGCGCGCGCTGGCGTCCCGCGAGGGCCTGAACCTCAAGCGCTGCACGGCTTATTCGGACTCGGCGAACGACATCCCGATGCTGTCGGCGGTGGGCACCGCGGTCGCGGTGAACCCCGACGGTGGCCTTCGGGACGTCGCCCGGGCGCGCGGCTGGGAAATCCGCGACTTCCGGACCGGCCGGAAGGCCGCGAAGATCGGCGTACCGTCGGTGCTGGGCGCCGGAGCTTTGGCCGGCGCCGTGGCGGCGGGCATGGCCTACCGCCGCCGCTGACGCTCAGCCGCGGAAGACCGACTTCCGCTGCGAAAGCCGCTGGTACAGCGTCTGCTGGATCGACTCCCGCACCTGGTCCGTCAGCTGGAACACCAGCATCGGGTCGTCCACGGCCTCCGGGCCGTACGAATCCGTCGCGATCGGCTCGCCGAACTCGATGCTCCACTTCGTCGGCAGCGGGATCGCGCCCAGCGCCCCGAACAGCGGGAAGAGCGGCGTCACCGGGAAGTACGGCAGCCCGAACATGCGCGCCAGGATCTTGATGTCGCCCAGCTTCGGGTAGATCTCCTCGGCGCCGATCACCGACACCGGGATGATCGGGACCCCCGCGCGCAGTGCCGCCGACACGAACCCGCCGCGGCCGAAACGCTGGAGCTTGTATCGCGACGAGAACGGCTTGCCGACGCCCTTGAAGCCCTCCGGCCACACGCCGACCAGCTCACCCTTGCCCAGCAGGCGTTCCGCGTCCGCGTTGCAGGCCAGCGTCTGGCCGGACTTGCGGGCGAACGAGCCCACCAGCGGCACCTGGAACACCAGGTCCGCGCCGAGGCCGCGCAGGTGCCGGCCGCCCGTCTCGTCGTGGACCGCCACCGCCGTCATCAGCGAGTCGAGCGGCACCGTGCCCGAGTGGTTCGACACCAGCAGCGCGCCGCCTTCCAGCGGCAGGTTCTCGACGCCGAACGTGTCGACGCGGAACCACTTCCGGTACAGCGCGCGCAGCGGCGGCAGGAACACGGCGTCGGTCAACTCGGCGTCGAAGCCGAACTCGTCGACCGTGTAGTCGCCGGTCAGGCGGTCGCGGATGAAGCCGAGCGCCGAGCGCGCGGCGTCCGAAAGGGGTTCCTCGGGGGCCGCCTGGCCCGCGCCCGGGAAGGCGACCACCGGCGCGTCCACCCGCGCGGCTTCCTCCCCACGGAGGTCGCGGCCGGCTTCCGGCTTCTCCCGGCCCGGTCCGTGCAGGGGGATGACCTGCGCTTCGGCACCGCCCACCGTCTCTGCCTCGCTTCCGGAGTCGTCCAAGTCGTGCGGCCTGCTGTAACAACCGGAGCTTCGCTCCGGGCCGGGGGCTCCGCCACCCGGACCCCCGAAGGGCCTGCTCATCGGCTCGACTGCCCCGTCGCGGCAGCGACGAGCACCTTGCCGGCCAGACCCGCCAGCTTGCCGCCGTCGAGCACCGGCCGGAGCCCGCGTCCGACGATGTAGTCGTCGAACGCCTCACGCGTCGTCCACCGCGGGGTGTAGCCGAACTCGCCCTTCAGCTTGGCGATGTCGACGACCCGGCCGAAGTTCAGCAGCCGGACCTGGTCGGCGGAGAAGTCCACGACGCGAGCGCCTCGCAGGACCTTGCCGACCGACGGAACCACGCTCCGCGGCATGGGCAGCTCGACCCGGCCCGCTCGCCGGATCGCCTGCGAAAGGGTGAGTACCCCTTCCGAGCCGACGTTAAAGACGCCGGGGTGGTCGTTCAGGGTCGCGCGCTCCAGCACGGCCAGCGCGTCCGAAGAGTGCAGCAGCTGGATCCGGGCGTCGTAGCCGAAAACGGTCGGCACGACGGGCAGCGCGAAGTAGCGCGAAAGGACGGTGTCCGTCGCCGGCCCGATGATGTTGGCGAAGCGGAACAGCGTCGTGGTGATGTCGGGACGGCGCCGCATCAGGCCGCGCACGTACCCCTCCATCTCGACGGCGTCCTTCGCGTACCCGCTGGACGACGTCGGGATCAGCTCGGAGTCCTCGGTGAACACCGCCTGCGAGCGCGCGCCCGCGCCGTACACGGCCGCCGTCGACTTGACGACCAGCTTGCGCACCAGCGGCGAGCGCTGGCACGCGGCCAGCAGCCGCATGGTGCCGATGACGTTGACTTCCTTGATGGCGGTGCGCCGCCCGGGCCCGGCCGGGTGCGCGGTGCACGACGCGTGCACCACGGTGTCCACTTTGGCGGTGCTGATCACCTTGGCGATCAAGGGATTCCGGATGTCCGCGCGGACGAACTCCGCGTGTCCCATGCGCTGCAGGACCGTCTTGTCCGGAGCGACCGTGTCGACACCGATGACCCGTTCGAAATCGGGGTTGTTGCCCAGCCGGGCGAGGAGTTTCCCGCCCAGTTCGCCGGCTACCCCGGTGACGAGCACGATGTTCGACGGCATGCGACTCCCTGCGGCGTAGGGCGTGGTGGGGGTGGACGATCACCCGAAGTGCGCGGGCCTGCACTCACTGGAAGCATCGCGCGGACACCCTTGAGATGTTACCGCTCTTCAGTGGTAGCTCCGGGTTGTCTTACGTGCTATTAACCGCTACGCCCCGGAAAGCGACGAACGCCTCACTCGAACGGGGGGCACCGGCCCACCACATGGACGTGGGGCCGCCCCGCGCGGGGGGGGGCCCCCCCCCCCCCCCTGGCGGGGGCCCCGCCCTCCGGGGGGCCGGCCCACGGCTACGCACGGCTGGGATTTACTTGCCGGCCTTACGACGCTGCACTCGCGTGCGGCGCAGCAGCTTGCGGTGCTTCTTCTTCGACATGCGCTTGCGGCGCTTCTTGATCACAGAGCCCATGGGCGCTCCTTAGGTCGTCGTCGGTAACGCTGCCCGGCGCAGCGTCCAACGGGTGGAGCGCACAGGCACGAGCGGTCTCTCAGGTTACTCGTCACCCTGGGCGGGCCGGTCGGCGGGCACGTTGTAGCGCTGCGCGCCGCTGGCCACGGCGTGCCCGGCGACCGGTTCATCCCACGTCGTAATACGCACCCTGGAGGTACTCGTGCACTGCTTTCTCCGGCACCCGGAACGACTTGCCGACCCTTACGGCGGGCAGCTCACCCGAGTGCACGAGACGGTAGACGGTCATCTTGGAGACCCGCATCAGCGTGGCCACCTCGGCGACCGTCAGGAACTGGACCTGCCCGACAGCCGGCAGATCCTCCTTCTTGTTCGGCGACATGTTTACCGCGTCCTTCGACACGCGTCGCGCCACGAGGCTTCCCCACCTGTGGTACCGACACGCACGTGCTCTATCGAGAGTAGCGGGACTGGTGGGACTAATGCGACGCCTGTCACCGAGATGGGCTCCTACCAGCGCTAACGCACGAGCACTCGCGCGTGCAATACCGCCGGAATCGCCCATTACGGCGAATCCGGGCGCGCGGTACCCGGCTCGAGGGGCAGCCGCAGCGCCCGGACGGTGAACGAAATGGCGTGGTACCAGCCGCAGACGAGCAGCAGGTCGAGTGCGCCGTCGTCACCCACTGCGGCCACCAGGTCCGCCCACGCCTCGTCCGACAGGTCCGCCGTCGCGTGCAGCTCGTCGACGGCGTTCAGCACCGCGCGGTCCGCCGGGGACCAGCAGTCGTCGGCCGGGCGCCCGCCGGCCAGCGAACGGACCTGTTCGGCGTCGAGGCCGGCCTTGTCGGCGAAGGCGGCGACGTGCACGCCCCACTCGTAGCCGGCGCCGCACAGCGCCGTCGTCCGGTCGATGACCAGCTCACGCTGCCGCACGCTCAGCGCGGACCGCCGCGAGAAGTAGTAGCGGCCCCAGCTCGCGACGCCACGGGCGAGGTCGGGGCGACGGGCCCAGACGCGGAACAGCTGCAGCGGCGGCCCGAGTTCGCCGAGCACCGCGGCGGTCCCGTCGTCGAACGGCGGCTCGAGGGGCGCGATCCGCGGCTGCTTCGATTTCAGAGGCATACTCGGCACGCTAGCATCGGGCGCTTCGGAAAGGAAAGCAATTGACGACTCCCCTGCCCGGCCGCCCGGTCCGCGGTTCGACAACCGGGCGCCCGATCATGGCGCTGCTCGACCTGCTGGGCCGGCGCTGGACGCTGCGGATCCTGTGGGAGCTGCGCGACGGCGCGAAGCCGACGTTCCGCGAGCTGCAGCAGCGGTGCGACGGCGTCTCGTCGAGTGTGCTGGCCACGCGGCTGCGTGAACTCGGCGAAGCGGACCTGGCCGACCACGCCGGCGACGGCTACGCACTCACCGAGCAGGGGAAGTCCCTGTTCGAGACGCTCGTGCGGCTCGACGCCTGGGCCGCGGACTGGCGGCCCCGTCAGTCTTCGTGAGCCTTGCCCAGCGCCTCGGACCGGTCCTTCGCCGCCTCGATCGCATCGAGCAGCGCCGCCCGGACGCCGTGCTTCTCGAGCTCGCGGATGGCGTTGATGGTCGTGCCGGCGGGCGACGTCACGGCCTCGCGCAGCAGCACGGGGTGCTCGTCGGACTCGGCCAGCATCTTCGCCGCCCCGACGGCCGACTGGATGATCAGCTGCCCGGCCAGCGCCCGCGGCAGCCCCAGCAGGATGCCGGCGTCGATCATGGCTTCGACCAGGTAGAAGAAGTAAGCGGGGCCGGAGCCGGACAAGGCCGTGACGGCGTCTTGCTGGCCTTCGGGCACCTCGACGACCTTGCCGACGTGCGAGAGCAGGTCCCGCACGACGGCGAGGTGCTCCGCGGTGGCGTGCCGCCCGGCCGAGATGGCGCTCATGGCCTCGTTGACCAGCATCGGCGTGTTCGGCATGACCCGCACGACGGGAACGCCTTCGGCCAGCCGCCGCTCGTACAGCGACGTCGGCAGGCCCGCGCAGAGCGACACGACGAGCGACGACGGGTTCAGCAGCGGAGCAAGCTCATCGAGCACCGGCTCGATGTCCTGCGGCTTGACGGCGACCACCAGGACATCGGCCTGCTTGGCGGCTTCCTCGACCTCGACACCCCGGACGCCGTAGCGCGCGGTGAGTTCTTCGACCCGCGCCGGGTACCGCTCGGTGAAGAGGAGATCGCCCGGCTCGTGGCCGCCGTGCAGCAGCCCCGAGAGCAACGCCTCGCCGATCTTGCCCGCACCCAGCACCGCGATGACCGTCATGCGGTAAAGCGTGCCAAACGCGTGTCAGCCGCCTGGTGCCGGGGCGAGGCCGAGCTGCTCTCGACTGGCCGCGGTCCCAGCACGGCTCCGCCGCTCAGCCGCGCGGCGCGGGGGCGAGGCCCGGCCTCGCTTGGCGCATGGCCGCGCCGACGAACCGGCTGCAGCCCTGGCCGAGCCGGGCCGGCGGCACGGCCGAGGCCCACGCCAACCCGCGACCCGGTGCCCCAGCCGACCGAGACCTACCGTCAGCCGCCTGGTGCCGGGGCGAGGCCGAGCTGCCGGGCCTGGCACACCAGCCGCCCCTGGGAGTCGACCACCGTTGCGTCCGAGTCGAACCACGACTCGTGCACCGAACGAGACTCCACCACCACCCGCAGCCACCCCGGGGCCGGACGTGTCCGCAACAGTGCCGTCAACTGGACCGTCGGGGCCCAGCCGATGCGGCCCAGGTTCATCACCACCGGCGGGTTCACGTCGGACGCCAGCAGCGTGAAGTACGGGTCGACCACGCCGTGGCGCGGGCGGACCCACAGCCGAATCCGGGGTGGCTCGCCGGTGCGGCCGGAGAGGTAACCCGCCGTTGCCGGGTCGAGGCGGACCTCGCAGCCCTTGGCCAGGTTGAACGGCCCCTCCGTGCTCTCGGCCATCGCGAGCGCGCCCGGTGCCGGCTCGGCGGGCATCGACGGCACGTCCGTCCACTCCGGGCGCCGCATCGGCAGCCGCCCGGTCGTCACGCGTGCCTCGACGCAGCTGCGGCCGCGCTGCTCCAGCCGGACCTCGACGACCGTCGCGCGGCGGCCGACCTTGCGGACGTCCGTGCGCAGCAGCACCGGGCCGAGCGCCGGCGCGTGCAGGAACTCCGCGCTCACGACGAGCGGCTCCGCGTGCGGCTCACCCCGTTCGTGCAGCGCGGCGATCGCCGCTTTGGCCAGCAGGGCCAGCAGGAAACCCCCGTGCGGGTGCGAGCCGATGGCCCACTCCGCACGCAGCACCGCGGTGAAGGTGCCGTCCCCCAGCGACCGCGCCGCACTCGCCGTGTCGAAGGACACGGCGGTGCCGTCCGTTCCGCTCACGAACGCGCCGAGCCAATGGGGGAATCCGGAGAGGTGGCGATCAACGCGCGCGACGGTTTCACAGTCGGAACTTTACGTGTTCGTTCCCGGTAAATGGACCCGGGAGTAGTCGTGTCCGCACCGCAAGTGCGCAATTACTGCCCGAGGTGGAATCGCGCGAACAGCAATGCCTCCGCCAGATCCCGGACCCGCTGGGCGCCGGTGCCGGCGTGCCGGGTGTTGATCTCCAGCACGATCTGCCCGGCGAAACCGCTGCTGACCAGCTTCTCCAGGAGTTCGGCGCAGGGCTGATCACCCCGCCCGGGCACCAGGTGTTCGTCCTTCGGGAGGCCGGTGCCGTCCGCCAGATGGACGTGCGAGAGGCCCTCGCCCATCCGCTGCGCCAGCACGAGGGCGTCCATCCCGGCTGCCGCTGTGTGGGACAGGTCGAGCGTGTAGTGCCGGAAACCGACGTCCGTCGGGTCGATCGAGGGCCGGAACGCGGAGACGCGGGAATTCTTCGAACCACCCGGTGGGCGCACCTTGAACATGTTCTCGACGGCGATTTCGATCCCGCTGGACTCCTCCAGCTCGTCGACGAGATCACCGAAGGCATCGCCGTAGCGCCGTTGCCACCGGAACGGCGGATGGACGACGACGGTCCGCGCGCCGAGCTCGGCCGCGGCTTCGACGGACATCCGCAACCGCACCACCGGATCGGGCGACCAGATCCGCTGGGTGATCAGCAGCGACGGCGAGTGGATCGACAGCACCGGCACCCCGGTCCGGCGCGACCACCGGCGCAGGGCGCTGACGTCCTGGCTGACCGGGTCGGCCCAGACCATGACCTCGACGCCGTCGTACCCGAGCTCGGCGGCAAGCTCGAAGGCGGTCCCGGCCTTGAGGGGCCACACGGACGCCGTGCTGAGCCCGACGGGGACCGGCTTCTCGTCTGTCACGCGCGCCATCCTGCCTCGTCACCGAGGGTGCGGAGCAAGGGCGTGCGCCGAAGGGGACGCGGATCTCAGTGCCCCCCGCCCCCGCCGCCGTCAGCGGCCGACGAGCAGCAACGCCGCCGGGGACACCGTCACGACCAGGCCGACCAGCACCGCCAGCACCGTGGTCTGCAGGTCCTCGGCCCGGCGGATCTTCCGCACGATCCAGACCAGCGCGACCACCACCAGTAGCGCCGCCACCAGGGCGGCCGCCGGGATGTTCACCCACAGCCAGTTGAAGCCCAGCCACACGGCCGCGCCGCCGACGACACCCATCGCCAGCTGGCCGGCCAGCGCCAGCCACGCCTTGCCGGGCGAGGTCGCGGGCTCCGGCTCCGCGACCGGCTCGGGCGCGTCGTCGTACTCGTCGTCCTCGTAGCCTTCGCCCTGCTCGTAGCCGTATTCGTCCTGCTCGAAGTCCGGGCCGTCGGCCGGGTAGCCGTCGGCGAACTCGCGCTCGTAGGGCTCGAGGTCGTCCGGGATCGGCGCGCGCGAGGCACGGTCGCCGGGTGCGAACGGCATCGGCGGCGGGTACGTGCCGGTCGGCGGCCCCGCGTCGTAGGCGGCCTGGTAGCCGCTGCTCTCCGGCGCGAAGCCCTCGGGCTCGAAGTCGTCTTCGGGGTAGCCGTCGGCCGGGGCGTCGGTGGGCACCACCGGCATGACGCCGATCTCGGTGTCCTCCAGCTGCTCCTTCTGCCGGCGCTTGCGCCAGTTCGCGAGCCCGCCCGGCGACGACGGCGGGGGCGAGTCGGGCTTCTTCTTGCCCGGCGCGGGCGGGAGCAGCGGCTCGCCGGCCACCGCGTCGAACTGCTCGGTGTACGCCTCCTGCTGCGGCTGCGGACGGCGCGCCGGGCCCCGGCGCGGCCGCCCGGGCGCCGCCGGCGGCGTCGAGAACGTGCCGCTGGCCATCGGGCCGTCGACGTCGGCGTCCGGGGTGCCGTTGAGGCCGTCGAGCCGGGCCGACAGCGGTCCGCCCGGCGGCGGCGTCGGCAGCTGCTGGGACGGCTGCGGCGGCGGGGTCGGCAGCTGCTGCGAAGGGGGCGGCGGCCGGCGCCGGACCGGCGGGACCGCCCCGCGGGTCTCCTCCGCCGCGGGCGGCGGCGGGGTGGGCAGCTGCTGGGACGGCTGGGGAGGCGGCGGCTGACGCCGGGGCGCGCGCGGCGGCACGGGCAGCTGCGCGGACTCCTGCGGGCTCGCGTACTGCCCGGAGTCCTGCGGCGGCCGCGGCGGCGGGCTCGCGAACTGCCCCGACTCCTGGGGTGGCCGGGCGTACTGGCCCGACTGCTGCGGCGGCGCCGGGGGCCGCTGGTACTGGCTGGACTCGGCGCCACCGGGGGCGGGCCGGGCCGGGGGTGGCGGAACCGGCCGCGGCAGCGGCTGGGAGTCCTGCGGGACCGCGCGGGGCGCGGGTGGCGGCGGAGGCGGCGGCTCGGCGCGGCGCCGTCCGGCGGGCCGGTTCGGCGGCGGGGGCGTGCCTTCGCCCGCGACCCGGTCGATGATCGCCTGCGGGCCGGTGTCGGTCACGCCGGGGCGCCGGTGGGAGCCGGTCGCGCCGGGCGGGGTCTCCGGGGTGGCGGGCTCGTCGTCGTCCTCGGCCGCGCGCCGCCGTCGACGGCGGCTGCCGCCCTCGACCTGGGCACCGTGCTGGGCGAGCAGCTCAGCCACGGTCTTCTGCGGCTGGTCGCCTCCGGTCTGGTCCGTCATACCTGGTAGTCCCTTGCGCGCTCCGGTTCCTCGGCACCTCGCGAGGAGGTACCCGACGGCATCCTGGCCGCGCAGCGCGCGCTGTACGCCGACCTCTGCATGTCCGTCACCTCTCCACCGTGCCCGTTGTCCGTCCGGGAAGTCCAGCCGGGTGCTTTCACCGGTCCTCCTGTGCGCCGAAGCGCGCCACGAGGGCCGCTCCAGTTTCATCCGCGCCGTTGGAATGGTCCAGCCGCCGCAGGATGACACCTTCTCGCAGAGCCCACGGGCAGATCTCGAGTTCCGGCAATCCGAGTGCCCGCATCGTGGCCTGCGCGACGAGCGCGCCCGCCACCAGCTGGTGCGACCGGCTCGAGCTGACGCCCTCGAGCTGGGCGAGGTCGGCCGACGGCATCCGCGAAATGAAGGCCAGGAGCTGGCGCAATGCGGTGTCCGTGAGCGTACGTCGCACGCGCGGGCCCGCCGCCGAGGGGGCGGCGCCGGTCAGCCGGGCGAGTGACCGGAACGTCTTCGACGTCGCCACGACGCGGTCGGGTTCACCCCATTTGGTGACCTTCCGCGCGAGCTCGGTGAGCTGGTCGTCGAGCCACGCCGACGTCGCGACGAGCTCGGAGCGCGTCGGCGGGTCGTGCTTGAAGCGGGTGCGCGTGGTGCGGCCCGCGCCCAGGGGCAGCGACTCGGCCAGGACGGGCTCTTCGTCGCGGCCCATCGCGATCTCCAGCGAGCCGCCGCCGATGTCGAGCACGAGCAGCTGGCCTGCCGACCAGCCGTACCACCGGCGGACGGCGAGGAAGGTGAGGCGGGCTTCGTCGGTGCCGGAGAGGACCTGCAGGTCGACGCCGGTCCGGTCGGCCACGCGGGCCAGCACTTTCGCGGAGTTCTTCGCTTCGCGGACCGCGGAGGTGGCGAAGGCCATGACCTCTTCGCAGCCGAGCCGCGCGGCGGCGTCCTTGGCGGATTCGACGGCGGTCACGAGGTCGTCGGCGCCGGCCTTGCTGAGCTCGCCACCCGGGGTCAGCTGCTCGGCCAGGCGGAGCACGGACTTCTCGGAATGCATCGGCGTCGGGTGGGCGCCACGGTGGGCGTCGACCACGAGCAGGTGGACGGTGTTGGAACCGACGTCGAGTACCCCTAGGCGCACGGGGGTCCAGGGTACCGGGCCCGGCGCCAGGTCTCGAACATGTAACCGAAAACACTCGGTGCGGTACCGCCCCGGCGCGCCTCCACGCCGGGGGAAAGTGCCGTTAAGGCCACCTTACGGGCGTCTGACGCCCGTAAGGTGGCCTTAACGGCACAACAGGATCAGCGGGACTTACGTCTCGAACTTGTAGCCCAGGCCGCGGACCGTGACCAGGTGCCGGGGCGAGCCCGGGTCCGGCTCGATCTTCGAGCGCAGCCGCTTCACGTGGACGTCGAGCGTCTTCGTGTCGCCGACGTAGTCCGCGCCCCACACCCGGTCGATCAGCTGCCCGCGGGTGAGCACCCGGCCGACGTTGCGGAGCAGGTACTCCAGCAGGTCGAACTCCTTGAGCGGCAGCGACACCTCGGCGCCGTCCACCGTCACCACGTGCCGCTCGACGTCCATCCGGACCGGACCCGCCGACAGCACCAGCGGGGCCAGCTCGCCCTCCGAGCCCGGCTCGCCGCCGCGCCGCAGCACCGCCCGCACCCGCGCGATCAGCTCGCGGGCCGAGTACGGCTTCGTCACGTAGTCGTCCGCGCCCAGCTCCAGGCCGACGACCTTGTCGATTTCGCTGTCGCGCGCCGTCACCATGATCACCGGCACGGCCGAGCGCTGGCGCAGCTGCTTGCAGACGTCGGTGCCGCTCATCCCCGGCAGCATCAGGTCGAGCAGCACGATGTCGGCGCCGTTGCGGTCGAACTCTTCGAGCGCGGCCTGGCCCGTGCCGGCGACGGCCGCGGTGAACCCTTCCTTGCGCAGCAGGAAGGCGAGGGGGTCGGCGAACGACTCCTCGTCCTCGACGATGAGAACCCTGGTCACAGGTTTCCTCCATGATCTGGGCTGTCCTGCCCGGTAACCACGAGCCTCGGGGTGCGCTCGGGGGTCTTCTCCTGCCGTGGTGCCGGCGAGGTCTTGGCGGCCCGCGCCGGCTCGGGGGCCGGTTCGGGGCTGACGTGCGCGGGGATGCGCAGGGTGAACGTCGAGCCGGTACCGGGACGGCTCCACAGCCCGACCGAGCCGCCGTGGTTGGCCGCGACGTGCTTGACGATCGCCAGGCCCAGCCCGGTGCCGCCGGTGGCGCGCGAGCGGGCCTTGTCGGCGCGGTAGAAGCGCTCGAACACCCGCGTCTGCTCGTCCTCGGGGATGCCGATGCCGCGGTCGGTGACGGCGACCTCGACCATCCCGTCGGCCAGCCGGCGGGAGATCGAGACCGGGCTGCCGGCCGGCGAGTACGCGACGGCGTTCTCCAGCAGGTTCGACAGCGCGGTGACCAGCAGCGTCCGGTCGCCCTCGATGAGCAGGCCGCTGGCGGTGTCGGTGGTGATCCGGATGTCGGCCGACTCGGCCGAGAGCGTCGTCCGGCCGAGCGCCTCGCGGACGACCGCGTCGACCTCGACGACGTTGAGGTCCGGCAGCCGCTCGGCGCCCTGCAGCCGCGAAAGGGCGATCAGCTCGGTGACGAGCTGGCCCAGCCGGGTGGACTCGCGCAGGATCTTGCCGCCGAAGCGGCGGACCTCCTCGACGTCCTCGGCGGCGTCGAGCACGGCCTCGGTGAGCAGCGCGATCGCGCCGACCGGGGTCTTGAGCTCGTGGCTGACGTTGGCGACGAAGTCGCGGCGCACGGCCTCCAGCCGGATGGCCTCGGAGTGGTCGACGGCCTCGACGACGGTGAAGCCGTCGCCGAGCGGCCGGACCTGGCCGAGCACGGCCTCCGGCTGGCGGCCGCGCGCTTCGAGGGGCGAGAGGTCGATCTCCATCGGTTCGTCGGTCTCGACGACCTGCTCGGCGGCCTTGCGGGCCCGCGCGTCGGCCTGGTTGACCTTCACCAGGCCCAGCTCGTAGGCGCGCGGGTTGTGCAGCACCATGTCGCCGAACTTGTTGAGCACGACGACGCCGTTGTGGGACGACCGGACCAGCCGTTCGAGGAGCTCCGCGACGGTCGGGCCCGGCGGCCGGGCCTCTTCGCGACGGGTTCGCGCCCGCGCGACGAGGTAACCGACCACCGCACCGGCCACCAGGGTTCCGATGGCCAGTGCGAGTGAAACAGGCGTGGTCACAGGCCGATCGTAAGCTGAGAAGTGGCCCTTCGGCCTAGCGTTGTCCGCCTTGTCGTGAGCACCGCGACACCTGGGGAGGACATGTTCGCCGCCGCTTCAGCCGGCGTTCACCCGATCGATTCCCCGGCGAGACATTCCGGGTGAATCACGCATCGCCGTCGAGGGTCTTCAGGTCCTCGTCCGTGAGCCGCAACGCCGCCGCCGCGACGTTCTGCTCGAGGTGCGCGACGTCGCCGGTGCCCGGGATGGCGAGCACGTGCGGTCCTTGGTGGAGGGTCCACGCGAGCCGCACCTGGGCCGGGGTGGCGTCGTGCCGGCGCGCGACCTCGGCGACGCGGGCGTCCTCGCCCGTCCCGCTCGCGACGGCGAAGAACGGCACGAAGGCGATCCCGCGCTCGGCGCACAGCCGGACGATCTCGTCGTCCTCGCGGCGCGCGGTGAGGCCGTACTGGTTCTGGACGCAGACGACCGGTGCGATCTCGAGCGCCTCCGTCAGGTGGTGCGGCGCGACGTTGGAGATGCCCAGCTCGCGGATCAGGCCCTCCTGCCGCAGCTCGGCGAGCGCGCCGAAGCCGTCGGCGAGCGAGCCTTCCCCGCGGTCGAGGCCCTCGCCGATCCGGTAGTTGGCGACGTCGAGGTGCTCGAGACCCAGCTCGCGGAGGTTCTCTTCGACCTGGGCGCGCAGCTGGTCCGGCCGGGCGGTGTAGAACGCGCCGGTGAAGTCGCGGCCCGGGCCGACCTTGGTGGTGATCGTCAGGTCGCCGTACGGCGCGAGGGCGCGGTTGATCAGCTCGTTCGCCGAGCGCGGGCCGGCGAAGTAGAAGACGGCGGTGTCGATGTGGTTCACGCCGAGCTCGACGGCGCGGCGGAGCACAGCGATCGACGTCTCGCGGTCGCGGACGCCACCGTCCGAAGTGGACATCAGGCGCATCGCGCCGAAGCCGAGCCGGTTGACTTCGAAGGAGCCGAGCTTCCAGGTGCCCGCCGCGGCGGCGGGGAGGGTGTTCGTGGTCATGGCTCCAGCTTTGCGGCGCGGGCTCTTCACCACCGGTTTTGGCAATTTGCTGCCACACTGGAATGCGTGGAGAGAGTCAGTGACGTCGTCGTGGTGCGGGGCGAAGCAGAGCTGTTCGAGCGGACGGCCCACCTGTTCGCGGCCGCGACGGAGGTTTCGTGCGCGGCCCGCGACCTGCACACGTGGTCGGTGGCGCACCCGACGGCGCCCGAGCGGGAGCAGGCGGTGCGTGACACGAACGTCCGCAAGATGTACCTGCCCGGCGTGCTGTTCGACCCGAAGCTGGCCGAGCACCTGCGGTTCATGGCCACGCACGGCGCGCGCATCCGGATCACCGAGCGCGAGGTCAACGAGACGATCCTGCTGGACCGCCGGATCGCGATCGTGGCCGGCGACAACGTCGGCGGCGTCCGCAGCTACACGGTCGTCAGCAACCCGGAGCTGGTCCAGGGCATCCAGTCGCTGTTCGAGGCGGCCTGGCACGGCGCCACCGACCTCGAGTCCTACCAGGCCCGGTTCACCGAGCTGGGCGCGCGCGAGATCCTCGTGCAGCTGGCATCCGGCTGCAAGGACGAGACGGCGGCCCGCACCCTCGGTGTCGGCCTGCGGACCTACCGGCGGCGGGTGGCGGAGCTGATGGACATCCTCGGCGCGTCGTCGCGCTTCCAGGCCGGGGCCCGGGCCCGCGAGGCCGGGCTGCTGTGAAGCGAGCGCTGCCGGCGCTGGTCCTGGCGACGTCGGCGTGCTCTTCGGCGGTCTCCGGCACGGCCACGCCGCTCACGGGCAACCTCGCGGTCGTCAACGGACCCGGGACGGCGGCCGCGCTCGACGCGGTGAAGACGGCGGCCGAGGCGGTTTTCAGCTACGACTCCACGAACCCGGCCGTGTTCGACCAGGCCGTCGCGGCGAACGTCACCGGAACCGCGAAGGACCAGCTCACGACGTTGTTCGACGCGGTCAGGAAGAGCCCGCAGCCGGTGCGCCTGACGACGCGCGTCGTGCGGAACGCGGCGCTCGAGCTGACCGGCGACCGGGTCCGCGAGCTGGCGGTGCTTGAACAGGTGAACGGGACCTCGAAGGGCCTGGCGACAGCCGCGTTCACCGCGCAGAAGACGGGCGGGCGCTGGCTGCTCGCCGACATCGCGGTCAACCCGGCGTTGCCGCCACCCGCGCCGCACCAGGACGACGGCAGCCTCGCGGGCCTGCGCGACTCGGCGGTGGCGGGCGCTCAGACGGTCGCGGGCGCGCTGTTCACGACGGACAGCGGTGACCCGGAGGGCTCGTACGCGCGGGCCGAAGCGGTGATCGCCGACCCGCTGCTCAGCGACTACCGCGCGAAGAAGGCGGACTACCTCGACGCGATCCGCAAGAGCGGCACGAAGGTCACGCTCGGGGCGAACCCGGCGGCCGGCGTCGTCGCGCTCACCGGCGGGAAGGCGGTCGTGCTGTTCTTCGCGACGTTGCAGGTGACCGCGGCGGGCGGCCAGGTGACCAGCCGGCCCTTCACGGCCGAGTTCGACGTCGTCCGTGAAGGGGCGAGCTGGAAGGCGACCGCCGTCCGGCCGGTCACGGCCTCCTGAAAGCCGTGAAGGGCACCCTCATGGCTTTCCAGTCCATGAGGGTGCCCTTCACGGCAAACGCGTCAGCGGCCCTGGTTGGCGACCGCGGCGGCGGCCTCCTTGGCGGCCTCGGGGTCGAGGTACTCGCCGCCGGCCTTGACCGGCTTCAGGTCGGCCGTGAGGTCGTAGCGCAGCGGGATGCCGGTGGGGATGTTGAGGCCGGCGATGTCGGCGTCGGAGATCCCGTCGAGGTGCTTCACCAGCGCGCGCAGCGAGTTGCCGTGCGCGGCGACCAGCACGGTCTTGCCCGCGCGCAGGTCCGGCACGATCTCGGACTCCCAGTACGGCAGCAGCCGCTCGACGACGTCCTTGAGGCACTCGGTCAGCGGCGCGTCGTCGCCGAGGTTCGCGTACCGGGCGTCGCCGGCCTGGCTCCACTCGTTCTTCGGGTCGATCGCCGGCGGCGGGGTGTCGTACGAGCGGCGCCAGAGCATGAACTGCTCCTCGCCGAACTCGTCGAGGGTCTGCTTCTTGTTCTTGCCCTGCAGCGCGCCGTAGTGGCGCTCGTTGAGGCGCCAGTCGCGCTTCACCGGGATCCAGTGCCGGTCGGCGGCGTCCAGCGCGATGTTCGCGGTGGAGATCGCCCGCCGCAGCAGTGAGGTGTGCACGACGTCCGGCAGCAGCCCGGCGCCGGACAGCAGCTGCCCGCCCTGGCGGGCTTCGCCCTCGCCCTGTTCCGACAGCGGCACGTCCACCCAGCCGGTGAACAGGTTTTCCGCGTTCCACGTGCTCTGCCCGTGGCGGAGCAGCACCAACGTCCCAATCTCGGCCATGGGGAACAGCCTGCCAGACCGGACCACTCGATCGACCGGTGACCTCGCGTCCTACGCAGAGTGTGTTACCGCGGAGTAACACCTCACTCTTCGACAAGTCCGAGTGCCAACAACGCGCAAAATTCGAGGATCAAACTGCACACCGTTATCGTCGCGAGCGAAGTTCACTCGAACGGACTAGTGAGTAGTCTTGTGATTACAGGTCGAGATCTGACAGGTTGACTTACGTCCCGAGCGGCCGGATTCCACGCACTCCCCGGCCGGTTTCGGGCTTCGACCGCGGCTCGTCTCCCCCCTGCCGAGCCGCGGCCCGCCGGCCCCGTTGGCATCCCCCTCGTCACCGGGTCCTGATCGGCGGGAACTTCAGCGGGGCGGCTCGAGATCGCGACTCCCCCCCTCCCTCGAGCCGTCCCGCCTGTTCCGCTCACCTCTCGGTGGCGACTCCCCAAACGTCTTGAATGAGTCATTCAAGACGTCCGAAGACCTGAATGACTCATTCAAGACACGGCCCTCAGCCCTCGGTGTGCACCGGCTCCGGCTTCACCGGACGGCGGCGGCGGTTCAGCCGCCAGCCCAGCCAACCCAGCGGGACCACGATCAGCAGGAACGGCGCCACGGCCCCCAGCACCGTCAGCAACCCGCCGCCGAAGGTCAGGAACGCGTCCCATCCGCCGGCCAGGCCGCCGAGGAATCCACTGTGGTCCTCCGCCACCGGTGCCGGCGCGGCCACGCTGCGGATGCTCATCGCCACCGTCGCCATCGCGACACTGCCCGCCAGCGAGTTCCGCTGCTGCTCCAACGACTCGAGCGCCGACTCGCGGCTCGTCAGCTCGCTCTCGATCGACGTGATGTCCGACACCGAAGTCGCCTGCGAGAGCAGCGCGCGGATCCGCTCGACCGACTTGCGCTGCGTCGTCAGCCGCGCCTCGACGTCGACGACCTGCTCGGTCACGTCCTGGGTGTTCAGCTCGCGCTTGACCAGCGAAGAGCCCAGGTGCGAAAGCTGGTCGAGCACCGGGTCGAGCTTGTCCGCGGGCACCGCCAGCGACAGCGTCGCCGAGTCCTCACTGGTGGCTTCCTGCCCGGTGTAACCGCCCGCGCCCAGCGCGACCCCGCGGGCCTGCGCGACGACGTCGACGACCTTCGTGGCCGTCAGCTCCAGCCGGGCGCTGCGCGAGAGCTTGCGGTCGGTGGCGCCGGCCTGCGGCGGCGTCACCTTCGAATTCTGTTCCTGCTTCCCAGTACCGCCGGTGCCCTGCTGTGGCGCGGCAGGCACGCGCCCCGAACCGGCACTGTCCGCCGTGGACGATGCCCCGTTCTCCGCCGCCGAGCAGCCGGCCAGCGCGAACGCCACCGCGGTGATCGCGAGCGCCGCTCTCCATCGAGTCCGCATCCTGGTCTCCCTCCAGTTTCGACTGGCGATGAGACGGATGTCCGGTTCAGGACCGTTGCACGGCCTGGGTCACGACTCGGTCAAGCCCGGTTCGTGCGGCTTCGCGGGCGCCACGAGGTGCTTGAACGCCGCCAGGTTGGCCAGCGACTCGCCGCGGGAGACGCGCCAGTCCCACTCGCGCTTGATCGACGTCGCGAAGCCGATCTCCAGCAGCGTGTTGAAGTCGCCGTCGGCGGCTTCGAGGACCTGGCCGAGCACCTTGTCGAGCTCGTCGGCGGACATCGTGTCCTTGCCGAACCGGCCGACCAGGTAGATGTCGCCGAGACTGTCCACTGTGTAGTGCACGCCGTAGAGCTTCGCGTTGCGCTGCAACAAGAATCGGTAAACGTCCTCATGGGACTCATCGGGACGACGGCAGACGAAGGCCTCCACCGAAAACGCGTGGTCGCCGTCGACGAGCCACGCGTTCGTCTGCAGCTTCTTCGTGCCGGGCAACGTGACGAAGTACTTTCCTGGACCGCGCTTGTCGTACTTCAGCTCCGAAGAGTCCAAAGTAGACTGGATCAGCTCGTCCAGGCTCACACCGCCACCTCCGTGCGCAGGTCCAGCGCGTGCCGGAAAGCGCTGGTGGCCTGAGCATAGATGTCCAGCAGCGCGTCCGTCGTGCGGCGCCAGGAGAACCGGCCCGCGTGCACGACGGCGTTGGCGCCAAGCTCGGCACGCCGGTCCGGGCGCAGGGCGACCGCGGCCAGCGCGTCCGCCCACTCCTCCGCGCCGTGCCCGGGAACCAGCAGGCCGGACACGCCGTGCGGCACCGCCACCGGCAGCCCGCCGACCTCGGCCGCGACCACCGGCGTCCCGCAGGCCTGGGCCTCCAGGGCGACCAGCCCGAACGACTCGTTGTAACTGGGCACCGCGACGACGTCCGCGGCGCGGAACACCCGCGCGAGCGCTTCGCCCGGCTGCGGCGGCAGGAACCGGACCTGCCGCTCGATGCCGAGGGCGACGGCGAGCTCGCGCAGGGCCTGCGGCTGCTCCAGCCCGGTGCCGGACGGCCCGCCGACGATCAGCACGACCAGGCGCGGCGCCAGCGAGGGGCGGCGGCGCAGCATGGCGGCCGCGGCGTGCAGCAGGACGTCCGGCGCCTTCAGGGGCTGGATGCGGCCGGCGAAGGCCAGCACGACGTCGTCGTCGGCCAACCCCAGCTCGGCCCGCGCGACGGCCTGCGAGCCCGGCGTGAAGCGTTCGAGGTCGACGCCCGGCGGCACGGCGTGCACCGCGTGCGGCTCGGCGTCGTAGAGGTCGATGAGCTGCCGCGCTTCGACCGCGGTGTTGGCGACCAGCCGGTCGGCCTCGGCGACCACCTGCTCCTCGCCGATCACGCGGACGCGCGACTCGGGCCGGTCGCCCTCGGCGAGCGCGGCGTTCTTCACCTTCGCCAGCGTGTGCGCGGTGTGCACCAGCGGGACCGACCACCGGTCGCGCGCCAGCCAGCCGACCTGGCCCGAGAGCCAGTAGTGCGAGTGGATGAGGTCGTAGTAGCCGGGCTCGTGGAACGCCTCGGTGCGCAGGACGCCGGAGGTGAACGCGCACAGCTGCGCGGGCAGCTCGTCGCGGCTCAGCGGCTCGAACGGGCCCGCCTGCACGTGCCGGACGGTCACGCCCGGCGCGAGCTCGGCCACCGGCGGCTGGTCCGACGCCGTCGCGCGGGTGAACACCTCGACCTCGACCCCGAGACGGGCCATCTCGGTCGCCGTCTGGCTGACGTAGACGTTCATCCCGCCCGCGTCGCCGGTCCCCGGCTGTTCGAGCGGCGAAGTGTGCACGGACAGCACCGCGACCCGGCGCGGCGCAGCACGGAACCCCCGGACGGAGCTGGTCACCTTGGTCGTCTCCCGCGTTACGTCAGCATTCCTCGGCGAACTGCCGGAGTACCGCGTCGAACTCCTCCGCGGACTCGGCGAAGGGCGCATGCCCCCCGTCAAGGAACCAACGCCCGGTGGCACCCGGAATCTTCCCGATCGTGTGCTCGGCCGTCGAAGGGTCGATCACGCGGTCCTGGGAACCGTGCACGACGAGGGTGGGTTTGTCGACCGTGGCCAGCACTTCGTCGCCGCCGATGTCCCGGCGGAACAGGGCCGCGCGGACCGAAGGTGGCACGCTGAGAGAAGCCCCGAGCAGGGCCTGGACCTGCGCTCCGGGCACCGGGCCACCGGCCAGGTCGCGGCAGAACTCGGTGAGCGCCGGGACCGCGATGTCCGGATCGTCCGAAAGCATCGCCCGCATGTGCTCGCGCATCAACGGCCCGACGCGCCCGCCCGCGCGGTCGCGGCCGATTTCGGTGATCGCGCCGACGAGCACGATCCCGCGCAGCCGTGCGGTGCCGTGCACCCGGATGTGGTCGGTGAGCACCAGGCCGCCGTAGGACCAGGCGACGACGATCGCGTCGGGGCCGGCGAAGTCGAGCACCGCGGCGAGGTCGTCGGCCCAGACGACCGGGTCGTCGTAGCCCGTGGCCGGGACGTCGGACGCGCCGTGGCCGCGCAGGTCCATCGCGACCAGCCGGAACCGCTCGGTCAGCGCCGGGTCGGCCAACTGTGCGGCCCAGCAGCCCGCCGACTGCGCCCAGCCGTGCACGAACACGATCGGCCGGCTGTTCCCGGCGCCTTCGACCCGCAGGCCGAGCCGGGTCCCGCCGTGCCCGACGACTTCGGTGCGCATCGGCTACTTCGCGCCCATCCCCTGCCAGGCCGACCAGGAGAAGTTCCAGTCCTTGACGTCGGAGTTCATCGGCGCGCCCAGCTGCGAGCCGGTGATCTCGACCGGGTCGCCGACCAGCGCGGAGTCGAAGTAGTCCTTGGCGTCGGCCTCGAGGAGGTTCACGCAGCCGTGGGAGTTGTTGTTCTTCCCGATGTTGGCCGCGTTGTCCTGGTTCTCGTGGATGTACTCGCCGTGGTTGGAGAACCGGCAGGCCCACTTCTTGTTGACGTTCGTGTAGCCGTAGCGGGCGTTGTCGAACACCGCCGTCGGCTCCTTGCTCATGACGATGTAGGTGCCGTTCGGGGTGTTGCGGTCGACCTCGGCGTCCAGCCCGTTCGCGCACGGGTAGCTCTTGACCTGCGAGCCGCCGCGGTAGACGTGCATCTGGTGTTCCGGGGTGTTGACCTTGACCACCTGGTTGCGGCCGATCTTGAACTTCGTCGTGACGTCGGCCTTGCCGTACGCGCCGCCGCCCAGCTCGACGCCGTACAGCTTCGCCTCGACGCTCACGGTGATGTTCTGCGGCCAGTACTCCTTCGGCCGGTAGTCGACCTGGCTGTCGGACAGCCAGCCCCACGCGCCTTCGACGTTCTTGTCCGTCTTCACGGACAGGGCTTTCTCGACCGCCTTGCGGTCCTTGACCGGCGAAGCGAACTTGACACTGATCGGCATGGCCACGCCGACCTGCTGGTTGTCGGCCGGGTTGAGCGTGGCGCGGACCTGCTTGGCCGGCGTGATCGTGCTGAAGGTGCCGGTGAGCTCGACCGGCTTGCCGTCGGTGCCGGTGGCCTTGGCCGCGTAGGTGTAGGTCTTGCCGTAGCCGAGCGGCTCGGAGCTGGTCCAGCTGAGCCCGTCCGGCGCGGTGTCGCCCTTGAGGCCCTTGCCGCCGTCGGCGGTCACCTTGCACTCGGTGAGCTTGCCGTCGGCGACCTTGATGGTGACCGGCTTGAGGACAGCGGCGTCCTTGGTGTTGACGGCGGGCTCGGCCGTGATCTTCGCCACGGGCGCACCCTCACCGTCGGCACCCGCGGCACCGGTGGGCAGCGCGGTGCCGTCGTTCGTGCTCGAACACGCCGCGGCGACCAGGGCGGCCCCCGCCGCCAGAGCGGCCTTGAAGACCGTACGCCGTTCGATCACCGAAACCTCCCGAGTTCCCCCACTGACCAGCGGGGCACACGCCCTTAGCGCTGGTGGCGCGCTCGACGTTACCCGCCGAAAGGTAAAGACCATCCGATCAGGTGGCGCCGCCCTTGTCGACAAAGACGTCTCATACACGTCCAGGTTGCCCGGTTCGGCTCAAATGACGCAGTTGATCAAGAGTGGTTCGGGGTGCAACCGGACGCCGAACCGCGCGAAAACGCCGTCGCGGACCTCGCGGGCCAGCGCCAGCAGGTCCTCGGTCGTCGCGTCGCCGCGGTTGGTCAGCGCGAGGGTGTGCTTCGTCGACAGCGAGACGCGGTTCCCCGGCCCGGGGTAACCCTTCGCGAAGCCGGCGCGCTCGATCAGCCAGGCCGCGGACAGCTTGACGCCGCCGTCGGCCGGGTACCGCGGGGCCTCGGAACCGACGCTGTCCGTGATGCGCGCGAGGACGCCTTCCGCTTCGGCCGAAGGGACGATCGGGTTGGTGAAGAAGGAGCCCGCGCTCCACGTGTCGTGGTCGTCCGGGTCGAGCACCATGCCCTTGCCGCGCCGCAGCTTGAGCACCGCTTCGCGCGCTTCGGCCGCCGGGACCCGGGCGCCGATCTCGACGCCGAGGGTGCGCGCCAGCTCGGCGTAGCGGATGGGCGCGGAGAGGCCGTCTTCGCGGATTTCGAAGCGGACCGACAGGACGACGCCGGTGTCGGTGCCCTTGAGGACGCTGGTGCGGTAGGCGAAGCCGAGTTCGTCGGCCTTGAGCGTGCGCACTTCGCGCGTCCGCCGGTCGTACAGCTCCACCGAGACGATCGACTCGGCGACTTCGCAGCCGTACGCGCCGACGTTCTGGATCGGGGTCGCGCCGACGCTGCCCGGGATGCCGGAGAGGCATTCGAGCCCGCCCAGGCCCGCTTCGACGAGCCCGGCGACGAAGGCGTCCCAGTTCTGTCCGGCCTCCACCTCGACGACGTCGTCCTCGTGGCGCCAGCCGGTGTTCGCGACCTCGATCAGCGTGCCCTCGAACCCCGCGTCGCCGACCACCAGGTTGGAGCCGCCGCCGAGCAGCAGCGCCGGCTCGCCCGCCGCGTCGGCCTCGCGGACCGCCGCGACGAGGTCTTCGCTGGTCACGGCGCTGACGAACCGGCGGGCGGGGCCGCCGAGGCGCAGCGTGGTGTACGCGGCGAGCTTCGGGAGTGCGGGAGTTCGGGCGGTGTTCACGCGTCTGACGGTACTGTCCGGCGCATGGGATCCCGGATCGAGCACCGTGCTGAGTTCTCCGCCGACGTCGCCGCGACGTACGCGGCGGTCGCCGGTGAAGAGGCGCTGCGGGCACGGCTCGAGGAGCTCGGCGGGCACAGCGCGGCACTGCTGTCGTACGACGTCTCCGGCACCGATCTGCGGTACGAGCTGCGGCAGGGGATCAGCGCGGACAAGCTGCCGCAGGCGGTGCGGACGCTGCACAAGGGCGACCTGCTGGTGACCCGCACGCAGACCTGGCGCGTGAGCAACGACGGCACCGGCCGGCAGGGCAACGCGACGGTCGAGGTCGGCGGCGTCCCGGGTGAGATCGTCGCGCGGACGGCGTTGCTGGCGAACGACGACCGGACGGTGCTGCGGATCAGCGGCGAGGTCACCGTCCGGATCCCGCTGTTCGGCGGGAAACTGGAGAGCGTGATCGCCGAGCAGGTCACGAAGCTGCTGGAGCGCGAAGCCGAATTCACGGCGAAGTGGCTCACCGAACCAAACTGAGCCCGGTCGGCGCACCGACCCGCGGCACGACCAACCCGAACCGCCTCCGCCGGGTCGACCGGTGGATCACGTACGCGCCCGCGACGACCCGGCTGCTGCGCGCGGCGGACTCGCCGTTGGTCGTCGACCTCGGTTACGGCGCTTCCCCGGTGACGACCGTCGAGCTGGCCCGGTGGCTGCGGCGCGTCCGGCCGGACGTCCGGGTGCTGGGGCTGGAGCTGGATCCCGCGCGGGTTTCGGCGGCCCAGTCCGCCGCGACACCGCCCCTTTTGGACTTCCGCCGCGGCGGGTTCGAGCTGGCCGGGACGCGACCGGTGCTGGTGCGCGCGTTCAACGTCCTGCGGCAGTACGCGGAGGACGAGGTCGCGGGCGCGTGGGGGCTGGTGCTGGACTCGATGGCCCCGGGCGGCCTGCTGGTCGAGGGCACGTGCGACGAGATCGGCCGGCTGTCGACGTGGGTGCTGGTTTCGGCGGCCGGGCCGGTTTCGCTGACGTTGTCGATGCGGCTGGCGGGCCTCGAAAAGCCGTCGACGATCGCCGAACGGCTGCCGAAGGCGCTGATCCACCGGAACGTCCCGGGTGAGCGGGTGCACGAGCTGCTGGCGACGCTGGACACCTGCTGGGCGACGGCCGCGCCGCAGCAGGCGTTCGGGGTCCGGTCGAGGTGGCTGGAGACGGTCCGGCTGCTGGTGGCCCGGGGCTGGCCGGTGGCTGACCCGCGGATCCGCCTGGGTGAGCTGACAGTCCCCTGGGCCGCGGTCGCCCCAGCGTCTTGAATGACTCATTCAGGTCTTCGGAGGTCCTGAATGACTCATTCAAGACACCTGTTCACCGGGGCACCCCCGCTGCGTCACCCCGAAGTGACCTGCGGTGATCACCATTGAGCCGTGGAACTGCTGGCGCACGTCACCGAGCTGCTGCGCGACGCCCTGGGCTCGCCGTGGCTGTGGGTGCTCGTCTTCGCCGTGTCCGGGTTGGACGCGCTGCTGCCGTTCATGCCCAGCGAGACGACCGTCGTGACCGTCGCCGTCCTGCTCGGCCCCGACCCGGCGAACCTCACGCTCCTCGCAGCCGTCGCCGCCGGGGGTGCGTGGGCCGGCGACTGCCTCGGGTACGCCGTCGGCCGGGCAGCCGGGCCGCGGGCGATCGCGCGGCTGCAACGCGGACCCGAAGGGCAACGGCGCTACGCGTGGGCGCAGGACCAGGTGCGGCGCAACGGCGGCCTGCTCATCATCGCCGCCCGCTACCTGCCCGGCGGACGCGTCGCCAGCGCGCTCGCCAACGGCAGCCTCGGCTATCCGCTGCGCCGGTTCGTGCCGCTCGACCTCGCCGGCGCGGCGATCTGGGCCGTCTACAGCGTGCTGATCGGCCTCGCCGGCGGGGCCGCCTTCGCCGACGAACCGGTGAAGGGCCTGTTGCTGTCCTTCAGCCTCGGACTCGGTCTGGTGGTCGCGATCGAGGCCGGGCGACGGCTACGGTCGGCCCATGCTGGAAGCGATCGACATCCACGCGGACGCGCTGAAGCGGGCGGCGCTGACGGCCGGCCCGGCGGCCCGGGTGCCAAACTGTCCGAAGTGGACTGTTCATGACCTGGTGGCGCACATCGCCTTCGTGCACGGCTTCGCCGTCGGCCTGGCGGTCAACCGCCCGGTGAAACCGGAGCCGCCCGCGGACTGGGACGACGTCCTGGGCTGGTGGGACGGCCAGCGCCTCGCCCTGCGCGAAGCCCTCGCGAAAGACCCCGAAGCTCCGGCGTTCTCGCCGTACCCTGGCTTCGAAGTGACGGTCGGCGACTGGACCCGCCGGATGGCCCACGAGACGGCGATCCACCGCCTCGACGCGGAATCCGCGCTCGACGACGTCCCGCCGACGCGGTTCGAACCCGGCTTCGCCAACGACGGCATCGACGAGTTCCTGACCTACCTCACCCCGCGCTTCGGCCGGAAAGCCGACATCCGCGTCACGACGCCGGAGCGCACGTGGACCCTCGGCGCCCCGAACGCCGAAGTCGAGGGCGCGGCCGACGACGTCTACCGGGCGTTGTGGGGCCGTCCGCACCAGGCGTCCGTCACGGGTGACCTCGCACCGCTCGCGGCGCCCTGACCAGCGCGGGGGACAATGCCCGTCGTGACCGCTCCCGAACGCCGCTACGTCATCACCTTCGGCTGCCCCGACCGCACCGGCATCATCGCCCGGATCTCCGGGTTCCTCGCCGAGCACGGCGGCTGGATCGTCGAAGCGGCCTACCACACCGATCCGGACACGGGCTGGTTCTTCACGCGCCAGGTCGTCCGGGCCGACTCACTGCCCTTCGACGCCGCCGAGCTGCGCGCTCGCTTCGGTGAGGTGGCCGCGGACCTGTCGGCGGACTCGAGCTGGGAGGTCAGCGACACCGGTGAGCGGCGCCGCGCGGTGGTGCTCGTCTCGAAGGCCGGGCACTGCCTGTACGACCTGCTCGGCCGCGTCGCGTCCGGCGAGCTGGACGTCGACATCGCCGCGGTGATCGGCAACCACGAGTCGCTGGCCGACATCACCCGCGCGCACGGGATCCCGTTCCACCACGTGCCGTTCCCCGCCGGAGGCAAGGCCGAGGCGTTCGAAGAGGTGCGCAAGCTGGTCGGCGAGCACGAGCCGCACGCGGTGGTGCTGGCCCGGTTCATGCAGATCCTGCCCGCGGACCTGTGCCGCGAGTGGGCCGGGCGCGCGATCAACATCCACCACAGCTTCCTGCCGTCGTTCATCGGCGCGAAGCCGTACCACCAGGCCCACACGCGCGGGGTGAAGCTGGTCGGCGCGACGTGCCACTACGTGACGGCGGACCTCGACGCCGGCCCGATCATCGACCAGGACGTGATCCGCGTCGACCATGGCGATTCGGTCGAGGACATGGTCCGCAAGGGCCGGGACATCGAGAAGGTGACGCTGGCCCGCGGCCTGCGCTGGCACCTGGAGAACCGGGTGCTGGTGCACGGCAACCGCACCGTGGTGTTCTGACGCGGTTGCCGTGCGGGTGCGTCACGCGCCGATGGTCGAGGCGTCGATGACGAACCGGTAGCGCACGTCGGAGTTCTCGACGCGCTCGTAGGCCTCGTTGACCTTGTCGGCCGAGATCGTCTCGATCTCCGCGCCGATGCCGTGCTCGGCGCAGAAGTCCAGCATCTCCTGGGTCTCGGCGATGCCGCCGATCATCGACCCGGCCAGCACCTTGTTGCCGCCCAGCAGCGAGAAAGCGTTGTACGACAGCGGTTCGCCGGGCGCGCCGACGTTGACCATCGCGCCGCCGACCTTCAGCAGGCCGAGGTAGGCGTCCACCGGCAGCTTGGCCGACACGGTGTTGAGGATGACGTCGAACTTGCCCTTGAGGACGTCGAACGTCGCCTCGTCGCTGGTCGCGTAGTAGTCGGTCGCGCCGAGCTTGAGGCCGTCTTCCTGCTTCTTGAGGCTCTGGCTGAGCACCGTCACCTCGGCGCCCATCGCGGCGGCGATCTTGACGCCCATGTGCCCGAGCCCGCCGAGGCCGATCACGGCGACCTTCTTGCCGGGGCCGGCGCCCCAGTGGTGCAGCGGCGAGTAGGTGGTGATGCCCGCGCACAGCAGCGGCGCGGCGATGTCGAGGCTGATGCCCTCGGGGATGCGGCAGACGAAGGCGTCTTTCACGACGATCTGGTTGCTGTAGCCGCCGTAGGTGTTCTCGCCGTCGAAGCCGACGCCGTTGTACGTCTGGACGTTGCCCTTGACGCAGAACTGCTCGGTGCCGGCCTGGCAGTACTCGCACTCGCCGCAGGAGTCGACCATGCAGCCGACGCCGACGCGGTCGCCGACCTGGTACTTCGTGACGTCCGAGCCGACCGCGGCGACGACGCCGGCGATCTCGTGGCCCGGGACCATCGGGAAGATCGCCTGGCCCCAGTCTTCCTTGGCCTGGTGGATGTCGCTGTGGCAGATGCCGGCGTAGGCGATGTCGATCAAGACATCATCGGCGCGAAGGTCGCGGCGCTCGATCGTGGTCGGTGCGAGCGGCGCACCCGGCGCCGGTGCGGCGATGGCGTGCGTGGTGGTGCTCATGGAACCCTCCAGGTTCAAGTACCGTTGGTCCTCGTAAGAGGTCTCTTACATCTCTACGTAAGAGGGGTCTTACATATTTCGAGCGGGAGATGTGATCCAGGTCATGGGCGGCAAGTACCACCACGGCGACCTCCGGGCCGAGCTCGTGCGCGTCTCGCTCGACCTGATCGCCGAGCAGGGGCTCGAGGGCTTCTCGGTCGCGAAGGTCGCGAAGCTGGCGAACGTCAGCCCCGGCGCGCCGTACCGGCACTTCGCGACCCGCGAGAGCCTGCTGGCCGAGGTCGCCTGCCACATCGCGTGCCAGCTGGCGGAACGCGTCGCGGCCGCGGCGGCCGAGCACGAAGACCCGGCGGACGCGCTGGCCGCGGCCGCGGGTGCGTACACGCGCTACCTGATCGAGCGCCGGGCCGGGATGAACGTCATCTACGCCGAGGGCCTCCACGGCCCCGAGTACGTCGACCTGCACGAGCAGACTCGCCGCCTGACCGACGAGTTCCTGATGCGCTGCCTGGCGGTCGCCCCCGACCCGGCGACGGCGCTGGAGCTGATGGAGCAGCTGTTCACCCAGGCCCACGGCTACGGCACGTTCCAGCTCGACGGCGTCTTCGTGAAGCACGGTTATCCGGTGGACCTCGTGGTGAAGAAGTCGACCGAGGCCGCGCGCATCGCGATCGCGGGCCGGACTGTCGGTGGTCCGCGCTAGCTTGGGGGCATGGGGATCACCGGGACGCACATCGACACGCACGAGGCCCTGCGCGAGCTGCTGGGCGAACCGAAGCCGAGGACGAAGCAGAAGGTCCTCGGCCACATCGACGAGCACGCGCGGGACCTGATCGCGCACTCGCCGTTCGTGCTGCTGGCGACGTCGGCGCCGGACGGCACGTGTGACGTCTCACCCCGCGGCGACCCGGCGGGCTCGGTCCTGGTGCTCGACGACCACACGCTGGTGCTGGCCGATCGCCCGGGCAACAAGCTGATCGACAGCTTCCGCAACATCGTCGACAACCCGCACGCGGGGTTGCTGTTCCTGGTGCCGGGGATGAACGAGACGCTGCGGGTCAACGGCCGCGCGAAGCTCCTGTCGGACGCGTCGTTCTTCGACTCGCTGGTCGTGCAGGGAAAGCGGCCGAAGCTCGCGGTGGTCATCGAGGTCGAAGAGCTCTACATGCACTGCGCGAAGGCGTTCCTGCGGTCTTCGCTGTGGGACCCGTCGACGTGGCCGGAGCGCTCGACATTGCCGACGCTGGGCACGATCCTGCGCGACCAGCTGTCGCTGGCGACGCCGGCCGACGAACTGGACGCGGACCTCGACGAACGGTCGCTGACCCAGCAATACTGATCCCGGCGACGACGTCCAGCAGCCCCGGGAACCGCGCGTCGAACTCGTCCCGGCGCAGCCGCACGAACGTGCCGTTGCCCGCGTCGCGCCGGCGGACCAGGCCGGCCTCGCGCAGCACGCGCCAGTGGTGCGTCCGGGTCGACTTGGCGATCGCGCCGAGGTCTTCGCCGGCCGGCGAACTGGACGCCGATTTCAACGAACGGTCGCTGACCCAGCAATACTGAACCCATGCTCTGCGTCTTCGACGTCAACGAGACCCTGCTCGACCTCGCCGCCATGGACGACCTCGTCGGCGGCCCCGAGCTGCGGCGCGAGTGGTTCGGGCTGGCCATCCACACGGTCCTGACCGTCACGGCCACCGGCGGCTACCGCGACTTCGCCGGCATCGCAGGCGAAGCCGCCACCGAAGTCGCGGCGCGGCACGGGCGTGCAGTAGACCTCGCCAAGATCGGCGCAGGACTCCGTTCGCTCCCTGCCCACCCGGACGTCGAGGAAGGCCTCTCGAAGCTGCGCGAAGCGGGCCACGACGTCGTCGCGCTGACGAACTCGCCGCTCGCCACCGCTGAAGCGCAGCTGCAGAACTCCGGCCTGGCCAAGCTCTTCGACCGGATCTTCTCGGCCGAGCAGGTGGGCCGGCTCAAGCCCGCGCCCGAGCCGTACCGCCAGGTCCTGGCCGCTTACTCGGTCGAACCCGGGAGCGCGGTGATGATCGCCGCCCACGACTGGGACATCGCGGGCGCGCAGGCGGCCGGGCTGCGGACGGCGTTGCTCGCCCGTCCCGGCGTCCGCCCGCTGCCCGGCAGCGCCGAGCCCACCTACACGGTGTCGACGCTGCCGGAACTGGCCGAGCTGCTGCGTTAGTTCGCGATCCGGACCAGCATCTTGCCGGTGTTGGCCCCGGACAGCAGGCCCAGGAAGGCCTCCGGCGCGTTGCGGATGCCGTCGACGAACGTCTCGGAGTACTTGATCTGCCCGGAGCTCACCAGCGGCGCGATCTCGCTGACGAACTGCTGCTGCAGGCCCCAGTGGTCGAGCACCAGCAGGCCGCGGATGGTGATCCGCTTGGCGATGATCTGCGCGAGGTTGCGCGGCGCCGGCGTCGGCTCGGTGGCGTTGTACTGCGAAATCATGCCGCAGACGGCGATCCGGCCGTGCAGGTTGATCGAGTTGATGGCCGCTTCGAGGTGCTCGCCGCCGACGTTGTCGAAGTAGACGTCGATGCCTTCCGGCGCGGCTTCCTGGAGCTGCGCGGCGACCGGGCCGTCCTTGTAGTTGAACGCCGCGTCGAAGCCGAGGTCCTCGACCAGGTAACGCACCTTCTCCGCCGACCCCGCCGAGCCGATGACGCGCTTGGCGCCCTTCAGCTTCGCGAGCTGCCCGACGAGCGAGCCGACCGCACCGGCCGCGCCCGAGACGAACACCGTGTCGCCCGGCTTGAACTCGGCCGACTCCAGCAGGCCCGCGTACGCGGTCAGGCCCGGCATGCCGAGCACGCCGAGGTACGTCGACAGCGGGGCCGCGGAAGCGTCGACCTTCACGTAGCGCTTGGCGTCGAGGACGGCGTGGGTGCGCCAGCCGGCCTGGTGCAGCACGTGGTCACCGGGTCCGACTCCATCAATTTTCGACTCGACGACCTCGCCGACCGCCCCGCCGGACATGACCTCGCCGACCTCGAAGGGCGGCGCGTACGACTTGACGTCGCGCATGCGGCCGCGCATGGCCGGGTCGACGCTCATGACCAGGTTGCGCACCAGGATCTGCCCCTCACCGGGAGTGGGGATCTCGGTGTCGACGACGTCGAAGTTGTCGTGCGTCGGGACACCTTCCGGGCGCGAAGCCAGCCGGATTTCCGTCGCCTGTGCGTTCACCGTCGAACTCCTCAAGTCTCTCTCGAAGCGGGGCAGGCGCCCCGGATTCCACCGGGTAGAACCGGCTAACCGGGGCGCACATTCCGATTGTGAGGCGTCACACGATCTCGGCGAGCTTGCCGAGAACACCGTCGTAGATCTTCTTGAGCCCACCGGGCGCGAACGTCTTCTCGAAGAAGCCGCCGATGCCGCCGGCGCCGTCCCACGACGTCTCGATCCGGACGAGGCTCTTCTCGCCGGCCTCGGAAACCGTCCAGGTGGTGACCATGCTGGAGTTCGCGTCGGTCTCGACCAGGGTGCCGGGCTTCGGCTCGCTGACCGTGGCCTTGACGTCGCGCACGCGCTTGGACGTCGCCTGCAGCTTCCAGCCGGCCTGGGTCCCGGCGCCGGTGCCGCCCTCGGTCACCTCGTAGTCGCGGTAGTGCTCGGTGAGCAGCTTCGGGCGCGTTTCGGCGTAGTCGGCAACGAGCGCGCGGACCTTGTCGGCCGGGGCGTCGATGGTGCGCTCCGCGGTGGCCGTGACCTTTCCCATTTCGCTCCTTCTCCTTCTGGCGTCGATTGTGGCCCACGATTCCACCACCGGCCGGGAGGCCGTTCACCGCGTTAGGCTGACGCCCATGAGTGCCACGACGGACGCCGTCGGCCGCCGACGCGCGACCGTGGCGCTCAAGGACGCCCTGCGGGACCTGCGCAACCAGCTTTCGCTGCTGAACCACCAGGTCAGCGCCCATCTGGCGCTCAAGGACGTAGACCTGGACTGCCTGGAGCTGATCGGCAGGCACGGGCCGCTGAGCCCGAGCGCGCTGGCCCGCCGCGCCGGGCTGCACCCCGCGACGATGACGGGCATCCTCGACCGGCTCCAGAAGGGCGGCTGGATCGTCCGCGAACGCGACCCCGACGGGGCCGACCGCCGCGCGGTCGCGGTGCGCGCGGTCCGCGGCCGCAACGCCGAGCTGTTCCGGCTGTATGCGGGGATGAACACGGCGATGGACGAGCTCTGCGCCGGCTACAGCGAGGACGAGCTGGCGCTGATCGCCGGGTTCCTCCAGCGGGCGACGTCAGCGGGCACCACCGCAACGGGTGATCTGGCTAACGGCTGACCAGCGGTTCTTTGTGCTGTACTCCCAGGCATGTGGCAAACGGGCGACGCGTACGAGGCCTACATCGGGCGGTGGAGCCGCCGGATCGCGCCGATCTTCGTGCGGCAGCTGGACGCCCCGGCGAGCCGCCGCTGGCTCGACGTCGGCTGCGGCACCGGCGCGCTGACGTCGGCCGCGCTGGACGCGGGCGATCCCGCCGAAGTCGTCGGCGTCGACCCGTCCGAGGGATTCCTGACGACGGCCCGCGCGAGCGTCACCGACCCGCGGGCGTCGTTCGAGGTCGCCGACGCGCGTGAGCTTCCGTTCCCGGACGACAGCTTCGACGTGGTGGTGTCCGGCCTGGTGCTGAACTTCGTGCCCGACCCGGTGCGCGCGGCGGCGGAGATCGCCCGGGTGACGCGGGGCGTGGCCGCGGCGTACCTCTGGGACCTCGCGGAGGGCATGGAGCTGATCCGGCACTTCTGGGAGGCCGCCGCCGAGCTGGACCCGGCGAAGGTGGCCGAGCTGGACGAAGGCCGCCGGTTCACGCTGTGCCGGCCCGAGCCGTTGGGCCGGCTGTGGACGGAGGCGGGCTTCTCCGGGGTGTCGGTCGGCGAGATCAAGATCCCGACGGTGTTCACCGGCTTCGACGACTACTGGCAGCCGTTCCTCGGCGCGCAGGGCCCGGCCCCGGCGTACCTCGCGACGCTGCCGGAGGCCCGCCGCGACCAGGTGCGTGAGCTGCTGCGCAGCCGCCTGCCGACGAACCCGGACGGCTCGATCCCGCTCTCGGCCCGCGCCTGGGTGGTCCGGGGAACGGCGTAGGCCGCCCCCGTTGCCGAGGGCGGCGTACGTTTCCGATCAGCTCAGAGACCGGCCTGCGACAGCCAGTCCTTCGCGACGTCGGCGGCCTTCTCGCCGTCCGAGTCGACGCGCTTGTTCAGGTCGCGCATGACGTCCGTGGTCAGCTTCGCGCTCACCGCGTTCACCGCGGTCGCGAAGTCGGCGCCGCGTTCGTCGAGCACCTTCTTGTTCACCGCCGGCACGACGTTCTCCGTCGGCACGATGTTCAGGTCGTCCTTGAGCACCGTGTAGTTCGAGTCGCCGGTCAGCGGGCTGACCGAGTCGACCGGGATCACCGTGACGGCCCCCGACTTCAGCTGCTCGACCCGCGGCCCGGCTTCCTGGATGGTCTGGAACGTCGCGTTCGTCAGCTTGTAGACGTCCTTGAAGCCCTGGAAGCACGGCAGGCGCTTTTCGCACTCCGGCGGCCCCGCCATGACGACCTTGTCCAGCTTCTTCAGGTCGCTGATGGACGCGATGCCCTTTTCCTTGGCCAGGTCGGACTTGACGATGTAGGTGTTCTTGTCCTCCGCCGCGGCGAAGTTCAGCAGGCCGACGCCGCTGGGCTCGAACAGCTTGGCCAGCTGGTCGTGCTCCTCCTGCGCGGTCTTGCCTGCCTCCTTGCCGAAGCCGGTCGTGATCGCCGCACCCTGGTACTCCGGGATGAACTGCAGCTCACCGGACTTCAGCGACGGGTAGATCAGCTCCCGCGACCCCAGGTTCAGCTTGCGCGTCACCGGGTAGCCCTTGGCCTCCAGCGCCTGCGCGTAGATCTCGGCGAGGATCTGGCTGTCGGTGAAGTTGAAGGACGCGACGACGATCGGCGCCCCACCCTTGCTCTGCGCGGCGGGCTTGTCACCGCTGTCGCTGCCACCCCCACAGGCGGCCAAACCGAGCGTCGCCGCGACGGCCACCGCCACCACGGACGCGTTCCGGAACCAGCGCACGAATCCCACTCCCTCGTCACTCGAACAGACGAAAGGACCCGAGCCCCGGGGACCGACAAGTATCCACATGTTGGGAGAAAACCGCTGGAATTCCCAGACTTCGGAATGAGTCCCCACCAAACGGGGTAGGGTCGCCGGGTGCACGTGACCGCGGTGACCCCGCTGGCCGCCGACAGCGGACCCCCGATCTTCCAGTGGAAGTGGGTGGACCGCAACGCGGACGACATCGTCCAGCGCCTCGGCGAACACATCTCGCTGACCGCCGCCGCACTCGGCGTCGGGCTGGTCGTCTCGATCGCGCTGGCGGTGCTCGCGCTGCGGTACCGCTGGTCGTACCCGGTCATCCTGGGCACCGCCGGCGCGCTCTACGTGATCCCGAGCCTCGGCGCGTTCGCCGTGCTGGTGCCGTTCTTCGGGCTGACGTTCCTGACCGCGATGATCCCGCTCGCGACGTACACGCTGCTCATCCTGGTCCGCAACATCGTCACCGGCGTCGACCAGGTGCCGAACGAGGTCCGCGAGGCCGCGGTCGGCATGGGTTACACGCGTGGCCGGCTGCTCTGGCAGATCGAGCTGCCGTTGGCGCTGCCGGTGGTGATCGCCGGCCTGCGCGTCGCCGCGGTGACGACGATCGGCCTGGTCACGGTGACGTCGATGCTCGGCCTCGGCGGCCTGGGCTACTTCATCCGCGCGGGCATCCAGACGGCGACGCCCAACCCGACGGAGATCATCGTCGGCGTGGTGCTGTCGGTGGTCCTGGCGGTGGTCGTGGATCTGCTGTTGTGGTTCAGCGAGCGCCTGCTGGCGCCGTGGTCGCGGAAGGTGCGGGCGCGATGAGCTTCCTCGACCAGCTGAACGCGTGGCTCTCGGACCCGAACCGCTGGAGCTGGACGGACAAGGCCGGCATCCCGTACCGGACACTGGAGCACCTCAGGTTTTCCTTGCTGGCACTGGTGATCGCGGCGGTCCTGACGATCCCGGCGGCGCTGTGGCTGGCGCATTACCGCAAGGGCGCGTTCCTCGCGAGCAGCGCGGTGAACATCGGCCGCGCGATCCCCAGCTTCGGCCTGATCATCCTGTTCTGGTTCCTGGCCAGCCGCTGGGAGGTCGACACGACGTTCTGGCCGTTGCTGCTGGCGCTGGTGGCGCTGGCGATGCCCCCGCTGTTCACGAACACGTACGCGGGCGTGGTGTCCCTGGAGCAGGAGACGGTCGACGCGGCTCGCGGAACGGGCTACCGCGAGTGGCAGATCATGCTGCGCGTCGAGCTACCGCTGGCGTCCCCGGTGCTCTTGGCGGGTGCCCGGGTGGCTTTCCTCCAGCTGATCGCGACGGTAGCGATCGGCGCGATCGTCAACGACGGGGGCGGCCTCGGCCGCTACATCGTCGACGGCTTCGCGTTGGGAGCGTCGGGCTACGGCGAGATCTTCGCGGGCGGTTTGGCGGCGGTGGTCTTGGCGTTGGTGTGCGATGGGCTGTTCGCGCTGATCACCCGTTTGGCCACGCCCCGAGGTCTGGCTTTGCAGAAGGCCCGGCGCGAGTCGTAGGAATCTCACCCTGCGGACGCCGGGCCGACGCAGGTCGAGGCCGTCGAACCCATACGGTTCGACAAGAACAAGATGAGCCGCATCGAGCTGGATCACTAGCCGGACTACAACGGCTTCTTGGCCTTGCTCGACCGCTACGGCGTGATCATGTCGGACTACGGCGTTTGGTTCGCCCGTACGACCGCGCGTGGGAGAAGGGCTGGTGGCACATCGGCGAAATCACTCGCTAGATCCTTCCGTTACGCCCCCACAGCAGCGTTTGTCGCACCCAGAGTGCAACAAACGCTGCGCAAGTGAAGTACACGACGAGGTCGCCAGACGCCGACGACGCGGCATGGTCCTCGAACTACCCGGGCGTTTCCGGCTCCCGGACGAGAAGACCTGGCCCGACGGCTACGCGAAAATCGCCGAGAAGGTGGTCGAGTTGCCTGAGGACCTGAGGCACATGAAGCACGCCCGGCTCCTCGCCGACGACTTCATCACGCCCCTTCTCCAACCCGATCCTCCGATCGGGCACTGGCAACCGGACCAGCGCACCTGGCGTCACATCGGGGAAATCACCCGCTGAACGAACGGCAGGCAGCGACCAGTCGCGTGATCTCCGGCCCCAACGGCCGGTCCTCGTCCACCGGCGGCACCACCGACCGCACCCATTCGTAAGCCGCGCCCAAGCCCGGAACTCCCTCCGAAGCCAGGTACCGCGCCTGCGACCCGGTGATCAGCTCGCACGCCGTGATCGCGAACAAGTGCGTCGCGGCCGCCCGAAGCTGCTCCCCCGCCGCCCACGCAAACGCTTGCACGTCCTCCTGACCAGCCGATGTATCCAGAGAACCGATCGTCGCGGGCGTCGCGAGCCGTCGCAGCGCGTGCAGTTCCCCCACCGCCCGCTTGTGCAGCGGGACCAGCCCCGCCCGCGGTCCCGGATCGGTCGTCAACTGCGCCGGCAACCCGCTGAAACGCTCGTCCAGCAGGCGGTGCATGCGCTGCACCGAAATCTCGCCGAGGTGGACCAGCGCCGCCGTCACCGCGTCCATCCGCAGGCCCAGGTCCACCGCGTGGTACGCCGTCCCCGGGATGAACGAACCCTCGACGAACGACGGCGAATCACCCGGCATCGTCGCCCAGCGCCGCCGGGTCTCGGCCAGTTCGTCGTTGACGCGGGACGCGTGGGCCAGCGCCCGGGGCGCGACCCGCACCGACAGCGGCGCCTGCACGACCCCCGCTCGCACCGGACCCGCGCCCACCATCCCGGTCAGGGCCTGCAACAACCGCCGCAAGTGGTCGTCGCCGCCTGCCATGACCGGGGAGAACACCTCGCGTGGCGCGCCGAGGACGTCGATCGCCATCGCCTCGGTGAGCGTCTGCAGCTGGATGAGCTGCCGCGCCTCGGCCCAGCCCCGCTGCGCGTGCATCACGGTCAGCGGAGAACCCTGAAGCAGCGAAGCACCTTCCTTGGGCCCCAACACATACGGCGCTACGCCACGCTTGGCGAGCGCCTCAGCAGCGGAGGTCTCGACGCCGTCTTCGAGGACCGTGCCGATGCCGAGGAACGTCTGGAAAGCGTGCGACAGTGGGATGATCTCGCCCGAACTGCCGAGACCAGAGCGCGGCACGGCGGGTGTGAAGCCGTCGTTCAGGCGGTCCACGAGGAACTGCACCAGCTCCGCGCTCACCCCCGACCACGGCTGCAGGAAATCACGCAGCCTCGCGACGAACAGCGCGCGGACGTCCTCCGGCGGCAGCCACGGCGGCCCGCCGACCGCACGGCCGATCAGCAGGTTGCGCTGGTGCTCCGCCTGCTGCCGCGCGTCGAGGGCGACACCCGCGAGCCGGCCCATGCCGGTGTTGACGCCGTAGACCGGTTTTTCGCCCTTTTCAAGCGCCGTCAACAGCTCGTTCCGGCGCTGCCGCAGCGTCTCCACCAGCGGTTTGGCCAATTCCAACCGTTCACCGTCGGCGAACTCGCTTCCGTCGATGATCATCGGTACGGCAGCATGGTGCCGACGCCGGAAGCCTCGGCACGGGCCAGGATCATGGTCGCCACCGCGATGTCCGTTGTGGACAGTCCGCGGTGCCAGAACAGGATCCGCTCGGCGTCGTGCTCGCGGCCCGGCTTCTTCCCGGCCACGATGTCGCCGATCTCGGCGTGGACCCCGTCCGCGGTGAGGAGGCCGGCGTTGAGCTGCGGGCGCAGGGCGCCGAACCGCGGGTTGCCGGACTGCGATTCGCGCCAGTCGTCGACGACGACCTTGTCGACGTCGTCGAGCAGCGTGAGCTCGAGCGCGCTGATCGTGCCGTAGGGCACCAGGAAGGTGCCCGGCCGGAGGAACTCGCGCCGCACCAGCGGCTCGGGCTCGACCAGCCGGGAGGCCTCGACCTGGATGTCCGCGCCGTCCAGGGTCTCCTCGGCCGTGGCGCAGACGCGGACGTCCTTGCCGAGCCGTTCGGAAAGCCGGCGGCCGAAGTCCTCACGGGACTCCGGGCGCTTGCTGGTCACGCGGATCTCGGCGAAGTCGAACAACGAGTCGAGGAGGACGACGTTCCACCAGGCGGTGCCGCGGGCGCCGATGTGCCCGAGCACCCGGGAGTCCGGGCGTGCCAGGTACTTCGCGCCGACGGCGGTCATCGCGCCGGTGCGGGCCTCGGTGATCATCGTGCCGTCGACGATGGCCCGCGGCATGCCCGTGTCCGGGTCGAGCAGCAGGATCAACGCCATTTCGGAAGGGAGGCCCCGTTCGAAGTTCCCCACGAAGTCACCGACGACCTTCACGCCACTGACCTGCTTCGCGGAGAGGTGACCGCGAAGGATGTTGAAGTGGCCCTTGCCGCCGTTGTCCGGCACGAGGTGCGTACGCGGCTCGAAGACGACCTGGCCGCGGCCGTGGTCGGCGAGCACGTCCTCGACCGCGCCGACGATGTCCGCGTCCGTGACGCCGAGCGAGTCGATGTCGGCACCGGTCAGGTACCGGAGCCAGACGGACGTCACTTGGCGAGGTCCTCGATGACCTCGGCGCCGGGCAGCGAGGCGAGCGCGGCGCCGGAGATCAGCAGCTTGCTGCCGCGGATCCCGCTGCCGATGACGAGCTCGGGCGCGTCGGCGACCCGCTGGTCGATGAGGATCGGCCACTCGGCAGGCAGGCCGACCGGCGTGATGCCGCCGTACTCCATCCCGGTCAGGGAGACGGCTTCGTCCATCGGCGCGAACGACGCCTTGCGGACGTCGAGCCGGCGCTTGATCACGCCGTTGACGTCGGCGCGGGTCGTCGCGAGCACGAGCGCGGCCGCGAACCGGACTTCGCCCGCCCGCTTGCCGGCGACGACGACGCAGTTCGCGGACGCTTCGAGCGGCGAACCGTAGGTCTCGCAGAAGGCGGCGGTGTCGGCCAGCGCCGGGTCGATCTCGGCGACGCCGACGGCGTCCGGATCGGCGAGCGCGGCGAGCGCCTTGGCGACGGGATCGGCGAGCAGGTCGGTACGCGTGGGGGCGGGAACCACGGTGAGGCTCCCGGCAATCGTCCAGGTCACCTCGCCAGGGTAACTACCAGTTGGAGCCGCCGCGCTGGACCTCGATCAGCTTGGGGCGGACGTCCACGATGTAGACCAGGGCCGCGGCCATGGCCGGCACCCAGAAGATCATCCCCGGACCCATCACGCTGAACAACGCCATCGCGAGCGTCGCGCCGCCGGTGATGAGCATCCAGACGGGCTTGGTCTTGCGATCGGCCGCGGAATAGGCGTCGGCGCGCTGAAGGAGCGCGTGCACGAACGCGAAGAGCCCGACCAGCGCGCTGCCCCAGTGGATGACTTCGAGGATCCAGATGGCAACCAGCACAGCGACAGCTTACGGCAAACCGCCCGAACGACCCCGGCCCCGCCACCGGGATGCGGTGGCGGGGCCGGGGTGTTCACGGCGTTTTTACTTGTCGGCCTTCGGCGCGGCCGGCTTCTTCGCGGCGGCGCTGGTGGTCGTGCCGGTGGTGGTGCGACGGGCCGGGGCGGCCGTCTTCGGGGCCGTCTTGTTCGCGACCTTGCGGCTCGCGGAACGGGTCTCGTGGGCGACGTCGTCACCCAGCTCCTCGATGGCCTCGGCGGCTTCGCCGGCGACCTCGGTCACCTTGCGGGCGGTCTTCTCGCCGACCGAGCGGGTGCGCTTGGTGAAGGTGCCCAGCACGCCGTCGACGCGCTCGCGGACCTCGGTGGTGACGCCCTCGACCTGACCCTGCGCGGTGGTCAGGGCCTCCTCGAGCTGCTCGATGGCCTTCTTGACCTGCGGCTGGGCGGAGAACTTGTCCCACGCCTGCTCGCCCGACTCGGCCAGCTTGTTGTACAGCTTGAGCGCGGCCTCGGTGTACTCGTCGATGACCTTGCGCAGCTCGGCCGGGTCCAGCTTCTCGCGGAGGCTCTCGACGTCGGTCGGCAGCTCCTGCAGGTTCTTGCGGGCCGTCTCGCTGCTCTTGGTCACGTTCTCCTTGGCCTTCGCCACGGCGTCGGTGACGGCCTGGCCGGCCAGGTTGCCGGCGCCGAGCGCGGCCAGCAGCGGGGTGCGGACCTGGTCGAGAGCGCTGGTCACGGCCTTCTTGACGTCTTCGGTGGTCTTGGGGGTCGTCATGGTGACTCCTTGGTGTCTGCGGCTGGTGTGGTGTCTGGGGTGTCTGTGGTGGGAGACGACTCGGCGGCCGGCCGTGCCGCGGCGTTCTCCCGGCGGAAGGACTCGTAAACGTCGAGCAGGACCTGCTTCTGCCGTTCGGTCAGCTCGGCGTCGGCGCGAATCGCGTCGCCCACCGGACCACCCGTCGGCAGATCGAGGATCCCGGCCTGCACATACAGCGCTTCGGCGGAAATGCGCAGTCCCTTGGCGATCTGCTGCAGGATCTCGGCGCTGGGCTTGCGGACCCCGCGCTCGATCTGACTCAGGTACGGGTTGGACACTCCGGCGAGCTTCGACAGCTGGCGCAACGAAATCTTCGCGGTGTTGCGCTGCTGGCGGATGTACTCGCCAATGTCGGAAGCGATGTCCGCGACCTTCTCCATGGGACTGCCGGATCCTGGCGTCCCACCGGTTTCTGCCATCCGGTCACCTCCTCGCGACACCTTCGACGGTACGCGCGAGTGCTAGCTATTGCAAGCACCCTGCTTGCAATAGCTGGTGTGGTGGTGCTCACCGCTAACGTGGGCGTATGACGCGCTCGGCCCGGCTGCGGCGGCGGCTCGTCGAGCAGCTGCTCGACGAGGACGTCCTGCACGCCCCGGAATGGATCGCCGCCTTCCGCGCGGTACCTCGCCACGTCTTCCTGCCGCGGTTCTTCACGCCGGCGGGCGGACTGTGGGCGGCGGTCGACCGGGAGGACCCCGGCTGGCTGGAGACCGTCTACTCGCGCGACGTGCTGGTCACGCAGCTGGACGACGACCCGGACCGCTGGGAGCTCGCCCGGCGCACCGGACCGGTGCCGGGCACGCCGACGAGCTCGTCGAGCATGCCCTCGATCATGGCGATCATGCTCGAGGAGCTGCGGGTGCGGGACGGGCACCGCGTGCTGGAGATCGGCACCGGCACCGGCTACAACGCCGCGCTGCTGAGCCACCGCTGCGGCGCCGGCCAGGTGTCCACTGTGGACATCGACCCGCTGCTCGCCGGCTTGGCGCGCGAACGGCTGGCCGCGGCGGGCTACCGGCCGGCGTGCGAGGTGGGCGACGGCGCGCTCGGCTTCCCGGCCGGCACGCTGTTCGACCGGGTGCTGTGCACCGCCTCGGTTTCCTCGATCCCGCTCGCGTGGCTGGCGCAGACCGTGCCGGGCGGGCTGATCGTGACGACGCTGAACCGGCCGATCGGCGCCGGGCTGATCCGGCTGGTCGCCGGCGAGGACGGCACCGGGCAGGGCCACGTCCTCGCGCGCGACGGCCGCTTCATGCCGCTTCGCGCGCACCGGCTGGCGCAGGCCGACCCGCTGCCGAGGCCGTCGCGGGACGACTGGGAGCAGACGCGGCTGCCGATGTCGTCGGTGATCCAGCCGCGCAAGCAGTTCGAGTTCTTCGCCGGGCTGGCGATGCCGGGCGCCCGGCCGGTGCGCGACGGCACGGACGACAGCGTCTCGCTGGTCCACCCGGACGGCTCGTGGGTGCGTCACCGCAAGCGCGGCGGCGCGGACGAGGTGGCCCAGGGCGGCCCGCGTGCGCTGTGGGAGCTCGTCGAATCGGCGTACGTCGACTGGTGCGAGCTGGGCAAGCCGGACCGCGACCGGTTCGGGGTGACAGTCACCGAAGACCGCCAGGAGTTCTGGCTCGACGAACCGGGCGGCCGCACCTGGCCCCTCGGCTAAGGCAGCCGGTCCCGGATCCACTTCTCGACGTGGTCGGCCGTCGTCTCGGCCGAGGCCTCCGTCGTGTCGAAGAGGTCGACGCCCAGTTCCGACGCCGACTTCTGGAGCCAGTCGTTGAACTCCAGCATCTCCTCGATGCGCGGCTCGTCCCACTCGCGCCAGGCCGGGCGCGCCCGCAAACGCTTGCGCAGCGACTCCGGGGTGCCGACCAGCGCCAGGTAGTGGATGTCGCTGAAGAACGCGCGCTCCGGCAGCGGCTCGAACTCCGGGGGCGCGACCGTGCCGCACAGCACGACCGGGCGGCCGTTCTGGTGCAGCATCGCCGCCATCCGGAGCCACACCGCGCGGAACGCCGAGACGTCGTCGCGCAGGGCTCCCGTCCAGAGGACGTCCTGCTCCAGCACCACGACCTCGCCGCCGAAGCGGGCCTCCAGGAGGGGGCCGAGCGTCGACTTGCCCGCGCCGCTCGGGCCCGTCAGCGCGAACAGCGGCAGCCGCCGGAACGGCCACCGGTGTCCGCACCGCGCGCACTCCAGCTCCGCCCCGGCGACGACCGGGCGGTCGGCCCGGTCGCCGCACGACGGGCAGATCCGCAGGTCGAGACCCACTTCAGTCGAAGAGGTTCTCGAGGAAGCCGCGCTTGCGGTGGCCGTGCCCGTGCGGCCTCGGCGAATCCGAGTACCCGCCGCCGCGGTAGCCCTTGGGCGAGTCCGCGTACCCGCCTCCCCGGTAGCCCTTCGGCGAATCCGCATAGCCGCCGCGGTAGGGCCGCGGCGAGTCGGGACGGCCGTGGCCGCCGCCCTGGTAGGGCGGTGGCTGGCTGCCGTAGAACGAACTCTCCGCACCGGAGATCGCTTCGAGCTCACCGCGGTCCAGGAAGATCCCGCGGCAGCCTTCGCACTGGTCGATGTGGACGCCGTTCTTGTCCACGGTCCGCATCTGGTTCTGACACTTCGGACAAATCACACATGCGAGCCTACGCACAAATCGGTCAGCAGGCGCAGAGGCAGAACGGGTGGCCCACCGGATCGGCGTAGACGCGGAAGGTCTCCGGCCCGTCGTCCAGCAGTTTCGCGCCCAGGCCGAGCACGCGCTCGTGCGCCGCTTCCAGGTCCGTGACGTTCAGGTCCAGGTGCAGCTGCTGGGGGTTGTCCGCGGACGGCCACGCCGGCGGCCGGTAGTCGGGCACCCGCTGGAAGGCGATGCCCGCGCCGCCGGCGGGGTTGGCCAGCGTGACCCAGTGGCCGTCGTCGGAGACGTCAGGTGCGTCCCACTCCAGCACCGCCCGGTAGAACCTGGCCAGCGCCACCGGGTCGGGGCAGTCCAGGGCCACCACACCCAGCGTCGGTACCGCACTCATGCGTCGCTCCTCTCGATCGCGGATAACCAGCGAAAGAAGTATGTGGGTTAGTGCACGCGGGAGCAACCACCGACCGCCGTACACTGGGTTCGTGCACACCGACGCATCCCTCGTCGTGGAGTTCCTCAACACGGTCAACATCGAAGAGGGCACTGACCTGCTCGAAGATCCCGGGCAGTGGCGAAGGTGGGCGTCCGGGAGAGCGCTGACGGCCAATCCCGCCCCCGAAGCCCGTGCGGCGCGTGACGCGTTGCGCGCGGCGATCGGCGACCCGCGGCTGCCGGGCGGAAGCCTCGACGTCGGCACCCGGATCTCCCTGACCGACGACGGCCCGGCCCTCGTGGCGGACGACGTCGTGGGAGCGGTGTTCGCGGCCTGCGCCCGGCTGGTGGTGCGCGGCGACTGGATCCGGCTGAAGATCTGCCCGGCCGACACGTGCTTGTGGGCGTTCTACGACGAGTCCCGGAACCGCTCGCGCACGTGGTGCTCGATGCGGGTGTGCGGAAACCGCGAGAAAGCGCGCGGCTGGCGGGCCCGGGCGGCGGAGACCGCGGCGGGCTGAACCGCTCTCATCCGAGCGGCGGACCCTCGAAAGCCTGTGGACAACCCGCCGGCCGAGCACCACATATCCACGCCCCCGGCCGTCCACACCCCCACACGTTGTGGACAGCGATTAGGCCATCACCGTGAAAACCTGTGGATAACCCCGGGGATAACTCAGCTTCCTGTGGACAACTCGTTTGAAGCTCCCCCAGGTGTGGTATACCGCCAAGCTCCTCAGAACAGCAGCTCCGCGACCGCGTAGATGACGAGCCCGGCCAGCGCACCGACGACAGTGCCGTTGATGCGGATGAACTGCAGGTCGCGGCCCACCTGGAGCTCGATCTTGCGCGACGTCTCCTCGGCGTCCCAGCGCTCGACCGTGTCCGTGATGATCGTCGTGATCTCGCCCGAGTAGTTCTTCACGAGGTACGCCGCCGCGCCCTCGACCCAGCCGTCGGCCTTCGAGCGCAGCTGGTCGTCCGAGACCAGCCGGGACCCCAGCGACATCAGCCCCAGGCGGACGCGCCGGCGCAGCTCGCTCGACGGGTCCTCCGCCGCCGTCAGCAGCATCTCCTTCGCCGTGCTCCACGCCGAGCCGATCAGGCGCTGGACCTCCTCGTGGTGCACGATCTGGCCCTTCACCTGCTCGGCGCGGGCCATCACGTCCGGGTCGGTCTGCAGGTCCTGGGCGAACTCGCCGAGGAACTTGTCCAGCGCCAGCCGCATCGGGTGGTTGACGTCGGTCTTCACCGCCCAGGCGAACGACAGCACCTCGCCGTACACCTTGTCCGCGAGCATCTCGTCGACGAACTTCGGCGACCAGCTCGGCGCGCGGTCGGACACCACGCGCAGCATCGTCGTGTGGTTGTCCCGGGTCCACTCGTACGCGCGGTCGCACATCAGGTCCACGAGCTTGTGGTGCGCGCCGTCGGCGAACACGCCCTGCAGGATCTTGCCCAGCGGCGGGCCCCACGGCTTGTCGATGATCCGCCGCGCGACCGCCTGCTCCATGATCGCCTGGACGTCCTCGTCGCGAAGGACGCGGACCGCCGCCCGGACCATGGTGGCCAGCTCGGACGTCACGCGCTCGGCGTTGTCCTCCTGCGCCAGCCACGAACCCAGGCGCCGCGCGATCTCGACGCGCTTCAGCTTGTCGCGGATGACCTCCTCGGAGAGGAAGTTCGACCCGACGAATTCGCCGAGGCTGTTGCCCAGCGCGTCCTTCTTGTTCGGGATGATCGCCGTGTGCGGGATCTTCAGCCCGAGCGGGTGGCGGAACAGCGCCGTCACGGCGAACCAGTCGGCCAGCGCGCCGACCATGCCGGCCTCGGCCGCGGCCCGCACGTAGCCGACCCAGCCCGGCCAGCCTGCCGACTGCGCCCAGCTCGTGAGCAGGAACACGACGGTGGCGCCGATCAGGAAAGACAGCGCGACCAGCTTCATCTTGCGCAGCGCGCGCCGCTTTTCCTCTTCACCGGCGGCGCCGCCCGGCGGGTCGGCGGGCGTCACCTTGGCGGGGGTCAGTTGCTCCACACCGCCATTGTCCGCGAGGATCGCTGATCGTGCGCGAACCTGCTCTCGTCCCCCGTCTGCGGCCCTTCACGTCGACCATCTTCGCCGAGATGACGGCGCTGGCCGTCCGGCACGACGCGGTCAACCTCGGCCAGGGCTTCCCGGACACCGACGGACCCGCCGGCATGCTCGACGCGGCCAAGAACGCCCTGTTCGGCGGTGCGAACCAGTACCCGCCGGGACCCGGCCGCCCCGAGCTGCGCGCGGCCATCGCGCGGCACCGGCTGCGCTACGGCACCGAGTACGACCCGGACACGGAGATCCTGGTCACCGCGGGTGCGACCGAAGCCATTGCGGCAGCGTTGTTGGCGCTGACCGAGCCCGGCGACGAGGTCATCGTCATCGAGCCCTACTACGACTCCTACGCCGCCGCCGTCGCGATGGCGGGCGCCGAACGCAAGGTCGTCGGGCTGGTCGAGGGCGAAGACGGGCGCTTCGGCCTCGACGTCGAGGGCCTGCGCGCCGCCGTCACGCCGCGGACCAGGGCGATCCTGGTCAACTCGCCGCACAACCCGACCGGCACCGTGTTCACCCGCGCCGAACTGGAGGCACTCGCCGCACTGTGCGTCGAGCACGACCTGATCGCGATCTGCGACGAGGTCTACGAGCACCTCGTGTTCGACGACAACGAGCACATCCCGCTCGTCACGCTGCCCGGGATGCGCCCGCGGACGGTGAGCATCTCGAGCGCCGGGAAGACGTTCAACTGCACCGGCTGGAAGATCGGCTGGGTCTGCTCGACGCCGGAGCTGGTCGCGGCGGTGAAGGCGGCGAAGCAGTTCATCACCTTCGTGTCCGGCGGGCCGCTGCAGCCGGCCGTCGCGTACGCGCTCGACCACGAGCTGCCCTGGGTCGAGGGCCTGCGGTCGAGCCTCCAGGAGAAGCGTGACCGGCTTTCGGCCGGGCTGGCCGACGCCGGGTTCACCGTGCGGCCGACGGCAGGCACGTACTTCGTCTGCGTCGACGTGCGGCCGCTGGGCTTCACCGACGCCGCCGACCTCGCGTGGGAGCTGCCCGGCCGGGTCGGTGTCGCGGCGGTGCCCGTCAAGGTGTTCACCGATCACCCGGACGAGTGGAAACACCTCCTGCGTTTCGCGTTCTGCAAGCGCAACGACGTCATCGACGAGGGCGTCACCCGATTGCGCAAACTGGTCTGACGACCGCGCCGGCGAGGCGGAAAGTTTCCGGCGGTGAATTCGGGAGCGAAAAGCCGACGCACCACCCCGGCCGCGGCCGGGCGCGTCAGGCCGCGGCGCGGCACCGGCCGGACGGGGTCGACCGGTTGCCGTAGTCGGTAGTCACGCTCCGCGATCGTGAAGGCGATTTCGCGTCTGCGGCGTCGCCTGGCGAGCGAGGTCCGGACCAGCGGGCCTCCGGCCGTCGATGATCACGGACCGGAGCGACCGGATCCGCACCCGGCCGACCACTGTGGACCCGTTCGGCCCAGCGCTCGTCCCACACTCCGGGCGACTTCCCGATCGCCCGGCCGAAACGCGGTCCCGCGCACCGAAAGCCACAGGTCCGGCACGGAAAGCGATCGGGGCGGCGGAAACATCAGGTCAACGTCCGAATGTGCAAGTTGCAGTACTCGTCCGAATGGCCGCGGAGAAGCACCCGAACGGCACTGAGAGTGATCAACTCGTCGGCCGCAGATACCTTGCCCGGTAGGGCCGTTCCGCCTTACGGGCTGGATCGAACGCGGGAGAGATGAAAGACTCCCGAGCGGTGCTAGAAAGAGTGCAGCCCCGGGGGAACTGCGACCTGGCCGGAGAAAGACCCCAGCAAGAACGAACTCGAGCGGACAACGCAAGGGTTTCAGGCGCGGACGGTGGTGGTGGCGGTGAGCAGCACGGCGAACGCGCGCCGCAGCGCTCCCGCGCGGCCTGCGCTCACAGCGGGTGAAACGCACCGGGGAACCGGCGCACGTCCGAGCCAGGGCCTTTCCGCAGGCAGCACGCTTCCCGCCGGGAAATCCCCCACGCGCACGCCGCGGCCCTGGGCGGCCGCGCTGCAGCGGCCCGCGGCCAAGATCCTCGTCGCCGGCGGCCTGACCCTCGCCGGCTGGCTGCTCACCGGCGCACTCTCCGGCAGCACCGCGACCGCCGCCGAAACGGCGAGCTGCCCGGAGGCCCCCGCCGCCTCCACTGTGGACCATTCCGCCAAGCCCTCCTTCGGACACGGCAGACACCACAAGAGCCACCGCGAAGCCCCCACGTGCACGAGCCAGGCGGACGAAACCGAGACTCCGTCCTCGGACACCGAGACCACCGCGAAGCAGTCCACGAAGGACACTCAGACCGAAGAACCGGCCACGAAGGCGACCTCCTCGCAGGGCCTCCTCGGCGGGCTCGTCGACACCGTCACCTCCGCGACCAAACCGCTGACCCAGCCCACGACGAAGGCGACCTCCTCCGGCGACCTGCTCGGCGGGCTCGTCGGCGGCGTCCTCAACGTCGTCGGCGGCACGCTGAACACGGTCACCACGACCGTCGACGGAACGCTGAACACCGTCAGCACCCTCACGAACACGCTGTCGCACACCGTCCTCGCGCCGCTCACCCAGCCGTCCGCGGACAACCCGGACGCGCCCGTCCTGCTCCCCCTCGACGACATCCTCGACCCGATCCTGGGCGGCAGCTCGAACTCGGGCGGCGTCACGGCCACCGTGACCGGCATCGTCGGCGACGTCCTCACCCCGGTGACCACCACCACCGCCGTCGCCGAGACCGCCCCCGCCGCGGCGGACGCGACGACCTCGCCGGCCTCCCGGTTCGCGGTCGTGCACCTGGTCGAGGTGCAGAACACGCTGTCCGCCCAGCAGGAACAGCCGCGCGACTCCGGTGTCCACGCTCGCAACGGCGGTGGCGGCGACAGCACTCCGGGCCTGCCCGGCGGCACCAGTGCCCCGAGCGCGCCGGCACCGACCGCGGCTCCCGGTCACGACGGCCCCGGTGGCGTCCGCCACCCGTTCGCCGTCCACGCCGACGACGCCACCACCACCCAGCTGAAGCTCATCGGCACCAGCCTCGACCACGAGGTCGACGGCGCGGGCAGGGAAGCCGCCCTGCCCACCACCTCCCCCGACTGACCCCGAACCGGGCAGCCGGGGAGAACTGCGTCCAAAACAAGATCAACTAGGCGCACGTGCACGCTGTAACGGCGTGACGATTCCCCTGCTCCAGTACGCGACCCGTGACTCTTTCACGTCTCGTGACGCTCGACGGCGTCCGACGTACCCCAGGGGCGAAAACCCATGCGAAACCACAGTCTTTCCGACCGGCCGACCGCGCCCGGCCGGGTCGGATCCCGGTCCCGGGGGGGGGGGGGGCCCCCCCCCCCCCGGCGTGGGCGCCAGCAGCAGGGTGGCGGCGACCACCGGGACGAGGGCACGGCGGAGCGGGGACTGGCGCACGGACGGCCTCCCGGATTCGTCGAATCGTTTCGACAGTG
>NZ_JAPZLD010000043.1:0-96362 GCF_030182635.1 Amycolatopsis ponsaeliensis
CAACCACGCCCCCCGCGGGGGGGGGGTTCTCCCCCCGGGGGGCACCGGGCGGGGCCACCCCCGCCCCCCCCGGGCCCCGGGCGGGGGGGGCGGGCCCGCCGGGGGGGGGGCCCGCCACCCACTCTCGTCGATCAGCGGACGCCCGGCGTGAGCACCTGGTCGATGACGAAGACGGTGGCGTTCCCGGTGGGGATGTTGCCGCAGAGGATCTTCGCGCCGTTGACGGTCATGTTCTCGCCGACGCCTTCGATCTTCAGCGGGCCGCCGGTGGCGTCGAGAGTGTCGGCCGTGCCCGCGGTCGCCAGGCCCTTGGCGTCGTAGCGCCGGCCGATGACGTGGTACTGCAGGATCGTCGCCAGCTCGGCGGGCCGGCCCGCCAGTTCGGTGAACTTCGCGTCGCCCAGCGCGGCGAACGCCGAGTCGGCGGGGGCGAACACCGTGATGGCGGGCCGGCTGTCCAGCGTGTCGACCAGGTTCGCCGCCTTCACTGCCGCCACCAGCTTCGTCAGCAGCGGGTTCGTCGACGCGGCCGAGGCGACCGGCAGCGGCCCCATCGAGTCCAGCGACCCCGGTGCCGAGCCCCGCGGCAGCTGGGAACAGGCCGGGCCGAAGACGTCGGCGTCGGTGGTCACCCCGTCGGGAGTGCCGGTCGCACCGGCGATGCTCGGCGCCGGCGCCGCCACCGGCCGGCCCGGACCGGCGGAGGAGACGGTGGCCCCGCTGCCGCACGCGCTCAGCGTGAGCGCGATGACGGCGGCCGGAACGATGTGGGCCGGGCGAACCTCGGGCACGGAAGACTCCTGGGTAAGCGTACGGAAAGTCCATTGTGGATTCGCGATCGGTGCCACGCCGGATGGGCCGGACCGCACCTTCGGCCCGATCGGGTGAACGACGGCCGGGACGTGACCCCACCACGGTGGCAAGGCCGACCAATCCGGGTGAACCGCGGGACCGAACCACGAAACGGGCTGGTGTCGAGGGAAGGCCGGAGCAACGATGGATTTCGACGAGGAGCTGGCGCGGCTCACCCGCAAGCTCGCCGGAGCGGCCGAAGTCCGGGTCGCGTTGGGCGGTCTTCCGGATCTGCGCGAGGTCCGGTCTCAGGTGGCCGAATCGCTGACCTTCGGCGCGTGCCCGGACGACCGGTTCGGCGGAGTCCTCCTCGTGATCGACGAACTGGTCGGCAACGCCTACCGGCACGCCACGGCGGTCCGCGAACTGCACGTCGCCCGCACCGGCGAGAACCTGCTTGTCGAAGTCGGCGATCGCGATCCGGACGTCACGTCGGTGCGCGCCGGCCACCCGGGGTCCGGCCGGTACGGACTCCGGCTGGTGGGCCAGCTGTCCCTCGAGTGGGGCGTGCGGGCCGAAGGTGGCGGCAAAGTGGTCTGGGCGCTGGTGCCGATGCGGATCTTCCCCGCAGCGCCGTGACACACGCCCTCGTCTTCGCGGAAGGACCGGCCGCCGCCACGGCCTTGGAGTGACCGAGCGTGGCGGCGGCCGGCGGGACGCCGCCGCTTGTGGCGTCCCCCGTCGGCGGACCTCCTGTGACCCGCCGACAGACCACGGTCGTTGCCCGCTACCGGAATCCGGTGCGGGCAACGAAGAAAGGCCGCTCCGGCTCCAGGAGGCAAGTGGAGCCGGAGCGGCCGTGCGGTGCTGGGCCGCCCGTCGGCGGCCCGGGAGCCGGTGTTACTTGTTGGTGCCCGGCGTCAGGACCTTGTCGATCACGAAGACGGTGGCGTTCTTGGTGGGGATGTTGCCGCACAGGATCTTCGCGCCGTTGACGGTCATGTTCTCGCCCGAGCCCTCGATCTTCAGCGGGCCGCCGGCGGTGTTCAGCGATTCCAGCGTGCCGGCCGACTCGAGGCCCTTGGCGTCGTAACGCTTGCCGACGACGTGGTACTGCAGGATCGGCGCCAGCTCGGCCGGCTTGCCCGCAAGCTCGGCGAACTTCGCGTCGCCCAGCGCGGCGAACGCCGGGTCGGCCGGCGCGAACACCGTGATGGCCTGCTGGCTGTTGAGGGTGTCGACCAGGTTGGTGGCCTTGACCGCGGCGACCAGCTTGGTCAGCAGCGGGTTGGTCGACGCGGCCGAGGCGACCGGCTGCGGGCCCATCGAGTCGAGCGAGCCGGGCGCGGAACCCTGCGGCAGCTGGCTGCACGCGGGACCGAAGACGTCGGCGTTGGTGGTCACGCCGTCGGCGGAACCGGAGGCCGCGCTCGAGGACGGCGCGGCCATCGACGACGAGGGCGCGGGGGTGCTGGAGCTGCTCGAGGAAGCGGAATCGCTGCTACCGCAGGCAGTGAGGGTGAGCGCGGCGGCCGCGGTCAGACCGATACCGGCAATACGAAGGTTACGCACGAGAATTCACTCCAATTGATTACGCGGCTGAGGTCACCCCGTCGGTGAGAACCTCTTGTTGCCGGTTGTTCGGGGCTCGGCGGGAACCGGATTGGTGGAGCGGGAAGAATTTCTGGGCAGCCGTGAACGTGACGTTGTGCCAGCCGGTCGCGCCGTCGGGCACGGCGCCCGCGCGCATGTCGGTCTGGGTGTAGCCGGACACCAATCCGCGTTCGCGTGCGGACCGAACGACTTGGTGACCAGTCCTTCCCAGGAACTTGTGCGCCAAGTCGTCCGCCACGGGCGCCGGTGCGCCGAGGCTGGAGTTTCGCCGCATGACCCCCGAAGAACTCATCGGTCGTGCCGCGGCAGGGGACGAGCGGGCCTTCGCGCAGCTCTACGACCACCTGGCCGGGCCGATCCACGGAACTGTGCAGGCCGTGCTGCGCGCACCGGCGTTGGCGGAAGAGGTGACCCAGGAGGTGCTGCTGGAGATTTGGCGCAAAGCAGCGCAGTTCGACCCGGAGCGCACGCCGAAAGTGCGGACCTGGGCATTGACGATCGCCCACCGGCGCGCCATCGACCGCGTCCGGTCCGAGCAGGCCGGCCGCGACCGGCAGGACCGCGCCGCTCGGCTCGACGTGCAGCGGCCCTACGACGAGGCTGCCGAGGAAATGCTGTCCACAATGGACGAGGAGCGGGTGCGGCGGGCGCTCGGCGAGCTGACCCCGCTGCAGCGTGAAGCCGTCGAACTGGCTTACTACCACGGGCTGACCTATCGCGAAGTCGCCGAGAAGCTCGCGGTGGCGGAAGGCAGTGTCAAGACTCGCATCCGCGACGGGCTCGTCCGGCTGCGGGCAGCACTGGGAACATATCGATGACTACGCCCGACATCCACACCCTCGTCGGGGCCTACGTCCTCGACGCCGTCGACGACACCGAGCGCACCGCCTTCGAGGCGCACCTCCCGGCGTGCCCGGCCTGTCGTGCTGCCGTCCGGGAGTTCCGTGCGACCGCCGCGCTACTCGGTACCGCGCGCGCCCGCGAACCGGGCAGGCGTTTCGCGCGCACCTGCTCGACCAGCTGGGCCGGACTCCGCAGCTGCCGGCCGAGGCTCACTGCCGTCGGCCTCGCGGTAGCGGGACGCGGTGCGCCAGAGCTCGACCAGCACCCGGCGGGTCAGCTCCTCGGCTTGGCCGCGGTCGGAGACCACGTGTCCGACCACGGGCAGGATCGGACCGGTCAGCTCGTCGGCCAGCCGCTCGAAGGCAGGTCCGTTCCCCCGGGCGGCGAGGGCGATCAGCCGCTCCGGTGCGAGGTTCGGCGACATCCGCGGCGACCGGGCGCGAAAGCGTGCCGGCTCACGGGGATGTGGGGCAGAACCGCTTGGACCACGTCAGACCGCCTTCGGGAGCAATCGTGGTACCTGCGGCCGCAGGAACCCGGAACGTGCTTTCCCCGTAGGCGGGGAAAGCAAACCTCGGCTCACACACAAAGTCGAAGCCTTCGGGTGAACTCGATCGCGAGCACGGAAGCACCGCCCCGTCAGGCGACGCGGGCGCCTGCCGCGGTGGTGAAGCGCAGCTCGACGCGGGTGGACAGCGAGTCCAGGTCGAGGGCCTGGCACAGCCGGGGCACCCCGTCGTCCCGGATGCGCTCGCGGATCTCGGCGGGATCGCCGTCCTGTTCGACCGACACCACCGCGAACAGCACCGGGTGATCGCGCGGGCCGGTCAGGGACGCGGTCGCGGTGCGGACTGACCTGCCGGGTCGACCCGACCGTCGAGGGCAGCTTCAAGCAGGCCGTGCAGGAAACCACCCCGACCGCGGCGAAGCTGCTGGCCCAGGCGTGGTACCACGCCTATCGACCGGATCCCGATCCGACGACGGCCTACCGGGAAGCGGTCCGCGCGGTCGAAGAGGTCGCTTGCCCGCTCGTGCTACCCAATAACCACAAAGCCACGCTCGGTACCGTCATCGCCCACCTGCGCGACGCTGTCGCGAAGTGGGAGACCGTCCTCTTCGGAACTGGCGCCGCGCCGGGCGGCCCGGAACCGGTACAGGAGCTGATGTCGCGGTTGTGGACCGGGCAGGTGTCCCGCCACGGCGGTAGCAAGAACTCCTGCGACCAGGACCAGGCCGAAGCCGAGGCCGCGGTCCACGCAGCCGTTCTGCTCGTGCAGTGGCTCAGCACCGACGTCCTGAGCAGGAAATCCGAAGGGACCGGCACGTGACCGACGATGGCCAGGGCGATGCCGAGCTCGACGCATGGCTGGCGACTGCGGCGGCGAACACCGCGAGCCCCGCTGACGAGTTCACCCCCCGGCGGTGGCTGAAGACGACGCTGGCCGGCTACCGGGACCTGCTCGCCGATCCGGAGCGGCTCGCGGCCGCCGACGCGGAGATGGACGCCGTCGAGGCGGGCGAGAAGGCGCTGGAGAACTGGGTTGCCGCCTGCAGCGGGAAGCACTGCAGGCGGCGGGGCGGCAGCTGCTGATCGCCTCCAGCGCCGGCTTCGACGCCGCTGCTCCGCACTTCGCCGCCCTCTACCGCCATCAGGAACGCACTCAGCTCGCGCAGTCCTGGGACGCCCTCGCCGAGTACGAGGGGCTGCCGACCTACGAGCTCGTCCTCCCCGCGGCCGGAGCGGAGAGCCGTCATGGTTGAGCCCGGCGACATCGCCACCTGGGCGGCCGCGGGCGTTGCCGTCGTGGCTGCCGGCGTCGCCGGGTGGCAGACCCGCGAGGCCCGCAAGTCCCGGATCGCCGCGCAGACCCAGGCGACCGAGGCGGCCAAGTCCCGTGAGGCCGCCGAAACACAGGCCCGCGCGGCCGAAGAGCAGGTTGCACTGATGCGCGCCGATCGCGACGAGCGCGACGCGCCGGAATTCTCCGTGTCAGCGGTCGACGCCTTCACCGACGACACGAACTCCTTCGTGGCCAAGGTCGTGCTGCGCATGGAACGAGGCCGGGCGCTGCGTTAGCTCACCTTCGAGGACATCCGGCACGGACGCGAGCTCGTCTTCTACACCACCATCAAGGACGGCTACATCGGCACCACCATCGACCTCGAGTTGACCTGCCACGAACGCGACGGCGACGAACGCACCTGGCAACGCCACTACGCCTGCACTATCGACCCACGCCCCGAGACGCCCCGCACCTGGCCAACCTGGACGCCACTGCACCCCGACCGCGGCCGATAGGGCTCAGAAAAGCAGGTGAGTGCAGCCGCGGTGCTGGCGGGCGCCGAGCAGGTACTCGCCGGGGTAGTCCGCATGGATCCGGTCCCAGAACGGCCGCGAGCTCGTCTTCTCCGGGGTGATGAACCAGCCGGTAGCCGGGCAGGTCCAAGCGCAGCTGGGCCAGGACCCGGGTACCGATGCCGCGGCGCTGCTCGATGCCCGCCGATGTCGAGGTCGCCGCGGTAGATGCGGTGCACGTACGAGGACGTCGTGGACGTGTCGTCGTGGCGGTGGGGCGGTGCGAGCCGCACGCCGCCCCGAGGTCGACACCGCCGGGATCGACCTCGCGCTGCCGGAACTGCAGTACAACCCGCCTGACGAGCCTGCTCAAGCGCAGTCGCGCCGGGCAGGGCACCGGTCCGAGCACACGCCTGCGGTAACCAGGAGCACTCCGTCGAACCGGCGGACTGGCACCTTTGGCGCTTCCCGCAGCCCTGCCGGCCCGCCGGGATCGGGTTCGCGACGTGACCCGCGACCGTTTTGCCCGTGCACGCGGCCGGGCGCAGCCAGCGGGCAAGCTACGGCGAGGGCGCGGAGGCGAGCATTGCCCGTACCACCTTCCCGCCTGGCCAGCGGTGACAACTGCCCCACATCGGCGGGGGTTTCGACGACGATCTGCAGGACCGTCCAACCGGATCGATGGCCCTTGATCAAGCTCCCCGCGGCGTCGTGGGCCCAGTACTCCAGCCGTAGATCGTTATGGCTAGTAGAGTACTTCTTCTTGGCGTTGGTAGTGGCTGGTGCGGGCTCGGTGTTGGTGGCGGCGGCACCAGATCGACCAGGCAGAAGGCAGATCTCACTGGCAGTTGGGCGGTCGGGCGAGCCGGTCGGCGACGGTAGACTAGGCGTTCGGCACCAGACGAGGGGCGGCGGGCGTGGACTACGGCGACAAGCTCTTCTGGCTCTCGGTCCTGATCCAGCGGAGGTACGCGCAGATCTGCGCCGAGTACGATCTGACCTCCCTGCAGGCCACCCTGCTATGCGCGGTCAAGGACGAGCCGCGGCAGATGGCGTACCTCGCCGCCTCGCTCGGCATGACCAAGAACGCGCTGAGTCAGCTCGTCGATCGCACCGAGCGGCGCGACCTGGTCAGCCGAGCGAGTTCAGAGCAGGACCGGCGGGTCATCATGCTCAGCGTGACGCCCACGGGGAAGGTGCTCGCCGAGGCGGTGTTCGCCGAGACCACCAAGCGCCTGCCCGACGTCGCGGAGAACCTCGACGCCGACGGCCAGCGCGACCTCGAACGCCTAGCCACCGCCATTGTGGACGCGTCTGGCGTCCCAGCGTCCACCTCGTCCTGAAATACCGCGCAGTCCTCCTTGGCACCCCATTGCCTTGCATTGGTTCATGGCATGAACTAGCATGGTTCACGACATGAACCAATGAGAGGTGGGCGACATGGTCACGCGGGAAAACGGCACGATCGCGGTCTTCGGTGCGACGGGGCAGCAGGGCGGGGCGATCGTCGACGCGCTCCTGGCCCGAGGAGCGCGGGTACGGGCCCTCGTCCGCACCCCCGAGTCCGATCGGGCGCAGGCGCTGGTCGCCCGGGGCGTCGAGCTGGTGACCGTCCGGATCGACGACCCGGCGTCAACGGTCGCCGCGCTGGAGGCGGTCGCCGCGTTCTCCTTCATGACCCCGGAGGCGAACAGCCTCGAGGAGGTCGAGGAGGAGGTCCGAGTGGGCACCGCCCTCGTCGATGCGGCGGCCGCGGCGCGCGTGCCGCACGTCGTGTTCAACTCGGTCTTCGGGGCGGATCACGAAACGGGCGTGCCGCACCACGACTCGAAGCACCGGATCGAGGAATACCTGAAGCTTTCCGGCCTAAGGGCCACGATGGTTCGCCCGACCGCCTTCATGGAGGACTTCGCGACCGTGATGGCGCCGAGCCTGGAGGACGGAACGATCGTGCTGAGGCTGCCGCTGGCGGACGACGTCGCCCTGAAGATGATCTCGATCAAGGACATCGGCCAGGTCGCCGCCGCGATCCTGCTCGGCACCGCGGACGTGCCCGGCGGAGCCATCGAGGTCATCGGCGACGAGTCAACGGGCCCCCAGATCGCCGCCGCGTTCGGCGCGCGCGCCGGGCTGCCGTCACGCTACGAAGCCTTGCCGCTGAGCGTTCTCGGCAACGACCTCGACAAGGCGATGTTCCGCCAGTTCGCCAAGGCGTCCGAATACCCGTCAGACCTCGCAGCAGTGAAGGCGATCGAGCCGACCACCTGCGACCTGGCCGAGTGGATCCGCTCCACCGGCTGGACCGCGCCCGCGGACCAGGTCCGTTCCTAGGCGCTGCACGCGGGCCGCCTCGCCTGTCTGCCCACGTTGCTCAAGATGGTCGAACGACCACGGACCCTGTGCAGCAGGTGCGGCGGACCCCGCAGTGCGAGACCTCGTCCCGATGGCTGGTTTCGTGGCCGCAGCGGACGCGTGGAACTCACGCGGGCGCGACCGGGTGGAGCGATGGCAGCAAACCGCTTTGCAAGGCGTTTACCGCTGCTAAAGCCCAGAACCGGTGCCCTTGCGCGAGTTGGTCCGCGTCGCCGGCCGCCGCAGGTGAGCGATCACACAGGGCGACGATAACGCTGGGGCTAAGGTCGTCGAAAGATCACTTGGGGACCGAGAGGGGGATCCGGGTGCGTGGCGTACTGGTGTGTGTCGTCGTGGCCGTGGCGGCGTTGAGTTCGGCCTGCACGTACGAGGACAGCGGTCACGGGGTGATCGTGGCGGCGGGTCCTTCGCCTTCGGCGCCTGCGCCGCCCTCTCCGCCTTTGGTGCCGTCGGCCCCGCGAGAGGTGCCGACGGAGACGCACACGGGCACGGACTACGACGAGTTCGCGACCAGCTGGCCGGCGGACCAGCTGGGTTTCCTCACGTTCGACTGCCCGAAGTGCACGGACAACGTGGCCCTCGACGGCGACGGCGGTGAACATGGCCTGGTCAACGCGATCGGCGCGTACCGGGGCACCACGTGGCTGAACCGGTACCCCGACCAGCCGGTGAGGCGGGTGATGGTCCACGCGAACGGGCCCTGGACGGCGACGATCGCCGACTACCGAAGCGTCCCGGCGGCGGAGAGTGGCAAGCTGTCGACGGGCAAGGGTGACGCGGTGCTTCGCCTGCCGGACGGGGTGACGCACGTCCAGTTCACGGCGAAGACCAGCGGGAACATTGCGCTGTGGGTGGAATCGCCGGCGAGGCGCGACCTGCTGCTCAATCAGATCGGCGACGTTCAGGTGGAGCGCGATGTCCGTGGCCCGGGGTTCCTGAGAGTGGACGGCTACGAGGCGAGCTGGACGCTGACGTCGTCCTGAGCGGAGGCATTCGTTGGTGGATATCAGCTTCCTGACCGAATCCGACCGCGCCCATTGGGAGGTCCTGGCCCGCGGCAAAGACGCGCACTTCGAGGTGGAACGCGCCGATGACGTCTACGAACGAACGTGGCGGCGTCCGCTGGACGACGACCGGATCCGCGGAATCGTCGCCCGTCTGGATGGCGAGATGCCCGTCGGGTAGAGCTCAGCTCCCACGTCGCCGTCAGGGCGGCGATACGCACCGAGGTCACCGTGCCCCACGCCGCTGTTCTCCGGCGATGGACACGATGACCTTTTCTTTCACACCAGGGGATCGGGCAGCGTGAGGCGGAAGTCCGCCGAATCCCCGTTGCCACGGTTGGCGAGTAGGCCGTCGTCGACCGTCATTTCGATCATGCAGTCGATGATGGTCAACGCGGTGAACTGGTCGTACACCAGCGGCGTGACGTCCTCGTCGTCCTCCTCGCCTCGGCCAAGGACGCCAGCAACGTGGGTCCGGAAGAACTCGGGCGGGCTGAAATTCAGGATCACACCGTCTTCGTCGGCAGCGGCAGCCAGCGCCTCCGCGATCGTGCTCTTGACCATCCTGCGGCCCACATCGACCGGGAGCCCGGCCAGGTACTCCTGCGGCGTGACGAACCGAACGCCGGGCCGGGCGTGCTGGGCGGCGTCCCACGGCACGCGCGGCGGCCGCAGATCACGCACGTTGTCGACCATACGAGAACTCCCTCGGAATCGAGTCAAGGCCGACGAGCCGCCGGCCTCGCCGAACAGGCTGCCCCAGCGCGGCGTGCGAACGTCATCCGGGGCGCGGCGCGGACGACGCGGACTCCTCCGGAACACCCGCGCAGCCATCCGGACGATCGTCGATGCGCTACTGGGGCAGAACCGGGCAGCTGTGCCAGGAATCCGCGATCTCGCCACTCGCGTGTACGTCCCGGACTGAGGAGGGCCGGGCGCCCGTTGTTGCGGTGTGCTTCATGGCACCCCGGCTACCTGCCCTGCCGCGAGGCGACGCACGTACGAGCGGATGCGCTCGCGGTCTTCGGGAAACACGCTGTCCCAGACCTCGTCGAGGTGAATCCACTTCGATGGCTGGCCGCTCTCCCCGCCGAGCGGCAGATCACGGTCGATGACGGCGCCGTAAGAAAGGCTCAACGTCGGCGCCCAGTCGGTGCGAAAGGACCGAACAGCGACCGCGGCGGGGGGAGGCAGAAGGTCACCGGCGACGCCTGTCTCCTCGACGAGTTCGCGAGCTGCGGCGGCCCGGGGTGTCTCGCCTCGCTCGAGAGTGCCACCGGGCGGTACCCACCCGCGTACGCGATGCCGAACAAGCAGGACGGGAGTATATGCAGAGTTGGTAACCCAGAGCTCGGCGGAGAGTGGCGCCGTCAGCGTGGGATGGGCACGAAGCCACGCCAGAGCGTCATCGAACTTCTCGCCGGCGCAGCGAGCGTCGGCGGCCGCGGCATCGACGGTCATCTGGTCAATCACTGGCCCACCTTATGCTCGGTTGGCGGGCTCAACCCGGTTGTCGCCGTGGTGGCCGTACAAGCGGCTCACTCGTCGATCAAAGTCACGACGACGGTGTGGTTTGCCAGGACGACGGCGAAAGTCCCGTGCTCACAACGCATTCGCTGCGGGGGCGGACCGCGTCGATCTCCCTGACGGCGGACCTCACGCCGTACCTGGTCGACGCCCGCCGGGACGGCCGTGATCGAGGCCGTGGCCGACCACCAGCACGGCATCGGCCCCCTCGTCCGGTACGCCGACGGCACCTCGTTGCTGCTGACCCGCCCGCTGGGTCCGCTGCGGACCCGCGACGCGCGGGCGGCCGGGCTCGTCGCCAAGCTGGTGACGAAGGCGGTGGTCACCCGGGAGCAGGCGATGCTGAGCGTCCGGCAGCTCTCGGTGTGCGACGGTGGGCGGGTCACGCTGGTCACCGTGGTCCCCCGCACCGCGATCCCGGCGGACGCCGAGCTGCGTTTCCTTGCCGGGTTGCCGTACGCCCGGGCCGCCGGCGCCCGGCAGGACAAGATCCTTGAAGTGGCGGAGCCCGGGGGCGCGCCGTTCGACCTGGCGGTGCCGGAGGCGGTGCTGGAAACCGGTGGCTCGCTGTCCGCGGCCGGCCTACTGATCACGTCGGGCGCGGGCCTGCGGGTGGTCAACTCGGCCGCGGGCCGGCCGGCGGGGGCGCCACGTAACTCGGCGAAAATTTCATGCAACCAAACATCGGATCTTGGCACTGTCTACCGCGAAGGAATCCGACTGGGAGGTTGTATGAGCTGGAGACATCCTGTCGCCGCCGTCCTTGCCGTTGTGCTGGCGACGAGCGGCACCATCACGTGGACCGAGGCCGAAGCCGAGGCCGCCGCATCAGGACCCGTCCTCACCCGGACGATCACGCTCATCACCGGCGACCGGGTGGTGCTCGGCGGGTCACGCGTGGTCTCCGTCCAGCGTGGCGCGGGCCGCTCGAAGATGGCGTTCGAGCAGCACACCGACGTGACCGGGGACGTGTACGTCACGCCGGAGGACGCCCTGCCCGCCGTTCGCTCCGGGCAGCTCGACCCACACTTGTTCGATGTCACCAAACTGATCGAGTACGGCTTCGACGACCAGACTCGCGACGACCTCCCGTTGATCGTCAGCAGCGGCCTGGCCGTGGCACGCGAGAGCGGCCTGCAAGCGGTGCGAGAGCTGAAGAGCCTCGGCGCGACCGCGGTGCGCGCGGTCAAGGGGAGCGGTCTGTGGGCCCGGACCCAGCGGGCCGCCGCGCCGCGAATCTGGCTGGACAGTCCGGTCCAGGGCACCCTGGACAAGAGCGTGCCGCAGATCGGCGCGCCCACCGCGTGGCAGGCCGGGCTGACGGGCAGCGGCGTCAAGGTCGCCGTGCTCGACAGCGGAATCGACACGACGAACCCCGACCTGAGCGATGTGGTTGCCGACGCGAAGGACTTCACCGGTAGCGCCAGCGGCACCACCGACCGATGGGGACACGGCACGCACGTCGCGTCCATCGTCACCGGCCGCGACGCGAAGTACCAAGGTGTCGCCCCGGGTGTCCGGCTGCTCAACGGAAAGGTTCTCGGCGACACCGGCTTCGGTCCGCAGTCGAGCGTCATCGCCGGGATGGAGTGGGCGGCCGCCGACGGCGCCAAGGTGGTGAACCTGAGCCTGGGGACCGGCTTCCCCAGCGATGGCACGGACGCGATGTCGCAGGCGGTCAACCGGATCACCGAGCAGGCCGGCACGTTGTTCGTCACCGCCGCCGGCAACGACAGCTCCCTCGTGAGCAGCCCCGGCGCGGCGACCGACGCGCTGACCGTCGGCGCCGTGGACCGCGACGAGACGCTCGCGCCGTTCTCCAACCACGGTCCCCGCCTCGGCGACGGGGCGATCAAGCCGGACCTCACCGCGCCGGGTGTCGGGATCGCGGCCGCCAAAGCGCACGACAGTGTGCTGGGGGCGAGCGAGCCCTCCGTCGACGAGTACCACATGCGGTTGTCCGGCACCTCGATGGCGGCCCCGCACGTGGCGGGTGCGGCGGCGATCCTCGCCCAGCAGCACCCGGACTGGAAAGCGCCCGAGTTGAAGGCCGCGTTGATGGGGAGCGCCAAGCCGGGCACCGGAATGTCGGTGTTCCAGCAGGGCGCGGGCCGGGTGGACGTGGCGAAGGCCGTCGCACAGCAGGTACTGGCCGGCCCGGCCGGCATCAGCTTGGGGACCGCGCGGTGGCCGCACGACGACGACCAGCCGATGGTCACCACGATGACGTACCGCAACGCGGGCACCGCTCCGGTCACGGTGAACCTCGCGGCCGACGTGCGTGGCCCGGACGGCGCGGCCGCCCCGGCCGGGATGTTCACGGTCACGCCCGGCTCGATGATGATCCCGGCGGGCGGGACCGCGCAAGCGACGGTCACGGCGGACACCAAGGTGACCGGGCCGGACGGCGTCTACCAAGGTGTGGTGCTCGCCGGGGACGTGCGGACCCCGATCGCGGTCACCCGCGAAGCGGAAAGCTACGACGTCAGGCTGAACTTCCTCGACGAAAAGGGGAACCCGACGCAGAACTTCTCCTACGACTTCACCGACATCGACCACCCCCGCGACTTCGGGGGCGGCGGCGATACCGTGACCGCCCGCCTGCCGAAGGGACGGTTCTACTTCCAGTCCACCACGTGGAGCGACGACCGGCGTTACGTGTTCGCCGTCGAGCCGGAACTCGTCGTGAACGGCTCCACCCAGTTGACCGTCGACGCGCGTACCGGTGCTGCCGCTGACGTGCGGTTCGCCGACCGGCCGTCGGCGAAGATCGGCCGGGCCGCCTACGGTTTCGAGCGGGACGCGAACTGGGGACGAATCAGTACGTGGATGTACATCCCCGATTTCACCGACTTCCGTGTCCGCCCGTCGACGACGTCCGCGAGCAGTTTCGACCTCGCCATCGAGGCCCAGGCGGCGGAGCCGGACGGCGAGGGCGGATTCAGCACCAGCAGCTACCTGTACAACGTGCGAAAGCATGTTTCCGGATCAGTTCCCGCAACCCCCGGATTCACCGTGCGGGACAAGGAAACGGCCCGGGTGCGGTCGGAGGAAGCGGTCACGAAACCCGGTTCGACCGGAACTCGGGAAGGAATTGTCACGCGTCCCCTCCCGTACGGTTTGGACGAGTTCTACACCCCGGGCGAGCAGTGGTACCCGCTGTTCTCCGAGGACGGTGTCAACCTGCTGCTGGACGCCGTGCCGAGGAGCTACCGGCTCGGGCGACCGGTGCTGGAACGCTGGAACGCGGCCGTTTTCGGTCCCGCGTTCCCGGCCGGTCCACGGAGCCGGGCCAGCCGGCAAGGGGAAACGATCGCGGTGAACGTGCCGATGTTCGCGGACCAGCACGCCGGCCGGATCGCCGATGGTCCGGCCGCCTCCGCGCACACCACATTGTCCCGGGACGGCAAGGAAATCGGCACTTCGGGGATCGCCGGGCAGGGCACGTTCGTGGTGCCGCCGGACCCCGGCGTGTATGTCCTCCACGCCGACGCGACGCGGGACAACGCCTTGTCGTCGGAGGTTGTCGCGGACTGGACGTTCACATCGGCCACGGTGACCGGTGCAACCCCCGCGGCGCTGCCGTTGTTGGCGGTCAGATACGCGCCGGACGTCGACGCCTGGAACCAGGTCCCCGGGCGGCTTCCGACCTATGTACCGATCACGGTGGACAACAATGCCGGCGGCACGGGAAGGCTGACGGCCTTGAGCGTTTCCTACGACAAAGGCGTAACTTGGCGCGCGGTGCCTTTCACGGACAAGGGCGCACTACTGGTGCACCCTGTCGACGCCAAGACGGTGTCCCTGAAAGCGAGCGCAACCGACCAGGCTGGCAACAAGGTGGATCAGACCATTGTTGACGCTTTCCTGATATCGATCCGATAGCCTGATCGACGCACTTGGTAGTGCTCATGGCCCGAGCGGTGTCGGGCTGACCAAGTTGGAAATCGCACGAAATCTTCGGTCAGTCCGACGCTCGGGGCACCACGGGATACGTCCGCCTTCTTCGATCCGAGCACCCGACGGCCGAGGGCTGCTGTGCTCGCTGCATCATGCGGGCCCGCGCTCCATCCTGGCCTGGCTACGCAAAGGCCCGCCGCAACCCTGATCACCACGCTCGCTGCCGACCAGGCGCGGGCACGCTTCTGCCGCACAGTTGAGGCAGGTCACGGCGACGACCGGCGCAACCCGCTGGCCGGAGCGGAGCAACATCCGCCACAGCAGCGTGACCAACGGGTGAACGCCAGGCGAATTCGATCTTGGCGGCCGCGCTGGGCCGCCCGCCGTGCCTACACTCGCCGAGGCCGGATTCCGTTACAGCACTGGGGGTTTCTCATGATTCGGTTCGCCATGGCCGCGCTCGCCGTCGTCGCCGCGTCCGTCACGGTCGCGGGCACCGCCGAAGCGGCGACCTACTACGACATCCGGAATTACCAGACCAGACAATGCCTGTCGATCGAAGGCGGCGGCAGCACGAGCAACGGCGCCAACGCCATCCAGTGGCTCTGCAACAACGGGCCCGAACAGGCCTGGGGCTGGTCCGGTCACCGGCTGGTCAACTTCAAGAGCGGTAAATGCCTCTCGGTCGCCGGTGGCGGCAGCACGGCCACCGGCGCCGAACTCATCCAGTGGACCTGCGACGGCGGAGCCGAGCAGGACTGGTACTTCACCGGCCGCCACCTGGTCAACGGCAAGAGCGACAAGTTCGCGTCGATCGCGAACGGTGGCAGCTACGAAGAGGGCACGAAGGTGATCCAGTGGTTCGACAACGGCGGTGACGAGCAGTACTGGTTCTTCGAGGCCGTGATCATCGACGCCTGACCCCGGTGGCGCCCGGTGCCCCCGCACCGGGCGCCACCAGGACTATCCGAAGAGCTGCACCAGCTTCAGCAACAGCTGGTACACGCCGTAGGCGAAGGGCAGCACGACCCACGCCCGGGCCGGCACGATCAGCGGGACCCGGTTCGGCTTCGTCGACGGCTCGCTCATCACGGGCAGAAGGCCGCGATGGCCGGGATCGGGCTGCTGGCACCTCGGCGCGGCTTGCCTTTCGAGCCGGCTGAACGCGGCTACCGCGGGGTCGCGCCACACGAGCTGCCCGGCCGGCATGGCCAGCCGCGCGGTGCAGCGCGATAGAGGCTCGGTTCTCGTTGAGAATCGAGGTTTGCTCCGTCCAGTGCCTGGCGGCGTCGGCTTCGGTGACCTGCGTGCGGATGAGGGCCTTGCCGACACCACGACCACGGTGGTCTTCGGAAACGTAGATCGAAGTCTCGGCGACCCCGGAGTAGCACTCCCGAGTGGACACCGGGGCGGCGGTGGCCCAGCCGACGTTCCCCTCGATCTCGGCGACCCAGCGGTGCCCGGGCAGCCACTTTTCGTGCAGCTCGTCACGGCTGGGGACTGCGGTTTCGAACGTTGCGATGCCTTCGGCGTAGGTACGCCGGACGCACCCCAGTCACCTCGGCGAAGAGGCCGCACGGCAACGTCGTCCGGGACATCCTCGCGGCAGCAGGGGTATGACGCGAGAAAGCCCATGACCGCGTCGGCCGCGTGCGGGAGGCCGACGCAGCAGGTTTTGTTGACCGTGACGACGGTGGCGGTGCCTCGTTACCTGCAAGAGCAGGAAGCCGACGTCGGCGAGCTTACGGACGTGATGGGACACGTTGCCCTGACTGATCCCCATGATCTCGGTTAGCTCGCCGATGGTGAGTTCGCGGTGCGCGGTGGCCACGACGTGGAGGACCTTGACCCGCGTCGGTTCGGCCAGGCATGACAAACCACTCCGCGTAGGTAGCGGCCACGACGTCAGGCAGCACCGGCGGCGCGACCGCAGGGTCGTCGTCATGTCCTCAAGTATTGACCGCGGTCGATGGCCGAGGTGGTTCGGTCACCGGACCGCAGGGCGCTGACCGTTCTGGTGATCCGGCGGCCCACCATCGTGAGCAGCCCGGCGTACTTGTCGACGTCGGCGCGGAACAGCGGCGCGGTGACCGACAGCGCGCCAGTCGTCAGGCCGGTCGCGCCCATCAGCGGGATGGCCACGCTCACGAAGCCGACGCGGGTCTGCTCGTATTCGACCGCGTAGCCGTTCGCGCGAGCCCGGGTCAGTTCCCGCAGCAGAAGTCCGGGTGCGTTCACCGTGTGCGGGGTGAACCGCTCGAGCGGGGATGCCAGCACCTCGTCGACCAGCGCGCGGGGGCCGAAGGCGAGCAGGACCTTGCCCGTGGCGGTGCAGTGCATCGGCATCCGGCCGGCCACCCGAGACGGTTTGGTCACCTGGCCGTGGCCGGACACCTTCTCCAGGTACAGGACTTCGCGGCCATCGGGGACGGCGAGGTGGATCGTCTCGTTCGTGGCCTGGTAGAGGTCTTCCATGTACGGGCGGGCGGCGTCACGCAGGATGCGCTGACGGGGGACGCGCTGGCCGATCTCGAACAGGCGGATGCCGAGCCAGTAGTCGCTGCCGCGCCGCTCCAGCACACCCCAGCTCAGCAGTTCCTGCGCGAGGCGGTGCACCGATGCCTTCGCGACGCCGGAGCGCCGGGCCAGCTCGGTGAGGCTCAGGTGCTCGTCGTCGGGACCGAAGGCTTCCAGGATGAGCTGGACCTTGCCGAGGACGCTGTTCGCCGTCATGTCGGGCATGGGACCAGGTTCGGTCAGCGGAACCGGTCCGGCCAACGGACCGGTCCGCTGACCGGACCCGGCTACGGAACGAGCACCGCGCGGCCGCGGACCCGGCCCGCCCGCAGGTCTTCGAGGGCGAGGGCCGCGTCGGCGAACGCGTACTTCTGCACCGCCACCTCGAGCTCGCCCGCGGACAGCCGCTTCACCAGGTCTCCGGCCACCTGACGGGCGCGGCGCTCCTGCCGGATCATGTTGACCGGCAGCAGCGCGACGTCGTCGAGCAGCCAGGACGGCAGGTCGACGCGGACTTCGGTGCCGGTCACGTACCCGATCACCGCCGCGCGCCCGCCCGGCCGGACCCAGCGGGTGCGGGCGACCAGCCCGTCGCCGCCGAGGGTGTCGACCAGCAGGGACGCTGAGCGGTCCGCCGCAAGCCGTTCGACGCCCTCGGTCGAGTCGAGGCAGACGCCGGTCACGCCGTCAGGGACGTCGGTGAGCTGGTCTTCGCGCCCGACGATCCCGGTCACCTTCGCCCCGGCCAGCCGGGCCTGCTGCGCGACCATCGACCCGACCGCGCCGGCGGCGCCGACCACGATCACCTCCTCGTCCTCGGCGAGCCGGGCCACGTCGTGCAGGACCACGAACGCGGTCGTCGCCGGGACGAAGAACGTCGCCGCGATCTCCGGGGACAGGGGGGCGTCCAGGCGGGTCGTGGCCTTGGCCGGGACGCTCACCCGCTCGGTCCAGGTCCCGTCGCGCAGCAGGCCCAGACCGGCGCCGCGCAGCATCACCTGGTCACCCGGTTCGAGGCCGGCGCCCGCGTCGCACTCGACGACGATCCCCGCGCCCTCTACGCCGCCGGCGTAGGGCAGGGGAGGCTTCAGATCGAAGGTGCCGCTCGCGACGGTGGCGTCCAAGTGGGCGACCGCCGCCGCCTGGACGTTGACGAGCACCTCACCCTCCGCCCGCGTCGGTTCGGCGACCTCATCCACGACGGGAGCCGAGCCCCAGCTGTGGAAACGCGCGGCCCTCATGCGGCGGCGGCCTTGCGGAGGAACTCCAGGCTCAGCGGGTTGTAGCGGTCGGCCTGCTCGTGCTGCGGCCAGTGCCCGCACTCCTCGAACAGCTCCAGCTGCGAACCGGGGATGTTCTCGTGCATCCTCGCGGCCTCCGGCACCTCGCCGAACGGGTTCTGCCGCCCCCACACGATCAGCGTCGGCTGCGTGATGCGGGCCAGGTGCTCCGGGCGCAGCAGGTTGCGCTGCCGCCGTTCCATGTTCTGCAGCGAAAGCAGGTTGTCCACATTGGCCACGAACTCGGGCGTGTGGTAGATCGCGTGCCGGACTTCGACCAGCTCTTCGGTGGCGTTCTCCTCGCTCGCCATGAGCAGGCGCAAGCGCTTGCGGGTCAGCTCGACGTCGTCGGTGGCGACGGCGTTCTTCGTGCTGGTACGGATGCGGTCCATGACCTCGGGATTGGCCACGGTCCCGCCGGCGCACAGCAGCTGCAGGCTCAGCACCCGCTCCGGGTGGTCGATCGCGGCGCGCGCCCCGACCCAGCCGCCCAGGGACTCGCCGACGATGTGCGCCGCCTGGATGCCCACGGCGTCGAAGTAGTCCAGCAGGTGCTGGACGTAGTCGGCGATCTCGTACGGCTGGGCGGGCTTGCCGGTGTAGCCGTGGCCGAGCATGTCGATGGCGTGCACGTCGAATTCGCTGTGTGCCAAAATGTTGCGCGCGAACGCCTCCAGGTGCCCGCTAGTGCCGTGCAGGAACACGACGGCTTCGGCGTCCGGGTCGCCGGCGCGCAGCGTGCGGGTGGGGACACCGGCGGCGTCGACGTACTCGACGCGGTGGCCGATCGGGCTCAGTTCGGTCCAGATGCTCATGCTGGTTCCTTGGTGTTGATGCGGAGGACTTGGGTGTTGCTGTGGGCCGCGAGCTTGCGCAGGGCGGCCAGCGTCGCGGCCGTGGCGGTCAGGGCGAGCAGGACCTTCATCCGGGGACTCCTTCCGGGACGAGGGAACGGAAGAACCCGTCGACCACGGCGTGGTAGGCGTGCGGGCGTTCTTCCTGCAGGTGGTGCGAGACGTGGTCCATGACGTGCAGGTTGCCGTTCGGCACCATGCGCGCGAGCATCAGCGGGTAGTCGGGCGTGAGGAACGCGTCCTGCATGCCCCAGATGAACAGCACCGGGGCCTGGATGAGGCCGAGCTCGCCGGTCAGGTCCTGCCAGTCGCCGCGGGGCGAGTCCGACATCGCGGCCAGTTCCCGTTCGCCGGGGTCGAGGCTTTGCTCGTAGCGCAGGTCGAGGGTCTCTTCGGGGAGCTGGTCGCCGTCGTACCACTCGAGGCTGGTGATGAGCCGGCGCATCTTCGCGCGCGTCGGGCCTTCGCCGCCGTAGTAGGCGTCGCGGGCGTTGCGGCCACGGCGGCCGCCCTCGGGCAGCGGGGCGAGGGGCCCGTGGAAGACCGGCATGCTGCCGGTGACGACCAGCGAGCGTACCCGGTCCGGGTACTTCGCCGCGAGGTTGAGGGCGATGGTGCCGCCCCAGGAGTTGCAGACGAAGTCGGCGCGCTCGACGCCCAGGGTGTCGAGCAGGGCGACGGTTTTGGCCGCGTGGTGGTCCCACATCGGTCCGGTGATCGGTGTTTTCGCCGAGCGGCCGTACTGGTGGATGTCGACAAGCAGGCATCGCCGGTCTTCGGCGAACAGCGGCGCGACCGGCCCGAAGTCGCTCCACCCGGTGCAGCCGGGGCCGCCGCCGTGGAGGAACACGGTGTCCGGGCCGTACCCGAGGTCGTGGTAGTGGTAGGTGACGCCGCCGCCGTCGGCGTAGTGGCTCTCGGGTGGTGGGGTCATGCTGCTTCCTTCCCGGTGGTGGACAGGGTCGTGCGGGCGAGCACCTCGCACAGGCGGCGCATCGCGCGGACGTCGACGGTGTTCATGCCGCGGCTGAAGTCGACGTCGAACGCGTCGGAGGTGACCTTCGGCATGCCGACGCGGGCGGTGGGGATGCCGCGGGCGCGCAGGATGTTCGCGTCCGTGGCGCCGCTGTTGTCCGGCACGGGTTCGTGGGGCTTACCGGACGTGTGTTCCCACGCCTCGATCGCGGTGCGCACGATCGGCGCGTCGGGCGCGGTGTGTGTGCCGGGAATGGCCAGCACCATCTCCAGTTCGAGACCGGCGTCGAGCCGGTCCAGGAACGCGGCCAGTTCGCGTTTGACGGACAACGGTTTCGTGCCTGGCGCGGTCCGGACGTCCAGGCGGATCCGGCAGGCTGCCGGGGTGACGGCGAGTATCCGTTCCCAGCCGGCGGCGATCGACCCGATGACGCCCTGGGGTGCTGCGGTGGCCGTGCGGTGGCGGGCCGGGTAGTCGGCGAGCCACTGCTCCAGGCGCGTCACCACGTCGGCGGCGGTGACGATCGGGTTGCGGTAGGGCAATCGGTGGCGGCTGCCGGCGTAGGTGTGGATGCCGGGCACGGTGATCTCGAACCAGCACAGCCCGACCTCGTCATGGGCGACGAAGTCCCCGGGTTTCGCGATCACCGCGTGATCGGTGTGCCAGCCGCGTTCCAGCAGGAATGAACAGCCCACGCCGTGGCCGGTGTTGGCCCGGGCCGGGAAGCCCGGCGCCTCGACGGCGTTGGTGGGCATTCCACCGGCACCGAAGGCCACGACGACGTCCCCGGCCAGTTCGGGCCGGACCGCACCCAGGGCCTCGGCGAGCACGAGGATGCACGCCGCGTGGCCCTTCGGGTTGCTCGCCCCGAGGCCTGAGACGAACGGGCCTTCGTCGCGTGCCTCCGCTCGCATGTCCGGCCGCAGCTCCGGGCCGATCCACGGAACGTCCACTTCGGACTGCCCGGTGGTGAGCGTGTCGATCGGCGCGTAGAGCATCAGGTCCTCGCCGCCGCCACCGCCGCCGGATCCGCGCAGGCGGCCGACGGCGTTGGCCTGGAACTCGTCGAGGTGCTGGGTCTGGGCGGCGAAACCGGCCGCGGACAACCGCGAAGCCAGCGCGCGGGCGAGCGGTGCTTCGCGGCCGGTGGGGCTCGGGATGGCCGTGACCGCGCGCGCGGCTTCCCGCAGCCGGTCTTCGGTGATCCGGTCGAGGATCGCGTCGAGGACCGTCACGGCCGGATCACCGCGACCCCCATCCCAGTCAGCCACTCGGGCATGGGGGAGTAGGCCAGCGCGCGGCCCGGCGCGAAGCCCAGCGCGGCGGCCATGACGAGCCAGGTGCGCAGTTCCTGACCGCCGTTGCCGGCCGCCTTCCCGATCTCCTCGGTGGTCAGGGAGGTGTACTTCGCGAGCTCGCCGCGTTCGAGGTCGGCCAGGAAGGCCTCGTCGAACTCGGGGAACAGCACCGGCCGGGCCGCGGTGATGATCTCGCGGCGGCGGCCGTCGTAGCTTTCCCAGTCGCCGCGGCCGTTGAGCCACGCCTCCACGAGGAACTCTTCGTCTTCGCCTTCGGGAGCACGCCAGTCGTCGGGCCAGGGCAGCTGGTGCGAAAGGCCGCCGGACGCGATCACGACCACCCGCAGGTCTTCGGGCAAGGCGGCGATCGCGGCGGCGAGGTTGCGGCCCAGCTCGGCGCAGCGGCCGGTGCGGGGGAGCGGGGCCGCGAACACGTTGACCACCAACGGAACCACGGGAACCGCGATGCCGTCGAGGAGGTACTGGATCGCGTGGGTCTGGCCGTGGTCGATCTGCAGACGCGCCGAGATCGCCACCTCGGTGCCGCGCTCGACGAGGTCCTCGGCGAGCCGCTGGGCGAACTCCGGCGCGGTCTTCTGCGGCCCGGACGGCGTCTTCGCTTCGCCGGAGCCGAGCACCTCGCCGACGCCGAGGGTGAACGGCGGGATCATGTCCAGCCAGAACCCACGGAAGTGGTTGGACCCCACGATGATCGCTACGTCGGGCTCCGCCGCGGCGATCTCGTCCCGCGCTTCGCGTAGTGCGTCGCGGAACCGCTCGGCGCGGTCGGTGTGCACGACCTTGTCCCAGTGGGTGTTCATCAACGTCGAGTGGGACGCCCCGACGCCGAGCACCACACGCGCCATCAGTCCGCCTCCGGAACCGGGACGGTGACACCCTGGGCGCCGAGCCGGTCGACCCGTTCCTCGCAGGTGTCCTCGGCGAGCTTGCGCCACTTGAGCAGCGAGTCGTCGGGCCGGTAGAGCTTCTCCGGTGGGGCGTCGGTCACCTCGACCATCCACCTGTCCTGCCCGGAGAACTGGCCGTGGAACAGCCACCGGACGAAGCCGAGGTACTTGGCGTAGAACGGCAGTGCCTTCACCCCGCGCTGGAAGCTCGCCAGCACGCCGACGTAGAGGTGGTTGTCGGCGTCGACCGGGACGTAGAACTCGTAGTGGATGAACGTCGGGTAGACGATGCGCAGCACGCCGGGCATGCTCACCGAGGCGAAACCCGGGAACTCCTGCGCCGCGATCACCGGATGTGTTTCACGGTGGGTGCTGGTGTTGCCGACGTTGCCGACGTCCTTCGGCGGCTTCAGCTTGAACCACGCCTGGTTGTCCCACTTGCCGAGGCCGGGGAAGTCGGCAGTCCAGTACTGCTTGTCCTGGACGCGGTAGATCCACCGGCCGCGCTGCACGATCCGCGTCTCGTTCCAGACCGGCATCGCCTTGAACAGCCGCCACAACGCGGTGCGGTGCAGGTACTTCGCGTGCCCCTCGTCGTAGCCGTTCTCGCAGGCGAAGCGCCAGTTGCCTTCGCGGGGCTGGATCCGGGAGCCGACGATCGCCTCGTTGTGCACCAGTTCCTCGGGCAGCTGCTCGTCGATCGGTGGCGCCTCTTCGCTGTCGCCGACGAAGACCCACACCATGCCGAGGCGCTCTTCGACCGCGTAGGTGGGCTGGGTGACCTTGCCGCAGATCGGCGAGGCGGGGCCGTCGGTGATCGCGGCCTTGAGGTCGCCGGTCTTCAGGTCGAACGTCCAGCCGTGGTAGGGGCACGAGATCGTGCCGGGGAACTGCTGGTTGCCCTCCGACAGCGGCACACCGCGGTGCGGGCACCGGTCCTTGAGCGCGTACACCTTGCCGCCGTCGCGCACCAGCACGATCTTCTGGCCCAGCACGGTGATCTGCCGCGGCTTGCCGGTGAACCGCGACGCGTAGCCCACCGGGTACCAGTAGCCGCGGAACCCGGCCGCCGCGGCCTGGTAGTGCGGCCAGCTCGACCAGTCCTGCCGGCCCGGCAGCCGCGCCGGTCGCCGGTTCCGCCGGGCCGGGGTGGTGGCCCTCTCCCCGTTCTGCACGCTCATGACCGCTCCAAGTTCGTTGTGCCGAAGCTGACGGCGAGTCCACCACCGTGACCGCCGCCGGCCAACGCCTCTGGTCCGCTCACCGAACCCGGTCCGAAATCGGGCGTGTGGTCCGCTCAGCGGTCCGCGATCCGCTCGCGCGCTGCGGCACCCGCCTAGGGTCCGAGAGATCTGCGGACGCTGTCCGTCCACTCTCGACACATTCACGGAGGCTGGCCCATGCCCCTCGACACCGACATCCTTTTGGTCGGCGCCGGACCGACCGGGCTCTATGGCGCCTACTGCGCGGGCTTCCGCGGGCTGAGCACCGTCGTGGTCGACGGGCTGCCCCAGCCTGGCGGGCAGATCGCCGCCCTGTACCCGGAAAAGGAGATCCTCGACGTCGCCGGACTGCCGCGGGTGCGCGGCCGCGACTTCGTCTCCGCACTGCTCGACCAGGCTGACCGGTACCGCCCGGAGTACCTGCTGGGCCGTCAGGCCGTGACGCTGACCCGCGACGACGAGGGCTGCCCCGAGGTCACTCTGTCCGATGGACAGGTGATCCGCGCCGGCGCGGTGATCCTCACGGCCGGGATCGGCACGTTCACCCCGCGCAGGCTGCCCGCGGGCGAGGACTTCCTCGGCCGGGGCCTGAGCTACTTCGTCACCGACCCGGACGTGCACACCGGTCAGAACGTGCTCGTCGTGGGCGGTGGCGACAGCGCGGTCGACTGGGCCCTGGCCCTGGAGCCGATCGCGAAGTCCGTCACCCTCGTGCACCGCCGGTCGGCGTTCCGCGCGCACGCGGCGAGCGTCACGGCCGTTACCGAAGGCGGCACGCGGATCGTCACCGACGCGGAAGTCGAAGCGCTCGCCGGAGAAAGCATGCTGCGGCTGGCACACGTCCGCGTGCGCGGCGAAGAGCTGCCGCGAGTGTTCGAAGTGGACGCTGTGATCGCCGCGCTGGGATTCGTGAGCAACCTCGGGCCCGTCGCCGGCTGGGGCCTGCGGCTGCGTGGCCGGTCGATCCTGGTCGACTCGCGGATGCGCACCAGCCTGGACCGGGTCTACGCCGCCGGGGACGTGACCGAGTACGAGGGCAAGGTCCGCCTGATGTCCGTCGGCTTCGGCGAAGTCGCGACGGCGGTGAACAACGCCGCCGTCACGCTCGACCCGGAACTGTCCCTCTTCCCCGGCCACTCGACCGAGAACTCCTGACCCCGGAAGGAAAACCATGGCCTACGTCATCGGCGCCAACTGCATCGACGTCACCGACCGCGCCTGCCTGGACGTCTGCCCCGTCGACTGCATCTACGTCGGCGAGCGCAAGAGCTACATCAACACCAACGAATGCATCGAATGCGGTGCCTGCGAACCAGAGTGCCCGGTGGACGCGATCTTCGTCGACCGCAAGGCCCGCGGAGACGAGAGCAAGGCGGTGTTCGTCACCGACTCGATCGCGTTCTTCGAACAGCCCCTCCCGGGCCGGGACGCACCGCTGGGGGACCCCGGCGGCGCGGGCACGGTCGGCGACCTCGGCGTGGACACCCCTATGGTCGCGCAGTACTGAGGAAAGGGCGGCGCCGCCCTTCAGCGTCCGGTGAACTCCGGTGGACGCTTGTCCAGAAAGGCCTGCAGCCCCTCGGCGGCGTCCGAGGTGCGGGTCAGCTCCAGGACGCCCTTCTCCTCGCGCAGCAGCGCTTCCTCGATCGGCAGGCCGTGGCCCTCGTCGACGATCCGCTTGAGCAGGCCGATCGCCGCGGTCGGCTTGGCGGCGAGCAGGTGGGCCTCTTCGGCGACCGCGGCGTCGAAGAGGCCGGACTCGGCCACGCGGTCCACCAGCCCGAACTCCAGGGCCTGATGCGCGGTGAGCCGGGTGCCCTCGATCATCAGCCGCTTGGCGCGGTGCGGCCCGACGAGCCGGGGAAGGCGCTGACTGCCGCCCGCCCCGGGGAACAGGCCGAGGGCGATCTCGGGAAAGCCGAAGCTCGCCGCGGCCGAGAGGATTCGCAGGTCGCAGGCGAGCGATAGCTCCGCACCGCCGCCCAGCGCGTGTCCGTTCATGGCGGCGATCACCGGTTTCGGAGCCCGCTCGAGGAGACGCTGCACGTCGATCCAGCCGCGCATCTTCGCCTGGTTGGCGTCGGACAGGTCTCGCATGACGTTGATGTCGGCGCCGGCGATGAAGAACTTCCCGGTGCCGGTGATGACGATGCAGCGCACCGCGGGGTCCTCGGCCAGCGGCGGCAGCACCTCGAGGAACTCCGCGATCACACCCGGGTCCACGGCATTAGCGGGGGGCCGGTCGATCCGGATCGTCGCGACTCCGGCGTCCCGGGTGGTGGTCAGGACCGGCATACGGGTTCCTCTCATTCGGTGATCCCAGCGGCACGCAGGGCCGCCAAGCGGTCGTCGTCGATGTCCAAGAGCTCGCGAAGGACGGCTTCGGTGTGCTCGCCCAGCAGGGGAGCGGGAGAGGTGAGCGCGCCCGGGGTCGCCGTCAGGCGCGCGACGATGCCCTCGTGCAGCACGTCGCCCGCGATCGGATGGGTGAGCTTCTGGTAGAAGCCGCGTTCGGTCAGGTGCTCGTCTTCGACGATGTCCCGGCCGGTGGCGACGACGGCGGCCGCCACCCTGGCGGCCTGGAGCCGTGCGGCGACTTCGGTGGCGTCCTGTCCGCGTGTCCAGCCGGCGAGGGCGGCGTCGATCTCGTCTTCGGCCGCTCGACGGTCGCGGTATTCGGGCAGGCCCGCCAGGTCACGCAGCGCCGCCCACTGCGCCTCGTCCTGGGCGGTGATGGCGACCCACCGGTCCTCTCCGGCGGCGGGGTAGACGCCGTGCGGCACCGCGTGCCGCGACCGGTTCGGGTGCGCGGCGGTGCGAGGATCGTCGTCCCCATCATCGAGGACTGCCGGACCCATCGTGGCTGCCATCGCCTCCAGCTGGGACAGATCGACGTGCCCGCCGTACCCGCGGACGAGCAGGTCCAGCGCGCCCAGCACCGCCGCGTTGGCGGCGACCATATCTCCCAGGCCGAACACCAGGCCCTGCGGTGGCTCGCCCGGATCGGCCGTCTCAGCGGACAGGCCGGACATCGCGGCGAGCGTGTCGGCGAAGGTGACAGCCTTGCGCCACGGCCCGGTATGCCCGACGCCGGACATCGACACCAGAATCGCGCGCGGGTTGATCTCGCGCAGTGATGCGTAGTCCAGGCCCCACTTCGCCAGCACGCCGGGACTGAAGTTCTCGACGATGACGTCGCAGCGCGCGGCCAGCTCCCGCAGCACGGCCTGCCCCTCCGGCGTGCGGAGATTGAGGGCGACGCTGCGCTTGCCGCGGTTGAAGTTGAGGAAGTAGCCCGAGTCGTCCGGGCCGGCGTCCGGCCGCAGCCGCATGGACGGCGAGAACCGGGTCGGGTCGTGCCGGTGCCGCGACTCGACCTTGACGACGTCGGCGCCGTGCTCAGCGAGGATCTTGGTCGCGTACGGCCCGGCCAGCACCCAGGTCAGGTCCAGCACCCGGACGCCGTCGAGCGGGCCTCGGCCCATCGCGGCCCGTGGGCGTGGCTCGCTGGTCCATGTGCCTTCCACGAGCGGGGAGAGCGTCACAGGCCGGGGCAGTCCGGGCGCGTCCCAGGGGAAGCCGGCGTTCTCGGTGCCGTCGACCGAGACGAAGAACCGCCGGTCTCGTAGCTGGGGATTGTCGGTCAGCTCCGCCGGCGGTGTCACTTCGGCCCACGGCAGAGCGCGGCTGCGCCCCTGCTCGGCGACCTCTCGCGCGGTGCGCTTCGCTACGAACCGGGCGATCACCTCGTCGACGTGCGGGCGCTCCGCCCAGCGCACCACCTGGTCGGCGAACCGCTCCTCCAGCAGGTCGCCCGCGTCCCCTTCCCCTTCCTCGGCCAGCCAGGTCTGCAGGCCGGTCCACATGCGTTCGCTCCCGGAGTAGCCGCCAGCGACGTACCCGTTGGCGGCCTCGAAGATCCGGTGCGCGACGTGCTCGTAGACGCCGCCGTTGCGGACCGGGAACCGGCCGGCGTGGATCCACGAGATCGCGCCGGTTTCCAGTGTCGCGGCGACCGCTTCCTGGGCCGAGACGTCGATCAGCTGCCCGCCGCCGGCGAGGACGCCCAGCAGGGCCGCGATCGCGCCGTGCGCCCCGGCGAGCTGGCAGGCCTGCTCCCGTGGCGGGGGTTTGGGCTGCTCACCGGGTTTTCCGCCGAGCCAGGTCATCCCGCCGGCGGAGGCGAGCACGAGGTCGCCGCCGACCCAGCCACGGCGCGGGCCGGTGAGCCCGAACGGTGTCACGACCACGTGGACGGCGTGCGGCCAGCGCGAGGTGCCGTCGGCGTGCAAGCCTCGCAGCTTCGCGACCGGACCACTCTCCAGGACGACGTCCGTTTCCCCGGCGAGTGCGTCGAGGTCAGCCGCCGCGGCAAGCTTCTTCCCGGCGTGCCAATGGGTCCGCTCATGCCCGGTCAGGTCGTCATCGACGCGGACGACGTCGGCGCCGAGCCCGACCAGCAGCCGCGCGCCTTGCCTGGCCAGTTCGTCGGTGAGGTCGAGTACGCGCAACGCTGTCCTCCAGGTGGCACGGGAAAGGTCTTCCGACCGTAGGGAGCGGCGGCGTCCCGGCGGTCGCCCGCGGTTCACTGGGCGGACCGGGCTTCGGCGTCCCAGGTGGACTCGTCCGGGGTAGTCGGCAGCAGGGACTTGACGACCTTGCCGCTGCCGTTGCGCGGCAGCTCGCGGGTGATGCGCACGTACCGCGGCTGGGCATGCCGGGGCAGCCGGGTCCGGCACCAGTCCCGCACCGCCGGCCCGTCGAGCGCGTGGTCGGCGGTGGCGAGCACGACGAGGAGCTCCTGTTCGGTGAGGTCGGACTCGACCCCGACCGCGGCGGCGTCGACCACGCCGGGCAGGGCGCGCAGCACCTGCTCGACGTCCCAGGTCGCAATGTTCTCCCCGCGCCGCCGGACGACGTCCCCGCGCCGCCCGGCGAAGGTCAGGTAGCCGTCGGCGTCGAGTCGGCCGCGGTCGCCGGTGCGGAACCAGCCGTCCCGCAGCACCGCGGCGGTGGCGCCGGGGTCGCCGGCGTAGCCGCGGAACCGCATGTCCGGCAGCCTGGCCCGGGCGGTGATCTGCCCGGTACGTCCCGATGGCAAAGCCTGTCCGGTCTCGTCGAGGATCGCGACCTCGTATTCGGGGACCACCCGGCCGGCCGTGCCCGGCCGCCAGTCGTCCGGGGTGTTGGCGGCGACGTCACCGAGTTCGGTGCTCGCGTAGGCCTCGAGGGCCCGCACGCCGAAGCGGTCGAGGAACCGGGCCGCCAGTTCGGTGGGTGCCGGTGCGCCGTAGGCCAGGCGGACGGCGTGGTCGTGGTCGTCGCCCGGTCGGCGATCCAGGATGGCCAGCATGGCGCCCATGAAATTGAACGCCGTGATCCCCTCGGCGCGGCAGATGTCCCAGAACCGGGACGCCGAGAAACGGCGGTGGGCGACCAGCCGTGCGCCGGTGAGCAGCGCGGGCAGCAGAGCGGTGTGCCGGACGTTGACGTGGTGCAACGGGAAGACGTTGAGCAGCACGTCGCCGGGTCCGTACCCCATCGTCGCCGCCACCCGGCGCGCGTGGCGAAGGGCCGTGAAGTGCGGCAGCTCGGCCGCCTTGGCCCGGCCGGTGGTGCCCGACGTCGACAGCACGACGAGCAGGTCCCCGGCCGCGGGCAGGTGCTCCCGCACCGCGGCCGGCGGCAGCTCGTCCAGGAACGGATGACCGGCTGGGCCGGGGTCGTCCTCGAGGACCAGCACGACCCGCTCCACCCGGTTCAGCATGGCGTGCAGGGCAGGGTTTCCTGCCAGCGCGGACGTGCCCGCGACCAGCACCGTGGAACCGGTGGACCGCCGGATCGACTCGGCGCCCGAGATCGCGACGTCGAGCGCCAGCGGCACCTCCACCGCGCCTTGCCGGGCGAGCCCGAAGAGCAGGTTCACGGCCGCGCGTCCCGGCCGCACGCAGGTCAGCACGCGAGTGCCGGGCGGGACACGGAGCCGGGCGGCGAGTGCGCGCGAGCCCTCGTCGACGTCACCGATCCGCAGGCGCGTGCCGTCGTCGAAGCGGACGAGTTCGCGGTCCGGATCCTGTCGTGACCGGCTGTTCAGGAGATCGACCGGAGTGCTTGCCAGATCTTCGCTCACCCGGGTGATCGTCGGGCCCGGTTCGAACCCCGCCCAAGTGGCCGGACCGCTCAGCGGACCGGTCAGCCGGCCGCGCGTTTCACCGGGGCCGGCGCGATGGTGAAGGGCTCGTTGCGCACCACGGAGGCGGTCAACAGCGCGCGGTCGAGCGCCCGCTCGATGGTGGCTGCGGCCGAGCGCAGCTCGGGCAGCAGGCGTCGGGGCGCGAGGTGGGCGACCGGCGCGGTCGTCGACACCGCTGCGTGGACCGTGCCGTCGGCGCCGGTCACGGGCACGGCGAGGCTGCCGACGCCGGGCATCGTCTCTTCGATCTCCAGGGCGAACCCCTTCGCCCGGACCACCGTCAGCTGCTTGCGCAGGTCGTCCACCGAGGACACCGTGCGGGAGGTCAGGTGGGTCAGTCCGGCCGCGCGGAAACGGGCCAGGTGCTCGTCGAGATCGGGGGCGGCGGCCAGCAGGACCTTGCCCGTCGCCGTGCCCGGCGCGGGCAGCCGTCCGCCGATGCGCGAGTGTGAGTGGATGTTGGCTTCGCCCGCGACCTTTTCCAGGAACAGCACGTGTGCGCCGTCGAGCACGGCCAGGTGGATCGTGGCGCGGGTGGCGGCGAACAGGTCGGTCAGTGCCGGCCGGGCGACCGCGCGCAGCACCGCGGTGGCCGGGACCCGCTGGCCGAGCTCGAACAACCGCAACCCGAGCTGGTAGCAGTCGCCGCGGCGCTCCAGCAGCCCCCACTCGACGAGCTCCTGCGCCAGGCGGTAGGCGGACGCCTTCGGCACTCCGGACCGGCGGCTCAGGTCGGTGAGCCCCAGCTGGTAGGCGCCGGATTCGAAGGCGCCGAGCAAGAGCTGGGCCTTGCCGAGGACAGAGCTCGGACGACCCGCGTCGTCTGGTGACATGGCGCCTCCTCCGCGGCCCGGCAACAAGCCGTGATTATCACCATCCGGCAAGATCCAAGTCCAGCGGACGTCACCGTCCGTTACGAGCGTGTTTCCGACGGCAGCCGTCGTGGAACGATCCGGCGGCCCGGTCCGGTGGGCGGACCGCGGAGGTAGGTCGACCGGCCGTGACGGCGTTCACTCCCGGGACCGTCTCGCGGCGTCGCGAGCACGATCGAAGGTAACTCTCGGTGGAGGTCGATGGTGGCGAAAACGATTCCGGCCAGGGCTGCCGTCGTCCGAATCGGACAGACCGCATGACCACTGTCGAGTACGGCTACGTCACGGTCCCCGGCGGCCAGGTGCACTACGCGGAGCAGGGGAGCGGACCGGCCGTTCTCCTGCTCCACCAGACCCCGCGCTCGCTCGACGAGTACCGGGAACTGCAGCCACTCCTGGCCACCGGCCACCGGGTGATCGCGCTCGACATGCCGGGATTCGGCAACAGCGCAGCGCTACCCGCTCCCCAGCGCATCGAGGACTACGCCCAGGGCACCCTTGCGGCGTTGGATGCACTCGGGGTGGGCCGCACAGCGGTGCTCGGTCACCACACCGGCGGTGTGGTAGCGGTCGAGCTGGCCGCCGCGGCGCCCGACCGGATCACGGCCGTGGTGCTGTCCTCCACACCGTGGACCGACGCGGGTTACCGGGCGTCGCATGTGGATGGTCCCGGAGTGGACGGTGCCGTCCGGGAACCCGGCGGCGGCCACCTGCTCGCGTGGTGGGAGCAGCGACGCCCCTACTACCCGGCCGGGGCGACCGGCTTGCTGGACCGATTCGTCCGGGACGCGCTGGCCCCCGGCGTGGATCCGCGCGAAGGCCACCTGGCCTGCGCACGGTACCGGATGGAGCGGCGGATCGGGCTTGTCCGGGCTCCGGTTCTGCTCCTCGGCGGGGCCGACGACCCGTTCGCGTTGCCCGCGGTGGAGCCTTTGGCCCGGCACCTGACCGCGGCGGCGGTCGTGCACCGGGCGGTGATCGACGGCGGCACGGTCGCGCTCATGGAGGACAAGGCCGACGACGTCGCGGCCGTGGTGCTGCCGTTCCTGCACCGGTTCGTCCCGTGACCCCACCACGGTCCACCTGGCGGACCGGCCGCGGCCGAGCCGCCGATCAGGCTTGCACCATGGGCGTTTGATCGAGTCGCCCTTTCGTTCTCGTGATGGAGGATCAGTGCCCCGTCGATCTGCGGTGACCGCGGCCGCTGCCCTGCTGTGCGTTGCCGCGGCCGGGTGCGGGGTGGCCGCCGGCTCCCCGGACACGCTCTACATGTCCCTGAACACCGATCCCGCGACCTTCGACCCGGCCCTGGCCAAGGGCGGCGACGACTACACCGTGGCGCGCATGATGTTCGACACCCTGGTGCGCAAGGACCAAGGAAACACCCTGGCGCCCGGCATAGCGTCCCACTGGTCGGTCGAAGACGCGGCGCACTACACCTTCACCATCCGAAACGGACTGACCTGTTCGGACGGCAGCCCGATCACCCCCTCGGTGGTCGCCGCGTCGCTGAATCGGTTCGTCTCCCCGAAGACCGGCTCGACCGCCCGGACGCTCGCGCTCGGCACGGCGAAAGCGACGTTCACGGCCGACGACACCACGCACACGGTCCGCGCGGCCCTGACCAAACCGTGGGCCGACTTCCTCACCGGGCTTTCCCTGCCCCAGGCGGGAATCGTCTGCCCGGCCGGGCTGGCCGACCTCCCCGGCCTCACCGCGGGTACGGTCGTCGGGGCCTTCTCCGGCCCGTACTCGCTGACATCGTCCCAGCCCGCCGTGACCTACGATCTGACGCTGCGCGCGGGCTACACCGCCTGGCCGGCCTTCAAGACCCCGCTGGCCGGGCACCCCGCCCAGCACGTCAACTTCACCCCGATCGGGGACTACTCGACGATCGCCACCCAGCTGCTGGCCGGTGGCCTCGACGTGGGCACGATCGGCGACGAGAACGCCAACCGGTTCAACGGCAACACCGCCTTCGCCGCGTCCACGGCCGACAACATCACCACCTACCTGACCTTCAACGAGCGGCCGGGCACGGTGTTCGCCGGGCGCCAGGACCTGCGCGTCGCGGTCGGGCAGGTGCTCGACGCCCAGATCTTCAGCGACGTCATCAGCGGCCGGCGCGGCAGCACGACGATGTCCGTCGGTTCCGCAAAAGTATTGTGCGCCAACAAGAATTCGTCGCTACTGATCGAGCCGGACCTCGTCGCGGCCCGCCGGAAGCTCAGTGGGCTGAAGATCGCCGTCGCGGGCACGAACCTGCTCCAGGGTGGCAACGACTACGTCGCGGAAGCGCTGCGCAACGCCGGCGCCACCGTCACGCTCGCGTCGCTCGACAACGCCACCTGGAGCACGGTGACCTCCGGGGGCACCAGCTGGGACATCAACATCCAGGGCGACAACAACCTGATGGGCACGCTGACGTCGTCGCTGCTGCGCGTGATGGGCCCGCCGACCGAAAAGGGCGGGCGCAACAAGACCGGCGAGGTCAACGACGGGGGCTACCGGGATCTCACGGACGCGATGAGCCAGGTCGACCGCGGCGCGCAGTGCAGCAGGCTGCAGGCCGCCCAGGAGTCGTTCCTGCGGCGCGTCGACGCGATCCCGCTGGCGACCCTGCCCTCCACCACCTTCGCCGTCCAGGGCGTCAGCGTTCGCCAGTTCGACGACTACCTCGACCCCGCCACCCTCCGCATCACTGCCCAGCCGGAAGGCAGCTCGTCATGACCACCACCCTCGACCGGCCGCTCCGCGCGGCCGGGCCACGGCCGGGAGCCGCCTCGGTCTGGCTGAAGTTCGCATTCCGGCGCCTGGCCGGCCTCGTCGCCATCTTCCTCGCCCTGCTCGTCGTCTCGTTCCTGATCGTGCAGCTCATCCCGGGCGACCCGGCGACGGCGCTGGCAGGCGCCGACGCGGGTCCGCAGGAAATCGCGCTGGTGCGCGGCCAGCTCGGGCTGGACCGGCCGCTGTGGGAGCAGTTCGCCGGCTACACCGGGAACGTCCTTTCCGGACACCTCGGGACGTCGTTCATGTATCGGCAGCCGGTGGAGACGATCATCTTCAACCGCCTGCCGTTCACCGCGACGATCGCGCTGGCCGGGATCACCGTGGTCCTGCTGGCCGCAATCCCGCTCGGCATGCTGATCGGAGTGCTCACCCGCGGAGGCAGGCGCCGGGGGCTGGACACCACCTTCGGGATGACCACCGGGTTCCTCGACTCGGTCCCGGGCTACATCATGGCATCGTTGCTGGTCGTGGTCTTCGCGCGGGGGATCGGGCTGTTCCAGCTGTTCCCGCCCGCGTACACACCGCGCTACGGCGCGAGTTCGTTCGTGCTGCCCATCGCGGCGATCGTGATCGGTCCCATCTGCACGGTCGCCCGCGTGGTGCGCCGGGAGACGGCCGTCGTCCTCGAAACCGACTACATGCGCACCGCGCGCGGGTGGCGGCTGCCCGCGGTGCGACGACACGTCCGCTGGGCGCTGCCAAACCTGCTCACCACCACGCTCACCCTGAGCGGCCTGGTGCTGACCGGCATGATCGGCGGCGCGATCATCATCGAAGCCGTGTTCGCGCTGCCGGGGCTCGGTAGCGGCATCATCAAGGCGATCCTCGACCGCGACTACCCGGTCATCCAGGGCATGGTGCTGGTCATCGGCATGATCACCGCCCTCGTCAACCTCCTGGTCGACATCCTGCTCGGCCTGATCGACCGCCGCACCCTCGGAGGCTCCCATGTTTCGGCGTGACCGCCACCGGAACGCCGGACCGGGTCTGCTGATCGGCCTGGTCCTGCTCGCCGTCGTCATCGTGATCGCCGTGGCCGCGCCGATCCTGTTCGCAGACCGGGCCGACGTCCTCGGTCCCCGGTTCGCTTCGCCGTCCGGCGAGCACTGGCTCGGGACGGACGCGGCCGGGCACGACGTGTTGCTGCGCAGCCTGGTCGCCACCCGACTCACCCTGCTCATGACCGCCGCGGCCACGGCCGTCGCGGTCGTGCTCGGGGTGTTCGCGGGCACCGGCGTCTGGCTGTTGCGCCCCCGCGGCCGGGAGCTGAGCCTGCGCGTGATCGACGCGATGGTCGCATTCCCCGGCCTGCTGCTGGCCCTGGTCGTGGCCGCGGTGCTGGGCGCGGGCGCCGGCTCGGCGGTGGTGGCGATCGGGGTCGCCGGGATCCCGTACTTCGCCCGCCTGACGGCGAACCTCGCCGCCCGCATCTCCCAGCAGGAGTACGTGTCCACCGCCCGCCTGCTGGGTGTCGGCCCGCTACGCGTCGCCGTGCGGCACATGCTGCCCAACATGGCCGAGCCCCTGCTGGTGTTGTCCGCGTCAACGTTCGCCACGACACTGACCGCCATCTCGGCGCTGTCCTTCGTCGGCCTGGGTGTCCAGGCGCCGGCGTACGACTGGGGAAAGCTGCTCAACGAGGCGCTTCCGTCGCTGCTGGCGGGCCGTCCGTCCCAGATGGCCGGTGCGGCCGTGCTCATCGTGCTGACCGGGCTGGGTGCGGTCCTGATCGGCGACGGGCTGGCGGCCAGGGCCAACCCGCGGTCCGCGGCGGCGCGGACGCGCGGAACCGCCCCGGCCGAAGCCGGCGCTACGGCGGGTGACTCGCTCGTCGACGTCCGTGACCTGCGGATCAGCTCGGGTGATGAGGACCTGGTGAAGGGGATCTCCTTCGGGGTCCGGGACGGCGAGGTCGTCGGCATCGTCGGGCAGAGCGGGTCGGGTAAGACGCTGACCGCGATGGCGCTGGCCCAGCTGCTGCCCGACGGGCTCTCGGCAAAGGCCGCGCAGCTGTCCCTCGGTGACCTCGACCTATCTGCGCCGGTCGCTCCGGCACTCATGGCCGAAACGGTGAGCCTCGTCTACCAGGACCCGGGTTCGACGTTCAACCCCGCGCTGCGGATGGGCACCCAGCTGACCGAGGTGCTGCGGGTGCACCGCCGAACGGGCGCACGCGTCGCTCGCGAGCGCATCCTCGACGCTCTTCGTGCGGTTCACCTCACCGAGCCGGAACGTCGGTTGCGGCAGCACCCGCACGAGCTCTCGGGCGGGATGCGGCAGCGGGCGATGATCGCGACCTCCCTGGCCACCCGTCCTCGGCTGCTGATCGCGGATGAGCCCACGACCGCGCTGGACGTCACCGTCCAGGCGGAGATCCTCCGAGAGCTGCGTCGCCTGAACCGCCGTCAGGGGATGGCGATCCTCGTGATCTCCCACGACATCGGCGTCGTCCGCGCGCTGTGCGACCGCGTCCTGGTGATGTACCACGGCGAAATCGTGGAAGAGGTCGCGGCGGCCGGCCTCACGGTGGACGGGGTCGAGCACCCGTACACGAAGGCCCTGCTGGAAGCGACTCCGGAGCTCGACGTCCCGGTGAAGGAGCCAGTCCATGACTGAAGAGCCCATCACTGACGAGCAGAGCGCGGTGCGGATCCGCGACCTCGAAGTGAGCTACGGGACGGCCCGCGTCCTGCACGGTGTCTCGATCGACGTCGCACCGGGCCGCACCGTCGGCGTCGTCGGCGAGTCCGGCTCGGGCAAGTCGACCTTGGCCCGGACGTTGGTGGGCTCGCTGCGCCCGGCGGCGGGCAGCGTGCGCATCGCCGGTGTCGACGTGCACGCCGTGCGCGGTGCCCGGCGGAAGGTGCTGCGCCGCACGGTGCAGCTGATCCCGCAGGATCCGTACTCCTCGCTGGACCCGCGCCGCACGATCGGCGACGCGCTCGCCGAGGCGCTCGACCCGCGCCGGGCGAACGTCAAGCGGCATCGCGACGAGATCGTGCACTGGCTGGAAACCGTGCGCCTGCCCGCGGAGACGATGGCCAAGTACCCGCACGAGTGCTCGGGTGGGCAGCGGCAGCGCGTGGCGATCGCCCGAGGGCTGATGCTTCGGCCCGCAGTGGTGATCGCCGACGAGATCACGAGTGCCCTCGACGTCTCCGTCCAGGCCGAGATCCTGGACCTGATCGCCCGGCTGCGTGCCGAGCTCGGGCTGACCATGCTGTTCATCTCGCACAACCTCGCCGTAGTAAGGCAGGTGAGTGACGAGGTCGTCGTGCTCTACCACGGCGACATCGTGGAAAAGGGCCCGGCGGAGCGGATCTACACCCGGCCGGAGCACGCCTACACGCGCAAGCTCCTGGATTCCGTGCCGGGCGCTCCCGGCTTCGACATCGAACCGCTTGACGACGACGCGAGGACCGAACTCGCGGATTGGAGTGCGCGATGACCCCGAAACGGATCGTCCTCACTGGTGCCACCCTCATCGACGGAGTGTCGGACGTTGCACTGCCGGGAGCGGCCGTCGTGATCGAAGACGGCGTGTTCGCCTACGTCGGCCCAGCCGCGGCTCGACAGTCCACTTCGGACGAGATCGTGGTCGACCTTGGCGGCCGTACCATCCTGCCGGGGTTCTTCGACTGCCACGTGCACTTCCTGATGGACAGCAACGCCGACTTCACCGGCAAGATGCTCACCAACCGGCCGGTCGTCAATGTCTTCCAGCGGGCCCGGCGCATGCGCGACACCCTCCACACGGGCGTCACGACCGTCCGTGACCTCGGCGGGACCGACGCCGGCTACCGGGACGCGGTCGAGCTGGGCCTCATCGACGGCCCCCGGCTGCACGTCGCGCTGCGGCTGATGAGCCATACGGGCGGACACGCCGACTTCCGCCTGCGGAGCGGGTTCGACCCTTCCGCATTGCTCGGGCCGTTCAGCGAAATCGTCGACAGCTCGGACGAGGTGCGCGCCGCGACCCGGCGGCTGCTGCGGGAAGGCGCCGACGTGATCAAGGTGTGCGCGACCGGCGGTGTCAACAGTCCCAGTGACCAACCCGAGGATGAAGGCCTGACCACCGAGGAGATCGTCGCGATCGCCGACGAGGTCCGCCGGCACCGGGGGCGGCCGATCGCCGCTCACGCCCAAGGCGCCCAGGGGATCAAGAACGCCCTCCGCGGTGGTGTGACGAGCATCGAACACGGCTACCTGATCGACGACGAGGGCATCGACCTGATGCTGGAGAAGAACGCATATCTCGTGCCGACGCTTTCGACCTTCGACATCGACCCGGCGAACTACCAGCCGGACGCGTACGCGAAGAAACAGCGCATGGCCGAGTCGGCGATGACCCGCCTGAGCGAGGCCGTGCGCCGCGGCGTCAAGGTGGCGTTGGGCACGGACTCGGGGGTCGGACCGCACGGCCGGAACCTCCGGGAGCTCGCACACATGGTGAAGCTCGGGATGTCGCCCTTGGACGCGATTCGCGCCGGCACGGTCACCGCGGCCCGGCTGCTCGGCGTCGAGGACCGGCTCGGCAGCATCTCCGCCGGGAAAACCGCGGATCTCGTGGTGTGCGAAGGAGACCCGCTCGCGGACATCGGCGTCCTAGGGGACCCGCGCGCCATTTCTCTGGTCCTGCAGGACGGCGAAGTGAAGAAGGGATCCTTGGCGGGGTTCGGTGCTCCGGTCCGCTGACCGAACCTCGACATTGCTGTTCCCACGGCCCGGAACGGACAGTACTCCCACCTGAACGGCTCATCCGGAGGCAGCCATGTCCGTTGGTACACAACCGCATCGACAACCGGCCAGGGCCGCACTTGCGGGGTGGTTCGGCACCGCCATCGAATTCTACGACTTCGCCGTCTACGGCCTGGCGGCGTCGCTGCTGTTCCCGAAGATCTTCTTCCCCGCCGCCGATCCGGTCGTGGGTACGCTGATTTCGCTGTCCAGCTTCGGTGTCGGGTATGTCGCACGGCCTTTCGGTGCCCTCCTGTTCGGGCACCTCGGTGACCGGATGGGCCGCAAGTCCATCCTGGTCACCACGCTGATGATGATGGGTGTCGCGACCACCGCGATCGGGCTGCTTCCGTCGTACGGCACCCTGGGCATCGCCGCGCCGGTCCTGCTGGTCGTGCTCCGGATCGTGCAGGGCGTGTCGCTCGGCGGCGAATCCAGCGGTGCCGTGCTGCTCACCGTCGAGCATGCCGAGAAGCACCGTCGTGGCTTCTTCGGCGGAATCCTCAACACCGGCACGGCCGTCGGCACCATCTTGGCGAACGGGATGTTCCTGCTGGTGTCGCAGCTGCCCGAGGACGACCTGCTGGCGTGGGGCTGGCGGATCCCGTTCCTGGTGAGCGTGCTGCTCGTGGTGGCAGGGCTGGTGATCCGGCTGGGATTGCGGGAGAGCCCGGAGTTCGCGGACGTCAAGGGCACCGGCTCTGTCCACAAGCTGCCGCTGGTGGACGTCCTGCGCAGGTGCGGTGGCACGGTGGTCCTGGTGACGCTGGCGACCGTCGGCGCAGGGATCATGATCACCGTGACGTCGGTCTACGTGCTCACGTACGGCAAGACCGCGCTGGGCCTCAGCACGTCCGCGATGCTCGACGTGCTGCTGCCCGGTTTGTTCGTCGTCGTGATCGCCGCGCCGCTGTACGGCCGGCTGGCCGACCGGATCGGGCCGCGGACCGTCTTCGCGGTTTCCGCCGCATCGATGGTCGTGCTTCCGTTCGTCTGGTTCCCCCTGCTGAACACGAGGAATCCGGGGTTGATGCTGCTCGGGTTCGTCCTGCTGTTCGCTGGGTACTCGGCCAACTACGCGATGTTCCCGGTGTACTTCTCCCAGGCGTTCCCGGTTTCGCTGCGCTTCAGCGGGATGGCGATCGGGTTCACCCTCGGCACGATCGCCGGGAACGCCTTCGCACCCGCGATCAGCGCGTTGCTGCTGGAGGCAACCGGCACCTGGGTGTCGATCGCCGGGTACATGGCGGTGGCGTCGGCGGTCAGTCTCGTCGCCGGGCTCTTGCTGCGGGAAGCGCCTTCCGGGCAGCCGGAGGTGCTCCGCCAGGAGTTCGGAGCCTCGGCGGCATGAGGATCGGGATCCGGGTTCCACCGTGTGCACCCGTGCCCGAACTGGTCGCTTTCGTCCAGGAGGTGGAATGCCGGAAATTCGATGATGTGTGGTTCCCGGATTCGCAGCTGCTGTGGCGAGACGTCTTCGTCACCGCGGCCGCGGCCGCGGTGGGCACGTCGCGGATAGGCTTGGGCACGGCGGTGACGAACGTGGTGACCCGGCATCCGTCGGTGGTGGCCGGCGCGGCGCGGACCGTGGCCGAGCTTGCGCCTGGACGGTTCGTGCTCGGCGTCGGTGTGGGCAACAGCTCGGTCGTCCCGGCCGGGCTCGCCCCGTCGGCGCGAGCCGAGCTGCGCTCCGGCGTCGAAGTGATCCGGCGTCTGCTGGCCGGAGAGGAGGTCGGCTTCGGCGGTGTGCGGTCCCGATTGCGCGATCCGGTGGCCCTGCCGGTCCACCTGGCGGCGAGCGGGCCCCGGAACCTGCGGCTGGCCGGTGAGATCGCGGACGGCGCGATCCTGCTGTCCGGGGTTGCTCCGGAACCACTGGCGGCCGCGATGCGGCAGGTGGCGGCCGGTGCCGCCGGGCGGACGCCGGTCCCGATCACCGTGTCGGCGTTCTGCCGCGTCACCGGCTCGGTGCGGCGTGACGCCCGGGAGCTGAAGCCGGTATGCCTGACCATCGCGGCGAACGGCGGGGCGGCCTTCCTCGAGAGGGCGGGAGTCCGGGTACGCGTACCCGCCCAGTTGCCGGATGCAGCCCCGGATCTGCTGCACGCGGAGTCGTGGGAGGCCGCGGTCCGTGCGTCCGAGTCCTTCGTGGACGATGATGCGGCGGAGGTATTCGCCCGGAAGTTCTGCCTGTTCGGCACGGCCGAGGAGATCGCCGCCCGACTGGCGGAGTTGCGGCGGTCCGGCGTGGCGGCGATCCTCCTGCAGCATGTGGGCTCCTACGACCTGCCGCGGCGGTTGGTCGCCGACTTCGCCCGCGAGGTGCTGCCGGTCCTGAGACCCTAGGGGGCGACCCACCAGGTCCGTATCTGAGCGAGTGCTGTCGCCGACGGCAGCCGAGTGCACCTGCAGGGTCGGCTCGCCGCGCACGAACCGCTCGGCGAGGACGGGAGGATTTCACGCTGCTGGCCATGGCGAGCCCGCCGACCTGGTGCGCTGGTGCGCTGCTGCAGACCCGGTGGCGCTCAGCAGGGAGACGGTCGCGACCAGGTCGCACCGGACCATCCTGTACCCGCGTCACCGACTCGACGGGCACTACCACCCGGTCGCCTCCAGGCCCGGAATCGGTGGAGCAGCACCGCTCGCATCAGCGCGCTGCGGCGAGGTCGAGGGCGATGTCGGTGATCATGTCCTCCTGGCCGCGGACCATGCCGCGCCGGCCGACCTCGACCAGGATCGCGCGGGTATCGAGGCCGTAGCGCGTCGCGGCGGCTTCGGCGTGGCGGCGGCGGTTGACCAACACGCCCATCCTGATCAGCTCAGGGGCGGTTTGGAGACGGACCAGATTCGGGGTCCGCAGCGCGACCAGAGCCACCGAGTGCGCGTCGACCGGGTCGGTCTTGCGGCCATTGCCGGTCGCGAAAACCCGCACCTGCGCGGACAACTTCGCCAGCACGTTCAGGATGGTCTCGCCGTCGTGAACCAAGCGGTGGCGATGTGCCGGCCGACACCATCGCAGCCCTCAATCGCCCCCACCCGGTCGCTGAACCGGCGCCCGACGGCCAGCATCTCGGCATAGCCGAGCTGATCCGTGCCGAACTTCCCGGTCATGATGATGTCACCGATTTCGTTGATCACTTCGATCGTGGCCGACCGCTTATGCGGATCCATCCCGATGATCACCGGCATCCGGTTCTCCCTTGCCTCGACGCGTCGATGTCAGCAAGGGAGGGCACCGCTACTCGAGCAGGACTGACCACTGTCCAGCCACTCCTCGCGCAGTGCTTCGGCGCGACTCATGCCACGAGAGAGCCACACCAATGACGGCAGGTAGCCGCTGTAAACGAGCGACTCACCGAGCACCTGGACCCGAGTCTGGCCGGACCCCGCCTTGCCGCTCAGTCTCAAGTAGCCGCTGAGATGTCCCGGCGGAATGGCGACACCTGATGCGCAACATGGTCCGGGGTGTGCCGTCCGGCCGGGATCGGCTCAGGTGAGGGTCTTCATCGTGATGTAGCTGGTGACGGTGGCCACGGCTGGCAGGTCAGCCAGCCGGTTGGCGTGAAAATCCTCGTAGGCGGCCAGGTCGGCGACCTCTACGTGCAGGAGGTAGTCGTAATTGCCGGTGATGTGGTGACAGAACACCACCTCGGGCAGAGCGACGACTGCGCGCTCGAACGCGACGACGTCGGTTCGGGCATGCCGGAGTAGCCGGACGCCGGCGAACACCCGCAGTCCTCGGCCGACAGCGCCGGGATCGACGAGCGCCTGGTACCCACGGATCACCCCGATCTCTTCAAGCCTTCGCACGCGCCGCAGGCACGGCGAGGGCGACAACCCGACCCGCTCGGCCAGGTCGGCGTTGCTGATCCGCCCGTCCTTCTCCAGTACGGCCAGAATCGCACGGTCCACCTCATCCATATTGGCAGATTATTGCGCTGCGAGAGCTCCTAGCACAACCGTGCACGCGTGTCCGCGCGCAACTTGCTGCCAAAATTGCGCAGACACACCCGTGCCTGCGTCCCCGTCGATCACACTGGTGATCGAATACACCCCACGGAAGGAGCGCCATGGCAGGTAACAGCACGGTCGCCATCCACGCGGACCGAGACGTCCATCCCAGCCGCGCCGTGGCCCCGCCGATCTACCAGACGGCGACCTTCTGGGCCGAGGACGCAAACCAGTTCGCCCAGGCGGCCGTCGATCCACGGGGCAAGGACTTCTACACCCGCTACGGCAACCCCAACCACGCGCAGGTCGCCGCCGTGGTCGCCGAACTGGAGGGCACCGAAGCCGCGATGGTCACCGCGTCCGGGATGGCCGCGCTCACCACCGCCGTGCTGGCCCTCGTCTCCGCCGGTGACCACGTGATCGGGCAGAAGTCGACCTACGGCGGCACCGCATCGGTCCTGCAGAACCTGCTGCCGAGACTCGGAGTCTCGACCACAGTCGTCGACCAGCGCGACCCCCAGGCGTTCGAGCGGGCGCTGACACCCAAGACCCGGCTGATCCTGGTGGAGTCGCCGAGCAACCCGCTCCTGCAGATCACCAACCTGGCCGCGGTCGCGGACCTGGCCCGAGCGCACAACGTGATCACTCTGGCGGACAACACCTTCGCCACGCCCTTGAACACACGCCCCGCCGAACTTGGCATCGACGTGGTGTGGCACAGCGCGACCAAGTACCTCAACGGGCACACCGACGTCTCCGCCGGCGTACTCGCCGGGCCGGCGGAACTTCTCAACCGGGTCTGGGACACCGCGGTGCTCACCGGCGCGACACTGGGACCGTTCGACGCCTGGTTGTTGTTGCGAGGCATACGAACCCTGCCGCTGCGAGTGAAGCAGCACAACATCAACGGACAGGCACTGGCGGAGGCGCTGGAGGGGCATCCGGCGGTGGCGCGAGTCCACTATCCGGGCTTGCCGTCCCATCCGCAGCAGGCATTGGCGAACAAGCAGATGACCGGCTTCGGCGGGGTACTGGCCCTGGAGCTGAACGGTGGTTTCGACGCGGCTGACGCGTTCCTCGGGAAGCTGAAGTACCCACGACGCTCGGCGAGCCTCGGTGGCGTGGAGTCGCTCACCGTGCATCCGGCGGCCATGTGGCGCGGAATGCTCAGCGAGGAGCAGATCGCCGAGTCCGGGGTGCCGCTCGGCCTGGTCCGGCTGGCCGCTGGCACCGAAGACACCGCAGACCTGGTCGACGACGTGCTCGTGGCGGCCGGCCAGGTCGCTAAAGCAACCACATGAGAATTCGGACAATTTGACGGAGGAGTTCACCCGATGAGGACCCTGATCACCGGCGGCACCGTGGTCAGCATGGACCCGGCGGTCGGCACCCTCGCCCGCGCCGATCTGCTGATCACCGACGGTGTGATCACCGAGATCGCCGAACGGATCGACGCCCCGGACGCCGAGGTGATCGAAGCGAGTGGCCGGATCGTCATGCCCGGCTTCGTCGACACCCACCGGCACACCTGGCAGACCGCCTTCCGCGGTGTCGGCGTGGACTGGACGTTCATGCAGTACCTGGTGGCGATGCACGACACCGTGAAACCGCACTACCGGCCGGAGGACGTCTATCTGGGGAACCTGTTGGGCAGGCTGGAGGCCCTGAGCTCCGGCGTCACGACGATGCTGGACTGGTTCCACTGCGCGCAGACCCCCGAGCACACCGACGCCGCAGTCACGGCCCTGCGGGACACCGCGGGACGGTCGGTCTTCGGCTTCGGCGCCGGGTTCCGCACCTCCGACCCGATCGAGACCGAAGTTCGCCGGATCCGCTCCGGTCTCCTCTCCGACGATGGTCTGGTGACCATGGCGCTGGCCCTGCGCGGTCCGGAAATGACCACGATGGACATCGTCGCCGAGGACCTGAAACTAGCCGCCGAACTCGGGCTGCGCACCACAGTCCACATCGAGACCGGAGGGACCGGCGGCCGTCCGATCGCCGAACTCTTCGAGCACGGGCTCCTGCGAGACACCACGACTTTCGTCCACGCCAATGGCATCAGCGACGACCAGCTGCGCATGCTCGCCGACGCCGGCAGCTCGGTATCGATCAGCCCGGACGTCGAGCTGAAGATGGGCATCGGCTTGCCGGAAACCGGCCGGATGCTGGCCGCCGGCCTGCGCCCGACACTGTCCACCGACGACTCCCCGGCAGCAGGTGGTGACATGTTCTCCACCATGCGCACCGCCTTCGCCGCCCAGCGCGGACTCGACGGCACTCTCGGCGTGCGCGACGTCCTGGAGTTCGCCACGCTCGACGGTGCCGACGCATGTGGGCTCGGTACCCGTACGGGCAGCCTCACGCCCGGCAAGGACGCGGATCTGATCCTGCTGCGCGCCGATGACCTGACCGTGTTCCCGTTCAACAACCCGGTCGGCACGATCGTGGCCGCCGGACATCCCGGCCTGGTCGACACCGTGCTCGTCGCCGGTCGCGTGGTCAAACGCGACGGCGCCCTCGTGGACGTGGACCTACACGCGCTGCAGGCCCGGCTGCTGGAATCGCGAAACAGGATCGCCGCGGCCGCCGGCGTCGCGCTCGACGGCACCTGGCAGCCGCCCGCATAGCCACCACCGCTGGAAGGCAGGTACAGCGCATGAAGTTGGTGACCTTCACCACCGGCACCGATGAGCGGGTCGGCGTGGCCGAACTCGACCGCGAGATCGTCCGCGACGTGACCGACCTGCTGCCCGACGGTGGCGGGCTGCTCGCCGCTATCGAGTCCTGGGATACCGTCCGGCCGGCGCTGGAAAGCTCGGCCGGACCTGAACTGCCGCTGAAACAGCTGCGGTTGCTGGCCCCGATTCCCCGGCCGCGACGGAACATCTTCTGCGTCGGCTTGAACTACCACAGCCACGTGACAGAATACGGGAGCAGCGCCTATGGCGACGGGAGCGGACAGCCCAAGCAGCCGGTCTTCTTCTCCAAGGCCACCACATCGGTCATCGGCACCGAGGCCGAGATCGACCCGCATCCCGGCGTGACGTCCGAAGTGGACTACGAGGGCGAGCTCGCCGTCATCGTCGGCGTCGGCGGGCAGGTGTGGGGCTACACGATCGTCAACGACGTGACCGCGCGCGACCTGCAGCACGCGCATCGGCAGTGGTTGCTGGGCAAGTCGCTGGACACGTTCTGCCCGATGGGTCCCTACGCAGTGACCGCGGACGAAGTCCCGGACATCGCCGCGTTGGAAGTCGAGACGAAAGTCAACGGCGAGCGCAGGCAGCATGCGAGCCTCAAGGACCTGATCTTCGCCGTGCCCGAGCTGATCGCGACCCTGTCGGCGGGGATCTCGTTCCTGCCCGGTGACGTGCTCGCGACCGGCACTCCGGCCGGTGTCGGGCTCAGCTTCGACCCGCCGGCGTTCCTGCGCAGCGGCGACCTCATCGAAGTGTCGATCACCGGTCTCGGCACACTGCGCAACCGCCTCCGCTGAAGGAATTCAATGCTTATCGGCGACATCGACATTCACCCGCTCACCGACGGCGTCTTCCGGGCCTCGCCCGCCTACTTCGGCGACCACGCCCGCCCCGATGGCCACGAGGACCTCTTCACCCGCCACGGTATGGCCTGGCTGCCCATTGGCTGCTTTCTCATCCGCAGCCAGGACCGAATCATCCTCGTCGATGCCGGTATGGGACCCGACCTCGACGACGCCGGCCCCCGCCGCTTCCTCATCGGCGGTCAGCTGCCGCTCGGGCTGCGCGCCCTCGGCGTCGCGCCGGCCGAGATCACTGACGTGATCTGCACCCACTTGCACTCCGACCACTGTGGCTGGCTGTTCGACCTCGACGCCGTCCCGGTGTTCCCCCACGCCACCATCTGGTTCGGCACGGGCGACTGGCACCACTTCGTCGACGGACCATCGGAGAGGCTGCTCGACCACATCCGGCACGGCCTGCGCGTCACCGCCGAACACGGCGACCGGCTGCGGCTCGTCGACCAGGACACGACTGTGGCCTCGGGCGTCACCCTGACCATGACACCGGGGCACACCCCCGGGCATCTGTGCGTCATCGTTTCTTCCGCACAGCAGCGCGCGATCCTGCTCGGAGACTCGATCGTCTGTCCGGTCCAGCTCGACGAGTCCACCTGGAGCTCCATGGGCGACGTCGACCCCGCACTCGCGCGGCGTATCCGCGAGCGGCTGTTCCGCGAACTCGAAGACGGCCGAACCCTCGGCTCCGGCGCACATTTCCCGGAGCTCCAGTTCGGTCGGGTGCTTGCCGGAGAGGGACGACGATGGCTCGCCTGACGCGTTTCCGCACTCGCCCGTTCGCCCAGGTCGACGTGTTTTCTCCCACTCCCTATCTCGGTAACCCGGTCGCCGTGGTCCTCGACGCCGACGCCGACGACCTCGACGGCGACACGATGCAGCGGGTGGCCCGGTGGGCGAACCTGTCCGAGACCACGTTCGTGCTGGCGCCCACCACACCCGACGCGGATTACCGGGTGCGGATCTTCACACCCGGCGGCGAACTACCGTTCGCAGGCCACCCCACGCTCGGTACTGTGCACGCCTGGCTCCACCACAACGGTTCCCCCAAGGACCAGGTCGTGCAGGAATGCGCGGCGGGCCTGATCGAAGTGCGCCGACACCGGGAGACGCTGTCCTTCGCCGCGCCGCCCACCCTTCGCAGCGGCGCAATCGATGAGGAGTACCTCAAGCGGATCGTCACTGCACTCGGCGTCGACCGCCGTCAGGTGATTGACCATCAATGGGTGGACAACGGACCCGGCTGGGCCGTTGTCAGGCTGGCGACCGCACGGGAAGTGCTCCGGCTGGAACCGGACTTCTCCCAGCTGCCGAACGCGATGATCGGCGCGATCGGCACCCAGCCGGACGGCTCGCCGTACCCGGTGGTGCAGCCGGTGACGAGCGGGCTCTAGCCCGTGCTCGCGCCGCTGACCCGTCCGGTGCTGACTGCGGCGGAGCCGGTGTTGTCGGCTTTGCGGCCGGCTACGGAGCCCGTGCTGCACGCGGTCTCTCCGGTGACGTCGACCCGTGCTGCGCTCGACTGCTCCGGTAGTGCGGGCGATCGGGGCCGAGCACGTGATCCCGGCGCTGACTGACTGGACGCCCGGCGGCCGGGCAACCGGCCAAGCCCACGCCACGCGAAGACACCACTGCCCCGTGGGCGGTGGCTGCGCCGCTGGAGCAGGTCGCACCGGCCTACCGGATCGCTCCGGTCGTCGGGCTGGGTGATACCCAGCGTCGTCACGACGCTCAGGTCGGTTCCCGGCGCGTCGCCGGGGATGCGGTTTCGGATGCGGCCGGTGTTGCTCGGCCTGTTTCGGATTCGTCAACGGGGCTCGGTGAGCGCGAGGGGATGGTAGGCCCTGGTAAAAGTCCGCGGCGGAGGTCATAGGGGGCGAGTGCCACGACAGCGAGGGCGGAACAGAGCGTGCTCGGGTTCGATCACGTCCACGTGGCATGACGCCGCCGCGGCGAGCAGGGTCAGTTTGTCCGCGACTTGGCGGTGGGGTCGTCGTCCGATCAGAAGATTCTGACGGTCAGGGTGTGCGAAAGTCAGTCAGGTGAACGGCGAACGTCAGCGGAACGAGATCATCGGCGAGGCCCCAGTGGCCTTGGTGCGCGACTTTGCGACACTGCCGGGCTGGTCGGTGACCATGACCTCGAAAGGGCAATGGACGACCGCGGAGCGGGTGCTCAAGGTGGGCGGGCGCCAGTGGGTCGTCGGCCTGACACCCACCACAGGTGATGCCACGGCCTTGATGTTGTGGGCTGACGAGATCTTGGTGACCCGCGTGCGTGGTGATGAGAGGGCTCTGTGCCGCACGGCGTGCCAGTGGGTGGGAAATCTGCTCGCCGGGCGAGCGTGGGACGCCGGGACCGCGGACGGTTGACTTCGCGCTGGTTCAGTCGCGACGGCGTTTGGCTGGCGAGGTGGCCAAGGTGGTGCGGACCGCGCGTTCGATGAGGATGGGGACGAAGGCGTGGATGCGGGCTTCGGCGAAGCGTGTGCGTCCGTTGTTGACCAGGTCGTGGACCCGGGCGGGAGCGAGGCCGGCGAAGTCGTGGGTCAGCCGATCCTTGAGCTGGGTCAGCTGGGTGTCCAGCTGCTCGGATGCCATCGTGTCCAGGGTCGGCGTGCTCATAGGTCTCCGTCTTGTACGTCGTGCTCGCGCGGTTGACGTGTTCCATCAGACGTCAAGAAAGTGAACAGAACGTGAATGGCTCTCGTTGAGGCAGTGCGTGCCTGACCGTGGCACCGGCTCATTTCCCGAGGTGGGCGGTCAACCGGATCCGCAGATCCCGCATGTCGGTCAAGGCGATGGTGAAGGTGTAGACCGGGCGGTAGCCGACGGTGTCGTCAAGGCGGCCGCAGGGGCCGGCGACGTAGACGAACCCGTCGTCGGGGTCCGGCCTGGGTGCTGACCAGACCGGGGCGTCAGCGACGGGTTGCCGCGACCGCCAGTAAAGGGGCGTCTTCATCACTTCGCCGAGTGCAGCGACGAGGCCCGGCAGGTCCTGGGCCGGCACGCCCAGGCCGCGTCCTGCCCACACCCGCGGCAACGCGCGGGCGGCGGTGTGGTCCTCGACGAGCGGCGCACAGCTGAAGATCGCCTCTGCGCCGCCGACTCGGGCGGTCCATCGCTCCATCCTGCGGGTGGGCTCGATGACGAGCGCGGCCGCCTCTCCCATCCTCCCCAGGTGGCGTTGTCGTGTGTGATCGGAGAATAGCCGCATGTCCGCAGGCGTCGATAGCGGGCTGTGACCGTGCCCCGAGATGGGCTCAAGTAGCCCGGATCTTGCGCACCAGACCGCGGACGAGCAAGGGCGCGGCAATCGCCGCGATCCGCGGCATCGACGTGCCGGGCGACGTTTCGGTGGTCGGCTACGACGACACCCGCCTGGCGACCCTGCGCAATGTCGAGCTGACGTCGGTGAGTCAGGACCCCGCTGAACAAGCCGCGACCGCGGTGCAGCGGGCCATCGCCCGCGCGGAAGGGCAGGCGGCGCCGGCGGGCGAATTCGTCACTCCGCCGCGGCTTGTCGTGCGGCAGAGCTCAGGTCGCGCTCCTCGCTGAACAAGCTCGGCCCCGGGCCGGGGCTAGTGATCGACCGCTCCTTCGAGTGTCCAGCCGCGGAGGCTCCCGCAGTACGCCGCCACGAGGCGATGGCTGATCTGGTCCTCCGTGAGGCCGACGGTGTCCTTGAGGTCGAAGATTTCTCGGGGGTCGAACAGGATGTTCCAGAGGAAGTGGCCTTCGTCGCCGGGGGCGGGGAGGCCGAGTTCCTCCGCGGCTTCGGAGATCGGGCGGGCGAGAGCGTCCGCCTGGACCGTGAGGTAGTGCGCGCCGGAGCGGAGGCGGGCCAGATAGCCTTCGTCGGAGCGGGTGTGGACCATCGCGCGGCCGTGCTTGACGACCAGGCGTACCCACTCGGCGCTCACCTCGGAGAGCAGGGTGACGCCGTGGCTCTGGGTCTTCTGGCTGAACGTGAGCAGCCGCAGGCCGACGTCGAACCGGTACTCCGCGAGGATTTCCTCGACCGAGCCGAAGTGGCGGTACGCGGTCGCGGCCGCCACCTCGGCGCGTTCGGCGACCTCGGCCATCTTCACCTCGGTCCGGCTCCGGCTCGCCAGGAACGCGGCCGCCTTGACCAGCCGCCGCCGGTTTCGTTCCGTGTCACTGCGCACGACCCGGTCCGCCCCTCCCTCGATGGTGAAACGATCCTACGAGCGGCGCAAAGCCGCCAAGCCCTCGCCCAGCCGGACGACACCGGTTTCGATCGCTTCCTCACTCGCCGCGTACGACAGACGCAGGTGGTGCTCGCCGTGCGCACCGAACTCCGCGCCCGGCCGCACCGCGACACCGAACTCGACGAGCTTCGCGACGAGGTCCGCCGACGGGATGTCCAGGTCGTACCGGGGGAACTGGTAGAACGCGCCTTCGGGCGCGCTCAGCGTCAGGCCGGGGATCGCGGCGAGCCCGGTCCGCATGATTTCCCGGCGCCGCTCGTACGCGGCCCGCATCCGGGCGATGTCGGCGTCACCGTGGCGCACCGCGGCGAGCGCGGCGTCCTGGGCGACCGTGTTCACCGAGCCGTTGAAGGTGTTGTGGATCCGCGCGGCCGACGTGATGAGCGGCCGCGGGCCCCACAGGTAGCCGACGCGCCAGCCCGTCATCGCGTAGCTCTTGGAGAAGGTCTGGCAGTAGATCGTCCGGTCGCGCAGGCCGTCGACCGCGATCGCCGAGGTGAACGGCCGGCCCGTGTAGTCGAGATCGGAGTAGGCCTCGTCGGAGATCACCAGGGTCGGCGTGCCCTCGAGCATCCGGGCGAGCGCCTCCAGTTCCTCGCGGCTGTGCACGATCCCGGTCGGGTTGACCGGGTTGCAGAACACGAACAGCTTCGCGCCGGCCAGGGCGGCTCCCAGCCGGTCCAGGTCCCAGTGCAGGTCGTCGGCCAGCGGCACGGGATCGACGACGCCGCCGGCCATGCTGACCAGGTCGGCGTAGAGAGAGTAGGTGGGGTCCGGGATCACCACCCGGTCGCCGGGGTTCACGATGGCGAGGATCGACGCGGCGAGACCGGCCGTGCCGCCCTGGGTGACGAGGATGTCGGCGGGCGAAGCGGGGGTGATCCCGGAGAGCTTTTCGGCAAGCGCTTCCCGGAGCGCGAGTTCGCCGAGCAGTGGCGAGTAGTGGGTGCGTCCCGCGCGGAGTGAGGCGTTCGCCGCCTCGGTCACGTGCGCGGGCGTGTCGAAGTCCGGTTCGCCCATGGCGAGCGAGACGAGGTCGCCGGAGGACTGCGGTTGCTGCTTGCGGCGCGACGCCGCGGCGATCCGGGCGACGGCTTCGGCGGGGGCGAACTCGGGCTGCAGGGTGAGAGTCACGCGGTTCTCCTGGGAGACGGTCAGGGGCGGGGTGTCGGAGCGCCGGTCCACCGGCTGATTTCGAGGTCGGCCGACGTGTCGCGCTGCCGGGTCGGGGCGACGACGATCTCCTGGAGGACGACCCGCTGGGGCAGGCCGACGGCGAGGCGGATCGCCTCGGCGACGTCCACGGGCTGCACCATGTGGGCGCGTTCATCGGCGGCCGGCGGCCGGGCCCGGCTGTCGAGGATGGGAGTGTCGGCTTCGCCGGGCAGCACGGTGATGGCGCGCAGGCCCTGGTTGCGGAAGGTGGTGTGCAGGAACGTCATGAAGTTGCGGACGCCGGCCTTGGCCGCGCCGTAGGCGGCCCCGCCGAGCAGGTTCGGGGTGACGGCGGCGAGCGAGGAGACCGTGACGATCGTCCCGGCGCCGCGGTCCAGCATGCCGGGCAGTACCGCCTGGGTCAGCTGGAAGACGGCCGTCAGGTTCACCTCCAGGACCTGCCGCCATTCCTCGTGCGGCAGCCACTGGGGGTTGAGCACCGACGACGAGCTGCCCGCGTTGTTGACGAGAACGTCGACCGGGCCGAGCTCCGCGTGCACCCGGCCGAGGGCCCGGGTCAGGTCGTCCGCGCTGGTGATGTCCGCCGCGATCGGGAGGGCGGTTCCGCCGTCGGCGCGGATCTCCTTAGCGACACCGTCGAGCACGTCCTGCCGTCGGCCGAGCAGCGCGACGGCGGCGCCGTCCGCGGCGAGCAGCCGGGCGGTTTCCCGGCCCATGCCACTGCCGGCGCCGGTGATCAGCGCGGTCTTGCCGGCCAGGGTCGTCACCGTTCTCCTCCATCCACGAACTGAGTCCACGTTCTCATTTGAGACTACGTTCTCAGTTTGTTCCTGGCAAGCGCGCCGGCCGCGGCCCGTTCGAGCGTGCGCAGGTCCGCTTCCCGCTGGACGGCTTGGCGGACCGCGGTCTCGCGGTCGATCCAGCGGAACCGCAGTTCCCGTCCCGGACCGGCCTGGCCGAGCAAGGGGAGCGAGGTGCGTGCGGCGACGCCGACGATCGGGTAGCCGGCGGTCAGGCTCCGGTACCGGCCGAGGACGATGAGCTCGTCCGCGTGCGGGATTTCCAGGGCTCCGATCGGCACACCGTGCGAGACGATCTCGGTCTGGTCCGCCGGGTGGCGGACCGGTCCGGCGAGCCGGAGGCCGACGTGGTCGGAACGGCCGGTGACCACATAGGACGACTCCGCGATCAGCTCGCGGATGCCGGGAATCGCCGTGCTGCCGTGGTTTTCGACGACGTCGATGCGCCACGGTCCCTTGTCGAGTGCCAAGGTCGGGACCGGGAGCCGGAACACGGGCTGGGCGAAGCCGCGGAACTCCGTTTCGAGCAGCACCCGGGTGCCCGCGGTGAGGACTTGGCCGAAGCCCATCCGCGCGTCCGGGGCCGCACTGCCGAGGAACGTGTCCGCGCCGAGCACGCCGTGCACGGCCAGGTAGCTCCGGCAACCGAGCCGCACGTCGTCGACGCGCAGCTCCGTACCGGCCGGCACCACCACCGGCGACCAGCCGCCGACCGGTGCGCCCCCGACGGTGACGCGGGCCGGCGCGCCGGTGACGGCGACCAAAACGTCGTGATCGGGGACGAAAGCCAGACCGCCGAGGCTTTCCAGGAGCGTCGCGCCGCGCGGGTTGCCGGCGAGGACGTTCGCGACGACGGCGGAGTGCTGGTCGGCCGCGCCGCCGGTGGGGACGCCGAGGCGTTCGGTGTCGCGCCGGCCGAGGTCCTGGAACGTCGTGAGCCATCCGGTGCCGGTGATCTCGAGTGCCACGGTCGTCACGCCGGCACCTCCGCCGGGAGCAGGAAGCAGCCGTCCCAAGCCTTCGCTTCGGCCGGGCTGACGGGGACGAACCGCACGACGTCGCCGGTGCCGAACGACACCGGTTCGGGACGGGTGATGTCGACGATCGTATGCGGCGTCCGGCCGACCACCCGCCAGCCGGTCGGGCCGGGGAACGGCTGGATGATCGCGTTGGTGCCGGCGATCATGATCGCCCCGGGTGCGACGTCCGTGCGCGGTTCGGCGCGCCGGCGCACCGGCCGGGGCACCCGCAGGCCGTCCATCATCGGCGCCATCGCCGCCCCCAGCAGGGAAATCGTGAAGACGGACGCCGCGATCGCATCGACGACCTCGCCGGGTGCCAGGCCGATCTCCTCGGCCACGGAAGACAAATCGGGTCCCGTCTCGTCGTCGAACACGACCGGGATGGCGAATTCGCGGACCGCGCGATGCGGCGCCAGTACTTCGGCCGCCGAAGAATCCGCCAGCAGGCGCGCCGCGTATTCGACGTGCTGCGCCGAAGTTTCCAGCGGGTCGAACTCGACGAGCAGGGACTCGAGGCCCGAGACCACGTCGAGCACCCCGGGCGGCCGGCGCGCGAGGAACCGGTCGCGGAACACGACGATCGCGGCGCGGCGCACTGCCTGGTCGTCGTGCGGGATGGTGACCATCACCGCCGAGTCGCCGTACGGCTCGACGGTGATGGGGGAGGGCTGGTCGGTGGTCATCGTCTTCAGCGGGCGAGTGCCGCCTTCGCCTTCTCGGTCAGGACGTCGCGCAGGCCGGTGACCCGGATCCCCGCCGCGTCGAGCGCGGCCCGCAACGCCGTGCCGTTCTCGAGCACCGTGGGGTGGTCGCCGTGCAGGAGCAGGACGTCGGCGTCGTGGCCCAGCGGCACGACGTTTCCGTCGACCGAGCGGACGGTCCTGTCCCGCACGACCTGGGCGGAGCGTTCGCCGATGAGAGCGGGGTCGTGGATCAGGCCGCCGGGGTGCGACCGCGCGACCGGCATGCCGTCGTCGCCGTAGCCGCGGTCGGCGAGGAACACGTATCCGACTTCGAGGTCGCGTTTGCGGGCTTCTTCCGCGAGCAGCCCGCGCTGGCAGATGACGACGTAGTCCGGGTTGTACGCGGCGACGGCGTCGGTGATGGCGCGGGCGTGCTTGGCGTCGGTCTGGGCGATCGAGCCCATGCGGCCGTGTGGCGCGACGTGGGTGATCGTCCCGCCGTGCACCCTCGCGAAGGCGTCGAGCGCACCGAGCTGGTAGAGGACGTCCGTGCGGATCTCCTCCTCGGTCGCCTCGATGAGCCGGCGGCCGAATCCGACGAGGTCCGGGTACCCGGGGTGCGCGCCCAGTTCGATGCCGCGGGAGATGCAGTCGGCGACCGTCCGGTCCATGACGCGGGGGTCTCCCGCGTGGAAGCCGCAGGCGATGTTCGACGCGGTGACGAGGCCGAGCAGGGCGTCGTCGTCGCCGATCGTGTAGTTGCCGAAGCTTTCGCCGAGATCGGCGACGACGGCCACTGAGGTGGTTCCCATGGTGGTGTCTCCCGGGGTTGTGCGGTTCAGCGGGCGGCGAGTGGCCGGCCCTTGGTTTCGCGCAGGAACGCGATGGAGACCAGCGTGATCAGGGCGGTGAAGATGGAGGCGAAGGCCGGGACCAGGCTGGATCCCGTGGCCTTGATGAGCGCGGTCATCACCAGCGGGGCGCTGCCGCCGAAGATGACGGTCGAGACGTTGAACCCGATGCTGTAAGCCGAATACCGCACGGTGGTCGGGAACATCTCGGCGAGCACGGTGTGGACGACGGCGGCGTGCCCGGAGAAGGCGACCGCGAGCACGACGGTGGCGAGGGCGGCGAGCGCGAAGGTGCCGGAGGTGATGAGCAGGAACATCGGGTAGGACACGACGGCCATCGCGACCGCGGAGGCGGTGAGCACGGGCTTGCGGCCGATGCGGTCGGACAGCCGGGCCATGAACGGGATGCAGATGATGATGGCGACCAGGCTGAACGCGGTGACGGCGAGCGCCTGCAGCATCGAGAAGTTGTGCCCCTTGCCGAGCGAGGTCTTCAGGTAGGTCGGCATGTACACGAACAGCAGGTAGTACCCCGGTCCGTTGAGCGCGGGCAGGAAGATCGTGAGCGCGATCGCCTTCAGGTGCCGCTTGGAGGTGAACGTCGTCTTCAGCGGGTTGCGCGGGACGCTGTTCCGCTCGCGCAATGCCTGGAAGTGCGGGGTCTCCTCCAGCCGGCGGCGGATGTAGAACCCGACGTACCCGAGCGGGACCGCAAGCAGGAACGGGATCCGCCACGCCCACGAGGTCATGGTGTTGTCGCCGAGGACGGTGATGAGGGCGGCGGAGAGGGCGCTGCCGAACATCAGCGCGACGAACGAGCCGACGGCGATGAAGCTCATCGCGAAGTTGCGTCGCGAGGTCGGTGCGTACTCGCCGACGAAGGACATCGCGCCGGCGACTTCGCCTCCTGCGGAGAAGCCCTGAAGCACCCGGAGGGCGACCAGCAGCACGGGGGCGGCGACACCGATGGTCGCGTGGGAGGGGATGAGACCGATCGCGGCGGTCGCGGCGGAGATGAGCACCAGCAACGCGGCCAGCAGTGACTTCCGGCCCAGCCGGTCGCCGAGGTACCCGCAGATGATGCTGCCGAACGGGCGGGCGATGAAGCTGACGAGGAAGCCGACGTTGGTGAGGAAGAGGCCGCCGGCGCCGGCCTCTCCCATGATGTTGATCGCCAGGTAGGTCCCCAGCAGGCCGTAGATCCCGTAGTCGTACCACTCGACGAAGGAGCCGATCGAGCCGGCGATCGTGGCTTTCCGGACGACCGGGCCGCTCGGGGTGGCGACGTCGACCGCGGGCGGGTCGAGCTGATCTGACGTGGTCATGAGTTCACTTTCGGTGTCGCGGACCCCGGGGAACGGTGTCCTGCCATGGTGCGCTGAACCGCGGTGACTGCCAGTCGGCGTCCCGGTGAGGACTGCGACCCGCATCGCAGATGAGAGTAGATTCTCATTTTGGGACGGTCAAGGCTCAGTGTTCAACGCCAGGTCAAGTTCGGTTAGGGTCTTGTTTCCGGCGGATGACGGAGGCACAATCGCCACACGAAATGAGAATGTGTTCGCACTTCTAGATTGGACGGGATGGACCCAGTGACCCAGGACAACGTGCGCGTGGGCAGGACGTGGGAGCGCGTCGACGGAGCCGTGCTCGAGCGGTTCCGCGAGCACTCCGTGGCCAACCTCGGGGACGCCCTCGACCGCCTCAACATCGTCGACGGCGGCATCGCGCCGATCTGGAACGGGGCGAAGGCCGTCGGCACCGCGCTGCCCGTGCTCACCGTCGCCGGCGACAACAAGGCCGTGATCGCCGCACTCGACCACATCCGCCCCGGTGACCTCGTCGTGATCAACGCCTTCGGCTACGAAGGCCGCGCGATCATCGGCGACAACCTCGCCCAGCGGTTCGCCGTGTTCGGGGCCACCGGCGCCGTCGTCGACGGCTACGTGCGTGACGGCGCGATCATCGGGACCCTCGGCGTGCCGGTCTTCGCCCGCGGGCTCACGCCGGCCGGTCCGTTCAAGAACGGCCCCGGCACGATCGGCGAACCGGTCGCGATCGGGGGCGTGGTCGTCAACCCCGGCGACATCGTCGTGGCCGACGGCGACGGCGTGATCGTCATCCCGCCGCGCCGCGCGGAGGAAGCGCTCGCAGCGGTCGAGGAGATCGTCGCCCGGGAGGCTCGGCTCGACGCCGAGGTGGACGCGCTGCGGAAGCAGCCGGTCTGATGGAAGCTCACCTCAGGGTCGCGGTCGCCGCCCCGCTGTCCGAAGCGGACTGTGCCCGCATCGTGGAGCTGGAGCCTCGGATCGATCTCGTGGTCGACCACGAGCTCCTCCCGCCGATGCGCTGGCCCGCCGACTTCGCCGGCGACCCGTCCTGGCGGCGGACACCAGAGCGGCAACGCGCCTACGAGGCGGCCATCGACTCGGCCGACGCGCTCTACGGCATCCCCGACGTCGACCCCGCGGCGCTGGCCCGGGCGGTCCGCGCCAACGACCGGCTGCGCTGGGTGCACGCGATGGCCGCCGGCGGCGGCGGGCAGGTCAAGGCCGCCGGGCTCACCGCCGGCGAGCTGGACCGCGTCGTCTTCACCACCTCCGCCGGCGTGCACGGGGGCCCGCTCGCCGAGTTCGCCGTCTTCGGCGTGCTCGCCGGAGCGAAGAACCTGCCCCGGTTGAGCCGTCAGCAGCGCGACCGCCACTGGAGCGGCCGCTGGACGATGCGGCAGGTCAGCTCCCAGACGGTGCTCGTGCTCGGCCTCGGCGGGATCGGCCGGATTGTCGCCCGGAAGCTCCACGCGCTCGGCGCGACGGTGGTCGGCACGAGCCGTCGCGACGTCGTCGTCGAAGGGGTGGCCCGGGTTGTGCATCCCGACCACCTGGCCGAGGTGGCGCCGGAGGTCGATGCGGTGGTGAACACGCTGCCCGGCACGTCGGCGACCGAACACCTCCTCGGCAGCCGGTTCTTCGGTGCTCTCCGGCCGGGCGCCACCCTGGTGAACGTCGGCCGCGGCACCGTCGTCGACGAAGCCGCCTTGATCGACGCGCTCGAATCCGGCCAGGTCGGCTTCGCCGCGTTGGACGTCTTCGAAGCCGAGCCGCTGCCCGCTGACAGTCCACTCTGGACACACGAGAACGTCTTGGTGAGTCCGCACACCGCCGCGCTCGACGCCGCAGAGGACCGCCGCATCGCCGAGCTGTTCGCCGCCAACGCCACGCGCCTGCTCGACGGCGAAAACTTGCTCAACCGCGTGAACACCGTCGAGTTCTACTGATCGGGAAGAACCAGATGACTTCAGCCTTCGACCTCACCGGCCGCGTCGCCCTGATCACCGGTTCGAGCCGCGGGATCGGGCTCGCCATCGCCGAAGGACTCGCCGACGCCGGGGCCACGATCGTGCTCAACGGCCTCGACCCGGACCGTCTGGAAGACACCCGGGCGAAGCTCGCCGCGCGGTTCGGCGACGACCGGGTCGCGGCCCGCGCGTTCGACATCGTCGACGAAACCGCCGTGGCCTCGGCCGTCGAGTCCATCGAGACCGACGTCGGCGCCGTCGACGTCCTCGTCAACAACGCCGGCATCCAGCACCGCGAACCCTTGCTCGACGTCAGCCTCGCGGACTGGCGGCGCGTGCTCGACATCGACCTCACCGGCGCCTTCGTCGTCGGCCGCACCGTCGCCGGCCGGATGGTGCCGCGCCGGGCCGGGAAGATCGTCAACATCTGCTCGGTCCAGACCGATCTCGCCCGCCCGACCATCGGTCCCTACACGGCGGCGAAGGGCGCGCTGCGCAACTTGACGCGGGCCATGACGGCGGAATGGGCCGCCGACGGGCTGCAGATCAACGCGATCGCCCCCGGGTACATCCACACCGAGATGACGCAGAACCTCGTGGACGACGAGGCGTTCAACGGCTGGATCCTCGGCCGGACCCCGGCCCGCCGTTGGGGGACGGTGGCGGACTTGGCCGGCCCGGTCGTCTGGCTGTCCTCCCCCGCGTCGGATTACGTCAACGGTCAGGTCATCTTCGTCGACGGCGGCATGACCGTCGTCGTCTGAGAACGGAGCACGTGCATGACAACCACCACAGCTGTGGTCGCCCACGCCGCCGGCGACGTGCGCGTCGAGCGGATCGCCGTCCGCGAGCCCGGATCGGGGGAGGCCGTGGTCGCCGTGGCCTACGGCGGCATCTGCGGGTCGGACCTCCACTACTGGCGCCACGGCGCCGTCGGCGAATCGGTCCTGCGGGCCCCGATGGTGCTCGGCCACGAAGTGGTCGGCACCGTCACGAGCGCCGCGGCCGACGGGACCGGACCGGCCGCCGGCACGGCGGTCGCCGTCCACCCGGCCACCCGGGAGCCGACCGACGTCCGGTTTCCTGCCGGCAGCCCCAACCTCTCGCCAGGAGTGCGCTACCTCGGCTCGGCCGCACGGTTTCCCCATACCGAGGGAGCCTTCGCCGCCGATGTCGTGCTTCCGGCGACGATGCTGCGTGTCCTGCCCGCCGGGCTCGACCTCCGTGTCGCGGCGCTCGCCGAACCTGCCGGTGTTGCCTGGCACGCGGTTTCGCAGGCTGGAGACGTGCGCGGCAAGCGCGTGCTCGTGGTCGGGAGCGGCCCCATCGGTGCCCTGGCCGTTGCGGTCGCCCATCGCGGCGGCGCTGGGGAAATCGTGGCGGTGGACGTGCACGACAAGCCGCTCGAGATCGCGGCCGCGGTGGGAGCGACGCAGACGCTCAAGGCCACCGACGCCGCGGCGATCGCCGCGGTCGACGCGGACGTGGTGATCGAGTCCTCCGGCAACCACCGTGGACTGGCTTCCGCCATCGCCGGTGCGACGCGCGGTGGCACGGTGGTCATGGTCGGCCTGCTGCCGCTGGGCGACCAGCCGGTCCCGGTGGCTTCGGCCATCACGCGGGAACTGCGGCTCGTCGGCTCGTTCCGGTTCAACGACGAGGTCGACGAGGTCATCGCCGCACTCGCCGACGGATCCCTGAAGATCGAGCCGATCGTCACGCACGTATTCCCGGCCGGAGACGCACTGGCAGCGTTCGCGACCGCGCTTGACGCTTCGGTTTCGGGCAAGGTGCTCCTCGCGTTCTGACCAGGCGCCGGGAGCACACACCGCTTCGTCACCCGGCCAGAAGGTGCTCGACGATCGTGTCCGCAGCCGCGGACACGTCTCTGCGTTGGGTGACATGGCGGAACGCGGGGCTGGTGGTCCGAAGGATTTCCTTCGGCAACTGGTTGCCGAACTGGCCCTGCGCGAATCCAGCCCGATCAGCAGCAGATTCACGTTCTCACCCGGCGGCCGCGGTGAGCCCGCATTCAGCGAGCCTGACGTGCTCAACCCGTCCACCAGTTTGTGCGGCCTCGTCGAGGCAACTCCCAGTCCGACCGGCACCAGCGGCGACACGGCCCCCACCGCCACCCGGCCCGACGATCAGCCCCGGACGTCGTTGACGCGCAGACGTCGTCACCAGAACGGTCGGAACGGTCCGCGCCTGCAAAGCCGACGATGACCGGCCCGGGCGGGGACGCCCGCCGCAGGCGGCGTCGGACGGTGGCCCGGGCAGTTCCGATCCTGCTCGCGATCCACGTCGACCGGCATTTCCCGATGTCTACCGCCCCACAGGTTTCGCGCAGCAGCGTTCACCGCCTGACGTATCACCCGCTTTGCCATTGCCGGAAGGAGGTTGTGAGGTCGATCGGCATTGCCGGCCGACCGACGGGTCCCTCGAGGACTGTCCCGTATGGACTGTGTGAGGACAGCGTCGCGCTCTCAGCGTTTGCCAGCCGCCGATGGCTACCTTCATGGCGTGGTGGAGCAGAGAAGCGCGCCCGCCGTGCCTACCAGGGCCCGAGGCGAGGTCACCGCCGGACCTGCTACCGCTGGTGGAAGCTGCCCCACTGTCGGTCCCGTGAGGTGACGTTCTCACGGATCCGTTCACCGTGCGCGGTCACGTTGCGTACCAATCCGTCGGTCTGGCGCTCCACGGCGACGCATGGGGGACATCCCAGTTACGAACGGGGTTGCGGGCGGCGCCGATGCCGCTGATGACCCTGTCGTCGATGCGCACCGCCAGCTCGCCACCGGCCCGGATGTCAAACGCGGGGCTCACGGGTCGCGCCGGTATCCGCCCGTTTCCAGTAGCCAGCGAACAAACGGGCCACTCGGTCGGCACCGACGTCGGGTTGCGCGACCAGCGCCAGAACCGGTTGTAGACAGTCTTCCACGGCCCATACCGCTCCGGCAGATCCCGCTACGCCACCCCAGTCTTGGTCTTGAACAGCATTCCGTTGATCACCCGCCGGTCATCCACCCGCGGACGTTCTTTCGTGGCCGATGCCGGCAGCAACGGCTCGATCACCTGCCACTGCTCATCGGTCAGCGCATGCCTGCGCGCGACGGTCCAAGATCAAAGCAGGTCACGGCAACTACTTTGAGGACAGGCCCTGGCCGGGCGAGTGCCTGCTTCCTTCCGCACTGGGAGAAGCGTCCGGCTCGAGCCGCGCCAGACGTTCGCCAGAGTTGGCACCCGCGAGCGAGTCGAGGTAGTCGACGTGTGCCTCGAGCGCTGCCACGGCATCGACGGGACGCTGGTCGCGAATGGCTTCGAAGATCGCCGAGTGTTGCGACCACACCGTGTCCCGGTCGAGCGCGACGCGCAGGGGCAGGTTGGTCCGCGGCCGGACGGCGTGGACCGCCGTCATCGCCAGCTCGAGGATGCGGTTCTTCGCTGCGGCGGCGATGGCGGTGTGGAAGGCGACGTCGGCGGCCAGCCACTCATCGGTGTCGATGTCCGGATCCGCGCGCACCCGCTCAACGGGCGCAGCGATGGCGGCGAGGTCGTCGTCGGTGCGGTGTTGCGCGGCGAGGCGGACGCATTCACGCTCGAGGATCCGGCGTGCGTGGTACACCTCGGCGGGCGTCAGCTCGCCCGCGCGCAGGTGCAGCACGATGTAGTCGCCGATCTGGTCGGCGATCTCCTCCGCGCGAGGTGCGATGACGAAGGTTCCTCCACTCGCCCCGCGGGTCGAGCGGATCAGGCTGCGTGAGGTGAGGATGCGCAGCGCTTCGCGCACGGTTCCCCTGCTCACCCCGTAGCCCTCGGCCAGCTGCCACTCGGCGGGGAGCCGGTCGCCAGGATGCCACCGACCGGCGGCGATCTCCTCGCGCAGCTCGCCGGCGATCTGCTCGGCGGCGCCCCGCGTGTCGATCCGGCGTGGCACGAAGGGGAACGGCGCTGACTCACTCATCGACGCCAGGATCCTGCATAAGACCACCGAAGCGCAAATCACCAAACTTCAAAGGCTTGACCTTTGAAGTTTGGTGAGGTTACCGTCACCCGGACCAAGCACCACGAGGAGTTCATCAATGGAGATCAACGGGCTGGCGCTCGAACACAGCACCATCGGCGACTTGGTGGCCGCGCAGGTGGCCGGGCAGACGACCGCCCGGCAGCTCGTCCAGGCCTACCTCGACCGCATCGCAGGTCTCGACCAGACCGGGCCCGCCCTCAACGCTGTCGTCACCATCGCTGACGGTGCGCTGCGGCGGGCTGGTGAGCTCGACCGGGCACTGGCCGTGTCCGGGCCGGTCGGCCCGCTGCACGGAGTTCCGGTGGTCGTGAAGGACAATCTCGAGACCGCGGACATGCCGACGTCGTTCGGGTCCGAGCTGTTCGCCGATTACCAGGCGGACCGCGACGCCAGTGCGGTGGCTGCGCTGCGCTCCGCCGGCGCGATCGTCATCGCGAAGACCAGCTTGCCGGACTGGGCGACCTCGTGGTTCGGTCACTCCTCGCGGACGGGGGTGACACGCAACCCGTTCGACCTGGAGCGCGACCCGGGAGGCTCCAGCGCGGGAACCGCGGCCGCCGTCGCCGCTGCCTACGCCGCCGCGGGCCTGGGAACGGATTGCGGTGGCTCGGTCAGGTTGCCGTCCTCCCTGTGCAACCTCGTCGGCGTCCGCCCCACCCCCGGCCTCACCAGCCGCGCCGGCAGCAGCCCGTTGGTCGGCGCACAGGACACGGTCGGCCCTATGACGCGGACGGTCGAAGATGCCGCCCGGCTCCTCGACGTCATCGCCGGCTTCGACGCGGCGGACCCGCTCACCGCCACCTACTCGACCACTCACCACCTGAGGCCTGGGAGCTTCCGCGGTTGCCTCGTCCCGGACGCACTCGTCGGACGGCGACTCGGCGTGCTGCGCTCGGCCTTTGGCAGCGACAGCGACATCGAGGCCGCGCCGGTCAACGAAGTCATGCGCGGAGCGCTGCGACAGCTCGTCGCGGGCGGGGCCGAGCTCATCGACGTGACGATCGACGACCTGCGCGGCTGGATCGAGCGCACCTCCATGTACACGCTCGCGTCGAAGCGCGACCTGAACGCTTGGCTGGCGCAGCGGCCCAAAGGCCCGGCCGGCTCCGTCGCCGAGATCATCGGATCCGGGCGCTACGACTCCCGGCTGGATCTGCTGGAAGCAATCGCCGCCGGCCCGGAGGACCCCCTTTCGGAGCGGGTCTACATCGAGGCGTACCTCGCGCGCGAAGCGTTCTCACGCCTGCTCGTCGGCATGATGGAAGTCCAGGGTCTCAGCGGGCTGGTGTATCCGACCTGCCAGGTGCTCGCTCCGCGGCGTTCCGACATCGAGGCCGGGAAGTGGACCACGTTGAACTTCCCGACGAACACGGTGATCGGGTCGCAGAGCTGGCTGCCCTCGATCACCGTGCCGGCCGGCCTGGCCGCGGGACAAGTGCCGGTCGGCCTGGAGATCCTGACGCGCCCGCACGCGGAGCACACCATGTTCGGCCTCGCCTACGCGTTCGAGCGGGTGCGCGTCCACCGGACGCTGCCCTCCGTCGCAGCATGACGGGCGCCGGAGCGCCGCGGATCGATGTCAACTGTGACATCGGCGAGGGTTACGGGCGCTGGCAGATGCCCCACGACGCCGCACTCATCCGCACCGTCACCTCGGTCAGTGTCGCGGCAGGATTCCACGCCGGCGATCCCGGCACGATCCGCGCCACGGTCCGCGACGCGGTCGAGAACGGGCTCGACGTGGGCGTGCACGTGGCTCTCCCGGACATGCTGGGCTTCGGCCGACGGGAGATGGCTGTCAGCGCGTGCGAGGTCCGTGATTACTGCACCTACCAGATCGGGGCGGTCCAGGCTTTCGTGGCCGCGTGCGGGAGCCGGCTGACCCACGTCAAGCCGCACGGAGCGCTGTATGCAATGACGTCGCGCGATGTGCACCTGGCCGGTGCGATCGCGACAGCGGCCGCAGACGCAGGCGTGCCCCGCCTGTTCCTGCTCGACGACCGGTTCGCCGGTGTCGCCGATGAGCACGGTGTCGAGGTCGTCACGGAGGGATTCCCCGAACTCGGTTACGCCGACGACGGCACCCTGGTCCTCGAGCGAGACAAGAAACCGTGGGAGCCGGCCGAAGTCGGAGCGCGAGCGGTGCGCATGGTGACCGGGCAGCGGGTGCGGTCGCGGTCGGGCCGGGAGCTGAAGGTGAGCCCTCGCACGTTGTGCGTGCACAGCGACGCCGACAATGCCGATCGGGTTGCCCGCCGCGTACTTGCCGACCTGCGAAGCGCCGACGTAAGGGTCTGCTCGCTCTCGGCACCCTGAGGAGCGAAGTCTTGGAAGTTGTGGCATCGGCGCGCTGAACAGTCGGAGAGCAAGGGGACGGGGTGCGCCGGTTTCTCGGCGTCGAAAAGAAGAGGTGAGTGCATCCTGAGAAACCTGCGAAGTTCGTTGGGGCGGCGGTTTCGCGTTCGGGTTGCTGCTGGCTGAGGCCAGCTCGGCTTCCGCTGCGACTACGCTCGCAGTCGATCGGGCAACCGGCTTGATCGATGGGCAAGCGGCGTCCGCTACGGCTGTCGGATTCACGGCCAACGAGGCCGGTCACCATCCTGGAGCGTGTCAACAGCTAGACCGAGGTGGCCTGTGACGTGGTGAACCAGGCGGCCGCCACAACCGACACCGGCACCGCGGCTACCGAGAGTACCGACGGGCGTAACCGCCGGGCCGCACATTCGCGGGCGGCGTTGTACGCGGCGGCCGTGCGGCTCGTATCCGTCCGCGGAAGCCCGAGTGTCCCTCCTGGGCAAACGACGGTTACCGTCCGCGGCACGAGGGGACCCGCCGTGCTGCTGGGTGTATTCCCTCGGCCTGGACCGGCGGATGTGGGACCCGGTCCTCGACCGGCTCGCCGAGGGGCGCCGGGTGTTCGCCTACGACGTGCGCGGCTACGGGACGGCTGCAGATGCACCGAAGCCGTTCACCATGACCGCCACCGCCGCCGATCTCGTGGCCGTGCTGGACGCGCTCGAGCTGAAATCCGCGCACGTCGCCGGGTTGTCGCTGGGCGGGGCGATCGCGCGGGCCGCCGCCGTCGCCGCACCCGAGCGGTTCGCGTCCCTGACGCTGACGGCCGCGCCCGACCGGCCCGTACCGGAGGCATTCGAGCAGCGGGCCCGGCTCGCCGAGACCGAGGGCATGGCCGCGGTGGTCGAGCCGACCTTGGAACGCTGGTTCACCGCGTCCGCGCTCGCCGTCGGGACCGACGGCCTGCGGTACGACCGTGACCGCGTCCCTTCGTTCGATCCGGCCGCCTGGGCCTCGATCTGGCGCGGCTACCGCGGCCTCGACGTCTACGACCGGCTTCGCGCCTTTTCCGGCGCCTGCGCTGGCCCTCGCCGGGGTGCGGACGCGTCGATCCCGATCGCGGGCATGGCTGCCATCGCCGCCCGGATCGGGAGTGGGGCGCGGTTCGAGGTGCTGCCCGGCGCGCCGCACATCCAGCCGCTCGAATGTCCCGAAGCGTTGGCCGACGCCCTGGGCGGGTTCCTGCCCGAGGAGATCGACATCCCGCAACTTCGGCGTGCGGCGGATGTCGCTATCGCCGCGCGTCCGACGCGTGCGGCTTCGTGAGCGCGTCGATGACTTCGTCGTGTAGTAGTGCATGGCGGGGCGCCGGTGAGGTGCAGCAGGGTGATGCCGGGGGAGTGTGCGACGACGTCATGTACTTCGCGTGAGATGCGCTGGCGTTCGGTGAGGATTGCCTGTTCTCGTTCGGATGCCCAGCGCGCGGTTGTTCCAGTGGAGCATGTAGCCGCCGGAGCGTCCGAGCGGTACTGCGGCCAGGTATACGGCTGATCCGGTCAGGCCGGGTCCTGTCGCGGCCCAGGCATGTACGGCGAGGTTGAGTCCCAGGACGGGGAGTGCGAGTGCTAGCCGGGCGATCGCGGCGGTTTCAGCGGCCAGGACGATCCGTGCGAAGCTGGGTAGGCGTGGTTCGCTCAGCAGGATTGGTACCACGACGGCTACGGGGCGCTTTGATCATCACTGGGACGATTCGGCCAGCGAGCAGGCAGATCATGCTGGTCGTAGCGGAGGCAGCCCGAGCAGAAGTTGCGGCATGTGCCCGGCTCGCTGGCCGATGGCGCAGACCGCGACCCATCATGGCAGCGCGATCGGAAACCGGGTGAGGCTGGTCTCCAGTTGTTCCCGCATCTGCACTGCTTCACATTAGGGGATCTGCGGGTGTGTCCGCATCTTCCGAGGGCTGGTTTCGGATCCCGTTTCGGCCACGCATCAGCAGGTCCAGGCTTTCAACGCGATGTCATCGGCCGTACGTGGGTCGATCAGCGCAGTGTGGTTGCTACGGACAGGGGGGCGTGGCGAGGAGTTACTAGCCGGATTCTCGGACGATCACGCGCGCCGGTTCGACGGCACTGTCGATCGATGGTAGGCCGAGTGCTTTGCGTGCGGCGATTCGGCCGATGGCCTCCGCGTCGATACGCACAGTGGTCAGCGCGGGTGAGAACAGAGCGCCGTGGAGCGTGTCGTCGAAGCCGACGACGGCGAGGTCAGCCGGAGCCTGCAATCCGAGGCGCCGCATCGCGGCGAGCAGCAGGAGCGCCAGGTCGTCGTTGTAGGCGGCGATGGCAGTCACTTCCGGATGTTCAGTGCGGAAGGACCTGAGCCGCTCCTCAGCGACGTCGAGGCTGACAGGAAGGGTGAACGTCGCGCACCTGGCCAAGCCTGCGGCATGACTGGCATGTTGCATGAGTCGTCCGCGCAGACCGGCGAGAGCCTGGAGTTCCGCTACCTCCGGCAGCGCCGCGGCTATATGCCGGTGATCTTTGCCGACAAGGTACTGGACTGGTACATCGGCTTGTGCGAAGAACGAATCGAGGGAGGTTCTGGTGTCGGCGGTGGCGTCTGCGTTGCCGGCGTCTGCCAGGTCGATCACGGCGCGGGGGGAGACGGTCTGGGCCACGTCGGATAGCGTCTGCGAGGACAGGTGGCCGTGAACCACCAGAAGTACGTGGTCGTGGACTGTGAGCTCGGCGTCGAGGCCGCGGATATAGCTGCCGAGGCTGTTGCTGGCCGGGATTCCTTCGACGTTGAGCAGGACGATGCGGGAAGAACCCTTGCGTAACGCTTGCGCTGAGCCGTTGGGAACGTAGCCGAGCGCACGTGCGGCCTGCCTTACCCGCTCCCTCGTCTCTAGCGAGACGTGTCCGGACGCACCGTTGAGAACGAAGCTCACCGTGGTTGGCGACACGCCACTGGCTTGGGCGACGTCCTTGACGGTGGGGCGCGCGGACTTGCTCACTCACACTCCTCGGGCAGCGGGCCAGGGGACAAGTTTCCAGTCGCGGGCTTGTGCGGCTGCGGTGCGCTGGCTACCGTACCGCACGTACTGGTAAATCGTTGTACCTAGGAGCGGTCGACGGCCGATCCGCCTCCGCTTGCCTGCGGGCGGGTGCCGGCAAGATCTCCGTCGGCGAGCGCGGGGCCAGCTACGACTGCAGGATTCGAGGAGATGGCGATGAAACTCAACAGGGTCGATCCGGAGCTGCGTTCCACCGTCGCGCGGATCCCCTCGCTGCCGATCGGGCGAAAGTGGGGGAGGCGCGTTGTGCGCGCGCTCGTCCGCCGACGCGGGCCAGGCAAGCCAATCGATGGCGTCGACGTCCGCACGCTCAACCAGGGGCAGGGCCTGCGCCTGTACACACCAGCCGGTGGTGGTTCGGGCGCGGCGCTGCTGTGGATGCACGGCGGTGGATACATCATCGGTGACATCTGCCAGGACGACACTTTTTGCTCCGCGACGGCGCACGAACTGGGAATTGTCGTCGTCTCCGCAGAGTACCGCCTTGCCCCGGAACACCCCTTTCCCGCTGCGCTCGATGACGCTTTCGCGGCTTGGCAATGGTTACAGCAGTCGGCGGGCTCACTCGGGGTCTCAGCAGACCGAATCGCCGTAGGAGGATCCAGTGCCGGCGCTGGCCTGGCCGCCTGTCTGGCGCAGCGCATCCACGATGCCGGTGGTACCCAGCCGGCAGGGCAATGGTTGTTTTCTCCGATGCTCGACGACCGTACTGCCGCACGTCACGAACTTGACCAGCTACGACACCGGGTATGGTCCAACTCCGCAAACCGTATCGGATGGGGCGCGTATCTCGGGGTCGATGTAAGTGGACCGCGTCGCCCCGACTATTCGGTCGCGGCGCGTCGCGCTGACCTTCGCGGTTTACCGCCGACGTGGATCAGCGTGGGCGACATCGACCTGTTCGCCGACGAGTGCCGTGAGTATGCCGAGCGCATGAGAACGGCAGGCGTGGACTGCTCCCTGGATCTTGTACCCGGCGCGCCGCACGGATTCGAGGCATGGGCGCCGGAGACGAGCATTGCCCTGGGCCTGCTGGCACGCAGCCGTTCATGGCTAGGTGCGCGGTTGACCGGATCGATCTCATCGCTCCGCGGCGAAGGTTAGACGCTCACGCGGTGCAAGCCGCCGACGTTCTCGGTCTGCGCTGCTGATCAATATGCTGAATCGCCATTTCGCCGGTGCCGGCTGGCCCGTCAACACCGAAGCCCTCATGAGCCGACCAGATCCAGCGAGTTTCACGCTGAATGTCACTTCGCCGGGACGCATTCGGCCCCGCGACCGACCGAGGAGAATGACATGACTCCCTCAGGCGACTCTGCTTTCCCCCGTATCGACGAGGCGAGTGCCAGTGACGGCTTCGGCCTTACGGCGTTCTCCGACGCGACGGCAAGGATTGGCAACGGATCGTCCCTGGATCATGAGACGGACGTCCTCTTGGGTGCGATGAGCGCTGATGAGATATTGGGTCTGCTCGACGGGGATGCCGAGTTCTGGCCCGGGATGGCCGAGATGAGCCGCCGCTACAACGAAACGCCTGTAGTCATGGGGCAAGTGGCGAGGCTCGGCCTGCCTGGCATACGGTTCAGTGACGGCCCCCGCGGAGTGGTCATCGGCCAGTCGACTGCCTTCCCCGTCTCGATGGCGCGTGGTGCAACATGGGACGTCGACCTTGAGGAGCGGGTCGGCCGAGCTATTGGCGCTGAAATGCGAGCACAGGGTGGCAATACGTTCGGCGGTGTCTGCATCAACCTGCCGCGTCACCCAGCGTGGGGCCGCGCGCAGGAGACCTACGGTGAGGATCCTTACCTTCTCGGCGAATTTGGTGCGGCTTTGGTGCGCGGCGTGAGACGACACGGAATGGCCGTCGCGAAGCATTATGCACTCAATTCAATGGAGAACGCCCGCTTCAAGGTAGACGTCGAAGCCGACGACGCCACTCTTCACGAGGTGTATCTTCCCCATTTTCGTCGCGTGGTGGAAGAAGGCGTAGACGGCATCATGACGTCGTACAACAGTGTGAACGGCGAGTGGGTAGGACAGAATGCGGAACTCTTGGAAGGCATCCTCCGCGGCCGATGGGGGTTCGACGGTGTCACGATCTCGGACTTCATTTTTGGTCTCCGTGATGCTGGTGCGTCGGTGCGGGCCGGGCTCGACATCGAGGCCCCGTTTCGTCAGCAGCGAGCACAGCATTTGCAGCAGGAACTTGCAGATGGGCGTGTGACGTGGGGCGATGTGCGCCGAGCGGCGCGCCGTGTCATCAGAGCACAACTTCGGTATGCGACGTCGCCTCTGGAGCCCGAACCCGACGTCTCTGTCGTCTTCTGTGACGAGCACCGTCGGCTCGCGCGTGACGTCGCCACGACCTCCATGGTGCTGCTCAAGAACGAGTCAATCGCCGGGACTGCGTTGCTTCCCCTGGATTCCAGTGCGATTACGTCTCTCGCCGTGATCGGGCGCCTCGCGGATATCCCCAACACGGGCGACAACGGCTCATCCAAGGTCCATTGTCCCGAAGTGGTGACACCGCTCGAGGGCCTCAGAAGCGCCCTTGCTGCTGTCGACGTCGTCCACGTCGATGGTGACGACCAGATGACGGCCGCCGCGGTCGCGGCACAGGTCGACGTGGCCGTTGTCGTAGTCGGCTACACAGCCGAGGATGAAGGCGAGTTTCTCGGCGACACGATGCTGACCACTCCCGGACTGATGGATGTGTTCCCGCCGCTTCCCGCTGGGATCAACATGCCGTCTTCAGAAGACCGCAACTCCCATTTGATGGGCACTGCTGCAGGTGGAGATCGTGTTTTCCTGCGCCTCCGTCCGGCCGACGCTGAACTGATCCACGCTGTGGCTGCCGCCAATCGTCGCACTGTGGTCACCGTGGTCACCGCCGGGGCTGTGATCATCGAGGAATGGAAGGACGTCGTTCCGGCCATTCTGGTGAGCTGGTACGCAGGGAGCGAGGGGGGACATGCTCTCGCCGACGTGCTCTTGGGCAAGTCCGGGGCGAGCGGGCGCCTGCCGTATTCGGTCCCGGCCGACGAATCACACCTGCCTTTTTTCGATATGGAAGCGGAGGCAATCGTCTACGACCGCTGGCACGGGCAACGGTTGCTCGATCGCGACAGTCGGCAGGCTGCGTATCCGTTCGGGTTCGGTCTTTCCTATACTGAGTTCACGATCCACGCCCTCAATGTCCATGCCGCAAAGGAAGAGCAGGTGTTTACGTCAGTTAACGTCAAGAATCGAGGACGGCGCGGTGGGCGGCATGTCGTTCAACTGTACGGACGTCTTGAGGTTGACGACTTCCCGAAACGGGTGTTGATCGGCTTTGCTCCCGTCTACCTGGAACCAGGACAGGAGGCGCAGGTAGCCATCACGGGGTCAACTCGCCCTCTTCAGCGTTGGGTCAACGGCTCGTTCGTTTTCGCATCGTCGACGGTCCATCTCGAAGCTTCGTCGTTTTCGGGGGACCCGGCCGCGGCAGTCGCAATCTGGAACGTAAGGTAAACGAATATTCTCTGTTCAAAGTTGTGAGTAGGTGCGTGTATTTAGATGGGTTCTTATTTTCCGGGATTATATAGTCAACTTCTGGGTTGCGCGCCGGCGTACCGGTGTGCAGTGGGGACGATAAATTCGTTTTCGCTCCGGAAACTGTAACCGTCAGGAGGGCTAGTGAAACGTATTTCTTTCAATGAAGACTGGCAGGTGCGTTCGAAGGTAAACCCATTCGCCGAATTGTCCGGCAATGCGGTTCCGTATAAGCCGGTCACGTTGCCGCATGACGCCATGATCGGGCAGAATAGAATAGACTCACGCGTTGAGGAAGGTGCTGCGGGCGCGTACTTCCGAGGCGGGGTCTTTGAGTATCGCAAGATCTTCTTCGTGCCGGAATCGTATCGAGGCAAGCGGATATTCTTCGAATTCGAAGGTGTTTACCGTGACGCGACCGTGCATCTAAACGGTGACTACGCAGGGCAACGCCCCTATGGGTATTCAAATTTCTTCATTGACGCCGACCGATACCTGCGCTTTGGACAGGACAATGAGATCCGGGTCGATGCACGAGCGCACCAAGACTCGCGCTGGTATACCGGGGCAGGCATCTACCGCGACTGCTGGCTGCTCATCGGCGGACTGATCCGGATCGGGGCACAAGGCGTCCGTGTCACTACCCCGGACATCGACACCGAGCAGGCAGTGGTGGAGGTGGCGACGACCGTGGTCAACGACTCGCTCGCGATCCGAACTCCTCAGTTGGTTACTGAGATTCGCGATGCCGCCAAATCCGTGGTCGCAGCCGACACCACGACAATCACAGTGTTGCCCGGAGAATCTGCTACCGCTCGCCAACGCTTCTACATCCACAGCCCGTCGCTGTGGAGCCCATATTCACCGTCGCTCTACACGGCCGAGGTGGCGTTGACCGACGCCGACGCCAAGACCGACAGTGAGAGCGTCCCGTTCGGCGTCCGTTCATTGCGGCTGGACCCCGGGCATGGGCTGCGGATCAACGGAGAGACGGTCAAGCTGCGCGGCGCTTGTCTCCATCACGACAACGGGCCCTTGGGGGCAGCCACATTCGCTCGTGCGGAGGAGCGCCGTGTCCGGCTTCTCAAGGACGCCGGATTCAACGCGATTCGCATGTCCCATCACCCGATGAGCAAAGCCATGCTGGACGCGTGTGATCGTCTGGGCGTCCTGGTGATCGACGAGATGTTCGACATGTGGACCTCGAGTAAGAGTGGGTTTGACTACAGTCTGAGCTTCCCGGAGTGGTGGGAACGCGACATCGAAGCAATGGTTGCCAAGGACGTCAATCATCCCAGTGTTGTCCTCTATTCGATCGGAAACGAGATTCCCGAGGTTGGCTCGGCCGTGGGTGCCGTGTGGGGACGCAAACTAGCGGAAAAGGTCCGATCATTGGACGATACTCGCTACGTCACCAATGCGGTAAACAATATGCTGGCCGTTTTTTCCGAACTGAATGCCATGCGACAGCAAGTGGCCGAAGGTGCCGGCATCAACACGGCCATGGCCGACGTGGGAGCCATGATGAATTCGATCGCCGCGTCCTCTGTGGTGACTGGGCGGACGGCCGAGTCTTATGCGTTGCTCGATGTCGCTGGCATGAACTACTCTGAGGGCCGCTACGCCATGGACTCAGATCTGTTTCCGAATCGAATCATCGCTGGCACTGAGAGCTTTTCGGTTCACATCGACGAGATCTGGCGCCTGGTTAACCAGTACAGTCACGTCATCGGGGACTTTGCGTGGACGGGCTGGGACTATCTCGGCGAAGTTGGTCTGGGCCGCCCACAATACTCCACGCCGGACAGTTCGCAACCTTCCCACGTCGCACCGTTCCCGTATCTTCTGGCCGGCTGTGGTGACATCGACATCACAGGCTATCGGCGCCCAGCCTCCTACTACCGCGAGATTGTCTTCGGTCTGAGCGCTCAGCCCTACATTGCCGTCCAACGGCCACAGCACCACGGCAAGATTTTCGTTGGGAGCCCCTGGGCGTGGAGCAATACCATCTCTAGTTGGACCTGGCCCGGTTTTGAAGGCGCACCCATCATCGTCGAGGTCTATAGTGACGCCGACGAAGTCGAGCTGCTTGTGAATGGGTGCTCTGTCGGACGTAAGCCTGTGGGAGCCGACCACCGCTTCCGCGCTCAATTCGAAACTGTCTACGAGCCCGGCGAGCTGCTCACGATCAGTTATCGTGGCGGCGTTGAAGCCGGCCGTGAGGTCGTGCGATCCGCCGCTGGGCCGGTACAGCTCCGCGTCGAAGCAGACCGGCAGGTCATCACGGCCCGCCACGGTGATCTCGCCTATATCACTCTCGTCCTGGCGGACGCTGACGGAACCATCTACACCTCGGCTGACCGGCCCGTCCGTGTGAAGGCCTCCGGCGATGGCACCTTGCTCGGCTTCGGCAGTGCTGACCCGTCGACAACAGAGGGATTCGGTGCGACCGAGCGGCGCACCTACGACGGCCGAGCCCTCGCGGTGCTCCGGCCTTCCCGTCCCGGCCACATTCGACTTCACGCGTCAGCTCCGGACTGTGAGCCGGTCGAGGTAGTGATCACCGTGGAGTCATGAAGACCACCGCACTGTCACGTAGGGGTTCGCGAACGTGAGAACCGCGTGAGGTGCTTTTGTTATGAGGATGGACCCATCTTGATCATGGTCTGGTCCCTGATATGGGACCACTGCCCGGATGTGTCTGTGTGCCGTTCCAGCTTCCGGCCTTCTGCTGTATTTGCTGGTCGAGCACGAGCGATTGCTCGGGTTCGACCGTGGCCCCTGTAGCCCGTCGACACGGATCTACTCGAGGCCGCTTGGGTGCAGCCTCACCAGCGCTCGGGCGTGACGACCATGTCGTCTACGCCCGCGCTTCGTCGTCCTGCGCGAATACCGGCGGGCACGCGGCAGCACTGGTCCGGCTATCCGACGAGAACGGGCCTGGCCCGACTCGATGAGCTTGAACGTCATCGCGAACCCTGTCGCCTGAGGCCCGGCCGTTGGTGGCCTTCATGCGGCGGTGTACCAGGGCGAGGATCAACTCGATCGGGGTTGGTCGTGCGCAGGTGGATCCAGTGCTCGGCCGGGTAGTCGTAGAACACCAACGGTTGCCCGCCGATCTGGAACTCGTTCGCATCGCCGGGCTCGCGCAGGATCTGTGGCCGCCGGGGTTTGCCTCCGGGCCGACGGACGCAACAAGGGACCGAGGCTGCTCGGGCGGGTCAGGCACCTGGCTTGAGGGCGGCAGGGCTGTCCAGGTCGACGAACGCGGCGGCGTAGCGCTCGGCGAGCGCCAGTGAGACCTCTTCACGCTGCCAGGCGCCACCGGTGAGGGTGGCAAGCCACAGGATGAGCCCGTACATGACCGAGGCCCGGTAGCCGTTCCAGATCTGCTCGGAGGTGGGGCGTTCGGCGTCTGGGACGTCGAGCGATGTCCGGTAGATCCTCCGTGAAAAACCCGGATGCCTCTGTCCCAGTCGGCCGCGGAGCGCTTGTCCGCCCCGACTTCTGCTGCCGCCTCAGCCCGGCTCATGCCGCCCTGACGCAACCGCAAGAACCGTTCGCGCCGCGGGTTGACCTGCCTCGCCTCGCTGGTGAAGATCGCCGCCTCGTGTGCCCACTTGTAGCACGTCACCCGGGTGAACCCAAGCTCGCGGGCGACCGCTGACACGTTGTTCCGCTGAGCCAGCAACCGGAAGAACGCCGCCTTCTCCTCCTCCGAATACACCCTCGGGCTGGCGCGCCGCATCGACATTCCTGCCTGCCGCAGCCACGTGTACGCAGCCTCAGGATGCACGCCCGCGGCCGTGGCCGCCGCCCTGACCGTGCCCCCACGATCCAGCAAGTCAAAGAACTTTTCTTTCTGCTCCTTGCCGTACTTCCGCCCTGTCATCAACCCCACCACTACGTCGGTGTTGCGACGACCAGTGGAATCCAAGCAATTCCGGTCGCGGAAGTTCGTGAACACGCTACACCGCAACGGTTTACGTGGATCGATGGGACGGGTCGGGGCGTGTGATGACAACGCCGCGATGGAGTCTTTCTTCGCGCTGCTGCAGAAGAACGTCCTGGACCGGCGACGCTGGCAGACCCGGGAAGAGCTGCGCTTGGCGATGGTGACCTGGATCGAACGCACCTACCACCGTCGGCGTCGGCAGGCCCGTCTGGGCAAGCTCACGCCGATCGAGTTTGAGACAATCAACAGGCACGCAACCGCGGCCTGATCCACTCAACCCGCGAGTCAACCAAAATTGGGGCAGTCCCTTTGGTCAGGGTGTCGATGTATCGCTCCCGCATGGCGATCAGGTCCTGCACGGTGTGGGCGCGGACCTCGGGATCGATGCGGTCACCGCCCATCTCGAACGCATGAGGGATGACCGTTTCCATGATCTCGCCTATCCCCGGCCACTGGGTGTACGGCACGACGAAGTCGAGCGTAGGTTCCCCAATCAGGCGCTCGCCCCAGAACTGGCTGTGCAACCGGGCCAACGCCTGGAGGCCCGCTGCGGCCTGGGCTGGGCTGAGCGGATGTGTCGAGTCGCGCGGCTCGGCTCGGTCGAGCAGATCCTCCATCACATGATGAAGTTCTGCCCATTGACGTCGATCACGATGTGGAACACCTTCGGATGGTCGACGGGCAGGTGAACGCCGCTGTTGAACAGCCGGGGTTCGTCGAAAAGGCCGCTGGTGGCTGCGATCAGTTCGACGTGGGCGGGTCGACGGCCTTGACGAATACCATGGACGGACCCTGACCGGCCGAGTAGGTCAGCCCGAGTCGGTTTGTGCCGTCGTCACGGACCAGGAGTTCGACGCAGGGACCACGGCCCCCGGATGGTCGGCGGCTAGAGCAGCCGTCATCCATTTCGGGATTACCAGGTTCAGATCTGCCGGAATTGCCAGAGCGTGCTCGTCCATGTGTCCTCCTCGACAACGACTGACCCGCCGCTGAAACAGACGCACGAGTCCGAATAATAGGCGAACCGGAAGTGAGCGTCCAAATAGATCGAGGGAGGATTGAGAGTCTGGACTCCGTGCCATCATCGAGCCCCCGCGCCAGTCGCAGCGACGAGTTGCGGAACCGTCAGGCGCTCATCGCTGCAGCTGCTCGATCCGGGGCACGACCTGGGCAGGAGTGGCGGTGGGCTGGTGGTGCGGGACTCTGGGCTGGTCGAGCAGGCCGTTCTCGCCGTGGCGGCGGTAGCGGTTGACCCACTTGGATGCGCATTGGCGGGAAATGCCCATCTCGGCGGCGACGTGGGCGATCGGTCGGGTCTGGCATCGCGCGACGAGCCGGCGGCGGCCCTCGACAGACAGCGGGGCATTACGGTCGGACACGGACGGGTCTTTTCTCTTCGGTGGGATGAGTGGGTCGTACTTCTCATCCTGCCGCTGAAAGACCCGTCCTCTCGTCTCAGGCGCCGTCAACCGTCACCAACGTCATGACCCGCAACAGCTAGCGGTGGTCTGCGGGGTTGGCGGCGACCATTGGCCCTCCGGGCACTACGGCGCTTAACCTGCGGCGGTAGGTTGCTCGTGTACGCTCGGCATTTGCAGACGCGCCCGATTCTCCCGACTCTCGTCCCGCCCGGCGCCAGCTGACGATCAAGGTCAGCTGTGCCCTAGTTTAAGCGGCTTTGCACGCGGGCCGTTGGGCCCCGCCATCGGGGAACGCCGTGGGCTCCTACCAGCCGAATTTCTGAGCGCTCCTCGGCGGACAGAACTCTCGTCGTATGAAGCTGGCGGCTCTTACCACCTCATCGCAGCTCGGTTCGCTAGGCGGAGCAGATCGGCGGTGATGTCAAGTGCCGTTTCGTCGCCTTCGACCTGCTGCATTTGGCTTGCGACTCCGCTCTAGGACGAGCGCCGTGTCCAGTTGGTCGTGCGCCTATGCCTGACTCGTACCGGCCGTCGATGATGCGCGCGTTCACCTCTGCCGAGCTGTGGGCTGATCGCCGCGTTCTGGCGATCAGCATGGGACATGCTGCCTCTTTCGGGCTTGGGGGCTTGAGGACGGCATCTACTGGTGCTGTGCTACGGGTAGGACGATGGCCGAGGGATGGTTGGGATCGTGGTGTACTTCCTGCTCGGCGGCACGGAGTCGTGTAGCGGATGCGTGCGGTTCCCCGGTGCCGGGATTGCGTGCGTAACGGGGGAATGCCCCGGAGGAAACCTGTACCCTGATGCGGTGGCCGCGCCGGAACTGGTAAGCGGTCGGCCACAATCGTACCGTTGCGCGGGCTAGTTCGTCGGCGTTGGTGAGAGTAGTCAGGCCGTCGCAGACGTTCACGGAGCGTCCAGAGCCGTCCACATCGCAGAGCCGCACGAACACGTCGGCAAACGGCAGGCTGGACCGGAACCAAATTTCGGCGCTTACCTCGCCGACGACCTCAACGTCCTGATCAAGGACGGTGGTGGTGTAGGTGAGCACGTCCGAGCGAGCCTCAAGTTTGGTGTTGTCTTTGCGGCCGCCGCCGTTTGCGCGCACCCCACCCACGGCCGGGGTGGGATTGTTCGGGTCGTAGCGGTAGCGATCGGGCTCCGACTCGTCTGGCAGATCGACGGACAGGGCACCACCTGGTCGGAGGTGGAAGCGCTGCGGCGCATAGCCGGAGGGGGGCCAGGTTTCGAATTCGCGCCAGGCTTCTTGGCCCATTACGTACAGGTGCACCGAGGCGCGCTCCGGTGGGCGCTGACCGCGAGCGAGGGCGAGACCGAAGGTGAGTGCCTCGCGGATCGGCGTCGCGTCCGAGGTGACGTGTGTCCACGGCCCGATTGTCAGCCGCGGGTGCGGGCTGGATGCTTGCAGGGCCCGGAAGTCTCGGAGCTGTCCGGGCAGAAAGAGGTCGAACCAACCACCGACTGAGCTGACCGGCACGGTCACATTCGGAACCCGGTGGCTATGGTCGAGTCCATCCCAGCGCGGTGAGTCTGCTTCGTGCCTGAGGATATCTTGGATGTACCCGACGGATTGACCGGTGGCGGCGATGTCGGCGCGGTTCAGCGGCAAGGTCTCCAGTGCACGCTGCTTCTTCCGGATCCCGGCGAGCCCTCCTATCATCCCGGCCGGCTTCTCGACGGCATTGGTCACACCCCAGATGAAAGGAGTTTCGAGGGAGAAACCATCGGGGCGTAGGAATTCGAGAGTCAGCGCGGACTCGGTGTTGTTCGGGATCATCGCCTTGACCTCGGGCGGCAGCTGATCTGCCACGGCCCACTGCACGTAGCCGAGGTAGCTGGCACCGACCAGCACTATGGATTCCCCGAACCACGGTTGCTTGATCACCCACTCCAGGGTGGCCAGGCCGTCGTCACGTTCCTGGCGCATGGGGTCGAACATTCCGCCTGAACCGTGGGTTCCCCGAGTGCTCTGGATCAGAGTCTGGAAACCGCGCTCCGCCAGCACCCGGCCCTGCACGGCGCCGATCAGCCCTCGGCGGCCGTAAGGGGAACGCAGCAGCGCAACCGGTAACCCGTCACCGCCGGACCGCCGCACCCATCGGTCTGTCAGCAACACCGTGCCGTCGGGCATGGGTATTCGCAGATCGCGCTGGTGGATCACGCTCCGCGTGAGCGGGGGATCGAGGTGTAAGACGCGCTGAATCAAGTGGCTGAGTGGTTTCATACGAAATTCTCTCCCCGTGTGCCTGCGTGAGGGCCGATGGTCGTCGACGAGTCCAGACGGTGATGAACACCGCGCGACTTACGCCAAGTCCGGTGGCAGTCCTCTGCGGTGATCGGCGAGACTGTTCGTCGGCCGCCGGTCCCGGGCAGCTCGATGTTGGCTCAGCAAGACCTTCCCCGGTGTGACTCGATGGACTTGCCGGCCGCGACATGCCCCGGACGGAGCTCCCGATCGTGTGCCCCGTGTCCCAGTCCGGGGCCTGCCTTCAGGAGGACCTGCTTGCCCAGAAACGGCAGTGGTGGTCGTCGTCGAAGCTGGTGGATGTGGCCGTGGTGTCGGCGTTCAGGAGTTGGATCCGACCGCCGGTCGCGGTGTAGCTCGGCCAGTTGAGATCGGCGGTGGAGGGGTTGCCGGTGCGGGCGAACGTCGTCCAGGCGTCGATCATCCGGTTCGAGAGTCGTTGCTGGCTCGCCGTCAGTGTGCCGGCATCGAAAAGATAGCCAACCTCGGCGCCGTGTGTCGCGCCCATCGGCATCCAGGGGTTGTCAGGGCTGAAGGGGCTCGGGTTGTCGGTCTGCGTGAATTCGTAGGCGTAGACAGGGGGCCAGTGCTTGGCGGCGATCGCTGTGGCAGCGCCAGACATCCCGCAAGCGAAGTAGCCGTCCCCCAGTGCCGTCGCCGCAGCCAGGTCCGGGGTGGGGTAGTCCGCCAACGGGTACTCTTCCTGTACCTCGGTCCAATTTATCCCAAAAGTCTCCTGCAGGAAGCTGACGTAGTCGGCCGGGCTGAGCGGGCCTTGCTTCGGCAACTCCTTGAGGAGGAAGACGAATAATCGCCCCTCGTCGCGATTGGTTCCAATGAGCAGCGGGACACGTTGGAACAGGCCGGATCGGAATGCCACCTCGGGCTGTGCTGGGACCGTGACGCCATCCACGGTCGGCTTCCAGGGGACGTCCAATGAGTACCCGCCAGCCAGCGGTGAATTCAGCAGCGTCGACGTGGGTAGTGCGCGCATGCACGCGGCCCTGGTCGCCGGGTCGGTACAGCCAAGTGATGCGGCATACTTCACAGCCGCGGCTTCGGCCTGGGCCTTGGGAGCCGGTGAGATCCCCGACTCGCCGCTACAGGCGCCGCTCTCACTGATCGCCCGGTCGAACAGTCCGACCGCACCTGGGGACTGGAGCTGCTCGCAGACGCTGTTGCCACCTGCGGATTCACCGAAGAGTGTCACGTTGGAGGGATTGCCACCGAATGCTGCTGCGTTCTGTCGCACCCACCGCAGTCCGGCCTGCTGGTCCAGCAGTCCGTAGTTGCCGACGGCGCCTGATCCGGTGGCCAACTCCGGCAGTGCCAAGAAGCCCAGCGGACCGACCCGGTAGTTGACCTCGACGACGATCGCTTTACCGCGTTCGACGATCGGCGTCGGGTTCAGCAGAGATGTCGAGCCGACCTGGTAGGCACCTCCGTAGAACCACACCATGACCGGCAAGTGCTGTCCGGCGGTGGTCGGAGGAGTGTAGACGTCGACGGTGAGGCAGTCCTCCGTGCTCGCGGAGGCCTGGATCTGGGCGCAGGTCGGCGCGGTTTTCGTGGCGTCCCGGATGCCCGTCCACGACGGCGGTCGAACTGGTGCTGCCCACCGGTTCGAGCCGATGGTGGAGGCACCGTATGGAATATCGAGAAAGGTGCGATGCCCGCCGTTCACGGTACCGCGGACCGCGCCTGTACTCACCGTGACAACATCGTCGGACGTATGAGCCACAGCAGTGGGACCCACGACGGCGGCCGCTCCGGTCAGCGCGGCCAACAGGGCGGCGGCCGCGACTGTCCGCGCGCGCGTTCGGGTGAATGTCATGGCACATCCTTCGGGCAGGAATGTGGGGTATGGGAAGCGCCGACCTCAGCCTGGCTGTTCATCTGAAACGAGCGAACTGTCGATGTCGGCGGTTACCGCAAGTTACAGTAGGCGTTTGTGATCCAATTGGCAAGTATCAATTGATGATAGTCGACAAGTGCTGAACGTCGGTCTTCATGTCGTCAACGGACGCCGGATTCGGGTCGCGGTCAATTGGGATGGCATGGGCCGGTGGATCTGACGTCGATGCGGTGTCCGCGAATCTCGCGGTCACTCGGACGGGGCCGCAAACGTCACTGCAAGCCCGGAGCCATTGTCGCAGGGGCATAGCTCGTCATCGATGGATCCTCGGATTCGCGTGCTTCTTGGCGGGGAAGGTGCTCCCCAAGCTGTCGACGCACGAGGTGCGCCGAAGGTGTGTGGAAGTCCTTGCCGCTCTGGAGGCCGCCGTCAGGCTTCACTGCGAGGTTAGTGACCCCGCGACCTGGGCAATGCCCTGGCCAGCCAACACATCGGGAAACTCGTGTTCCAGGACTTGTGACTGTGGTCTGAGTTCCGGCATGCGCGTCACGTAGGCGACATCAGATATTGATACTTGGCGATAAAAACTCGGGAGATCTTGTGAAAAAATGCGCAGTCCCTTGACGGCGAGGAAGTTCTGCTCGTACCGTCACGACTCGTCCGTTTGGAGTAAAGGTGGGATGCTGTCGGGCGAGCAAGAGTGGTTGTCGTGACCCTGGTTGCGCTACGGAAATCTGACGGATTGTCAGTCATCCTGTTTGTTCGAGTGCTGGTTGTGGCCGCGGGTTGAGATGCCGTCAATTGGTCTCTTAGGGCTCCATCACCGCTGGCTAATGCGGCATGTGGCCGTGTGCATGTTGCGGGCGCTAACGCGCGGCGCACCTGTGGATGTCTTTCCTTTGGTGGCATCTTGTGGCGTGAAGGGAGTATGTCTTGCCTGGTGGCTTTGGAAGTGCTGGTCAGATGAATGTTCGTCGGACCGTGCTGAGTCTGGTCCTTGTTGCAGCGGTATTCGTGTCTGATAGTGGTTGTGGCGTTTTCGGATCCTATGATTCGAATTTGTTGGAGGAGGGCGGCCTTGAGAAGTCGACCATAAAGGTATCGATTCAGCAAATAACGGACCTCGGCCCGTTCTGGCTGGCCCAGGAGGACGGCTACTTCAGGGCTGAAGGTCTCGACGTAAAATCGGTTATGGCAGATAGTGGCCAAGCTTCGATCGGTAATGTCATTTCGGGTCGGGCGGACATTGCTTTTTCAAGTTACGCTTCATTCTTCGTTGCGAAGAGTGTTGGTGCCGACCTGTGGTTGGTTGCCGATGGCACGTCGGTCAGCCCGAGGAGCAACGCGATCGTCGCCGCGCCGAACTCGCCGGTGAGGACCGTCAATGATCTAGCGGGCAAGAAGATCGCTATCACGGCGAAGAATACGGCATCCGACATTCTCGCCAAGTCGGTAATGAGGGACCGTCGCGTCTCCTATGGTGCCGTGAACTGGGTCGAGATGCCGTTCCTCAACGTCGCGGCAGCGCTGCAACAAGGCCAGATCGACGCGGCATACGTCGCCGAACCCTACGTCACCATCGCAGCTAGGGTCGCCGGAGCGATCCCGGTGGTCGACATCAATACAGGCTCCACCCAGGACTTCCCGCTGGCCGGCTTCGGCTCGATGAAAACGTGGGCGCAAGAGAACCCGAAAACCCTCGCAGCCTTTCAGCGTGCGATGAAGAAGGCCACCCTGGAGGTCGTCAACGACCGCTCGAAGGTTGAGCCGCTGCTGGCGAAGTACGCGAAAATCGACGAAGGCGCCTCGAAGCTGCTCACACTGCCCGGTTTCGGCTCGACACTGGATGCTCATCGACTCCAGCGTGTGCCCGACCTGATGATGCTGATGGGCGTCATCACGTCGCCTGTCGACGCGATGTCCATGATCGCACCACAACTAACGAGAGCTGAAGGCTAATCGAGAGGTTGTTGTCGGCGAGAGCGGGAAAGATAGGGAAGTACCTCCTGCTCAAGGTCCAATGCCTTGTCTTTTGCCCGTGAGTGTGGACGAGGGGCAAATTCTGAGGTAGGAGCAGGTGTCTGAGAATCCTCAGTCGCGTCGGTGGTGATGAAGTAGCCGTCATTGGCGCCGACGATCCGTGACCCGTTGTCGGTTGTTCCTCCGGGCCTGTTTCCGCTTAGTCATCGGGTTGCTGTGTGCCCATGGCGCCATGGCAGTTGCTCGTCCGAACGTTGGCATTGGACTCCTCGACAGCCGCCGGCGGTGGCTAAGCCGTCCGCGAAACGGCGCCACCGCGAAGCATCCTTATCAGCGCCAAGTTCGGGGGCAATGTACCGGCGAGTCATGCGCGGCCCGATGACCAATTGCTCAGCTGCGCCTGGCGGCAGGGCTACGGGGACGGTGTTGTGGCCTGTCGATGAGCCCACGCTGCTGCGCTATCCGCCGATCCGGCATCACGCCGCCCGGCGTGGGCGGAGTGATGCCGGTAACTTGTCCGATTCGTGCTATCCGGCGCCGATCGGCGCCAGATAGCATGGTCAGCCGAGAAGGGGGCGGCAGTTACTGCCAGCCCGCCTTTCGGGATCGACGTGCCCAGTCAGGACGCGAGGTTTCCGATACTGTGGATGATCTGCTTACGCAACGACTGCGGTAGCAGCGTCCACAACAGCCACCTGACACGCAGCACCCGAACGGTCCACTGCAGTGGACCTGCCAGGATCGGGGTACTACCGCCGGGTACTGTCCGGCTCTCACCAGAGGCCTGGATATGACGAGGAGTGCCCCCCGCCCCAGGTTGTCGCCTGGGACCCGGGACTCCTTCGTCGTTTCTGTTGTCGTTTACCCGGCGCGCCTCGTGATCGACGCTCCACCGGACCCGCCATCCGAGTCTCCCTTCCCCGCTCTGCGGGAGCCCGCAGCGACAGCCCGACACCACACGGCTCCTGCTCGGCACCCGGCACTCCACTGACGGCAGCGGCCTACCCAAATATCGGCGAACTCCGAGCCACTACGCGGTAGCAGGTGGTGGGCCAGCAATGTGTCGCGGGGACCGCCCCAGGACGGATGGTTGACATGGCGTTCACCGGGTGATTGGATTTCGGCGAATCCTGGAATCGTTTCCAGACGCTACGAGGTACGGGAGAACCTGGTGCGGCTGCTCACGAACGCGCCGTCGGCGCGCCGGGTGCAGGTACGCATCTACCACCCGGCCACCCGATTGCACGACGACGCAGCGCTCGCGAACCTGTCCCGCGCCATCGTCGCGGCTCGGGCCGTGTGTCTGCCGCCGCCTGCCCTCGTCGATGGAGCAGATCGCTGATGGCATCCACGGGAACATCTGGGCTGTCCGCACGACGGCTACAGCGACTGCACGACGTGATGTCCAGACACATCGAGCGTGGCGCCTTGCCCGGCGCTATCACTCTCGTCAGTCGGCACGGCGAGGTGCACGTGGATGTCCTGGGCACCATGGATCTGGGCGGTGACCGGCCGATGCGCCGGGACGCGATCTTCCGGATCGCGTCGATGACCAAGCCGGTCGTCGCGGTGGCAGCGCTGATTCTCGTCGAGGAGTGCAGACTGCGGCTGGATGACCCGGTCGACCCGCTGCTGCCGGAGTTGGCCAACCGGCGGGTGCTCACCGCGCTCGACGCCCAGCTGACGGACACCGTCCCGGCGCGCCGGCCGATCACACTCCGCGACCTGCTGACGTTCCGAAACGGCTTCGGTACAGCCAACGGAGCCTCCGAGGAATACCCGATCGCCGCCGCGGCGGCCGAGTCCGGACTCGCGGGCGGCCCGCCCGGACCCGCCAAGAGGCCTGCGCCCGACGAGTGGCTACGCCGGCTCGGCGACCTGCCACTGATGGCCCAACCGGGCGAGAAATGGCTCTATAACACAGGTTCCGATATTCTCGGCATTCTCATCGCCCGTGCCACCGGCCAGCCGCTGGAGGAATTCCTACGGGAACGGATTTTCGAGCCGCTCGGCATGCGGGGTACCGGGTTCAGCGTCCCGGATGCCGATATCGGCCGGCTGCCCACCGGTTACCTCGCCGATCCCGGCGCGAGCGACATCTCGCCATTCGACCCGGCGCTCGGCGGACAGTGGAGCAGGCGACCCGCGTTTCAGTCCGGCTCCGCCGGTCTGCTCAGCACCGTCGACGACTACTTCGCGTTCGCCACTATGCTGCTCAGTCTCGGCCGGCATGGACAGGAGCGCATCCTGTCGCGGCCCACGGTTCTGACCATGATCACCGACCAGCTGACCCCGGCTCAGAAAGCCGCTTCCGGCTTCTTCCCCGGCTACTTCGACAACCGCGGCTGGGGTTTCGGCGTTTCAGTCATCACCGGCCGCGACGAGCTATCCGGCAGCCCAGGTCGATTCGGCTGGGACGGTGGCTTTGGCACGTCGTGGTGGTCGGACCCGGCGGAGAACCTGACCGGGATCCTGTTGACGCAACGCGGCGAGTTCCCTGCGGTCTCCGGCCTGCACCGGGACTTCTGGACGTCGGTGTACCAGGCGCTCGACGACTGAACGGTTCGTGGGAACGGTACGCCCCGCACAGGCGCGCTCGTAGCGAGCCGCGGGCACGCCAGGTCGTAGCGCAGTCTAGGTGTGCGGTTACCTGCGCACTGTCAAGCCCCGGGTTTGATGGAGACTGGATTAGCTGGTTTCCAGGGTTGCGGTGACCGGGTGGGTCATCGCGTGAAGTGCCTCGTACTCGGCGGGCGGGACGTGTCCGAGCTCGCCGTGCAGGCGCCGGTTGTTGTACCAGTCGATGTACTCCACGGTCGCGATTTCCAGGTCGTCGAGCCCGCGCCAGGGACCCTTGTTGCGGACGAGTTCGGCCTTATACAACGAGTTGAACGCCTCGGCCATCGCGTTATCGTAGGAATCTCCTTTGCTGCCAACGGATGCGACGGCGCTGGCCTCGGCCAGGCGCTGGGTGTAGCGGATCGCTCGATATTGCACGCCGCGGTCGCTGTGGTGGACCAGCCCGGTCAGGTCGGCGCGGGCGGCCTGGCGGCGCCAGATCGCCATCTGCAGCGCGTCCAGCGCCAGATCCGTGTAGAGGCTGGTGGCGACCTGCCAGCCGACGATCACGCGGGAGAACACATCGAGCACGAACGCCGCGTAGACCCAGCCGGCGGCGGTGCGCACGTAGGTGATGTCCGCGACCCACATCTCGTTCACGCGCGTGGCCGTGAAGTCACGTTTCACCAGGTCAGTCGGCCTTCCGGTCTCCGGTGCCGGCCGTGTCGTGCGCGGGCCCTTGTCGCGGCGCAGGCCACGCAGCCCGCCGGCCGAGGCCGGGTCTCGCCTGGCCTCGACCGCCAGCCGCGTGGCCCGCTCCCGTAACTCCTCGGGGTACTTCCGTGGTGCCGCCATGACCGTGAATCCTCCGGGTGTTCGATGTCTCCATCAAACCCGGGGCGGGACACACCTAGATGTACTGACCCGTGAGGTTGGGGACGCGGGTGGCGGGTGGTTTGCCGCCGAGCGCGGTGTGGCCGCGATGGTGATTGTAGGTGTGCAACCACCCCGGATACGCATCCCGTCGCTCGCGTTCTGGGCGGTAAGGGCGCGCGTAGGCCCACTCCTCGAGCAGGGTGCGGTTGAACCGCTCGACCTTCCCGTTGGTCTGCGGCCGGTAAGGACGCGTGCGTTTGTGGACGATGTCCGCGCCGCGCAGCGTGTCGCGCCAGAGATGAGACGTGTAGCAAGACCCGTTGTCGGTCAAAACCCGCGCGACGGTGACCCCCGCGGCGGTGAAGAACGCCTGCGCCCGGGCCCAGAACGCGACCGCGGTTTCCTTGGTCTCATCCGGCAGGATCTCGCTGTAAGCCAGCCGGGAATGATCGTCCACAGCGTTGTGCAGATAGCTGGACCCGATCTTGGGTGCGCCGTGGCGGGAGCGGGCCGTGGTGGTGGCTCTCTTGTTCCGCAGACCGCTGGCGCGGTCGGTGTCCCGATGCCCTCCGCCGTCGGGGATGTTGCCCAGCTTCTTGATATCGACATGCACCAGATCACCCGGGGCGTCGTGCTCGTAGCGGCGGACCGGCCGGCCGGTGGCCCGGTCGAGATGAGCCAGCCGGGAACATCGGTAGCGGGTCAGGACCCGGTGCACCGTGGACGGGCTCAGCCCCAGCAGATAGGCGATGCGGGCCGGTCCCCACCGGCGCAGGACCCGGACTTTGATGATCCGCCGCTCGAGCCGGGTGGGTGTCCGGTGCGGGCAGGTCCGCGGCCGCGAGGAGCGGTCGGTCATGCCGGCGGCACCGTCGGCGCGGTAGCGATCGGCCCAGCGTTTCGCCGTAGTGACCGCGACCTGGAACCGCTCCGCGGCCCGTCGCAGCGGCCATTGCTCGTCCACGACACACCGGGCCAGACGGAGCCTGCCGGTCTCGGACAGCGGGGCATTACGGTGGGACACGAGGGCCTCCTGGTAGCCGGTGCAGATGTCGCAATCCACACCGAACCCGGAGGCCCTCCCTTATTCCAAGATCATCCGATCACGTGTCGCCCGTACCCAACCTCCGTGGTCAGTACACCTAGACTGGCGTGTATTGGTGCACTCGCTGCCACCGGGCACAGCAGGCGCAGGATCCGCATCCTGAGTGCCACAGAGCATCCGACCACCTCCTGGGGGGTCTGGACCGCGACGAACCTCGTCGCGAATCTCGACGACGTGGGCATCTCCGCACGTCTCGGAGTTGACGGCGAAGTGGAGTTCGTGGCGGCAATGGCGTTGCGTCGGCGGAGACATCCGGCGATGGCTCCTTCGGTGGCCAGTGTGTCCAGGGCCGGGTGCTCATCGCGAGCCTTCCTGCCGACTGGGGCCGTCAGGGTGGTGGGGTGCCCCGGCAAACGACCAGGAGATGAACATGAGGTGAATGCGACGTGTCGGCGGTGCAGAGTGTTCCGCTATGCGAGAGTTGTCGGCATGGATGGCGGGAACTCTCGCGCGCCGCTCGTGGTGGCGTCGGTCGCCGAGCTGGCCGGGTTGCCGGAGTGGAGTGTGTCCGGCTCGCGAGGGTGGTGGGCCACGGCCGAGCGGATCGTCCATGCGGGTGGCAGGCGCTGGACGATCGGCCTGACTCCGACGGCCGGTGGTGCGATCGCGCTGATGCTGTGGCGGGATGACGAGGTCGTCGTCCATCGCCGTGGGGACGAGGCGGCACTGTGCGCTGTCGCGGTGCGCTGGGTGGGCAATCTGCTGGCGGGGCACTCCTGGGACGCCGCCGAGCGCTGAAATGTCCGGACCGGCCCTGGCCTGCCGAAGCGGGCGAGGTGGGGCGATAATCTCTTGATGATCATTGCCGCCACCCGCGAAATGCAGGAGTGGGCCGCGGAAATCCAGGGTGACGAGGTCACCTTCCGGTTCAGCCCGCCGACCGAGGACCTGACCGCGGCCAGTGAACTGCCGCGCGTGTGGCCGGGCCGGGGGCTGGGCGTGCTCGACACGTCCTTGCCGGGTCTGCGGGCGGCGCTGGGTGAGGTGATGAAGGCGCCGGCGTACTGGCATGGGCGAGCGGCGAGCCGGCCGGGACCTGGCTGGGCGCCACCGCACCGCGACGGCGAGGACGGCTTCGTCTACTTCACCGGTCCGGCCGGGCAGGCCGCTCCGACGGCGGGGTATCGCGCGGTCCTGTGCTTCACGGTCGCGGTGGTGGACGTCCGTGACCTGCGGATCCGGGTGACCGGCTACCTGGCGGCGCAGTCTCCCCGCTGACCCTCCCGCCCGCCGGCGGTTCAGCGCTGCACGACGTCGTCGGCGTAAAGGACGAGGTCGGCTTCGGGGAGCGCGTCCCGCGCCGCGCCTTCCTGGGCCTTCGGGACGCCGTGGAGCTCAACTCGGATCGGGCCCAGGCGCCGCAGCCGGACCAGGTCGCCGACCGGCTCGGTCGTGGTGAGCGCCAGGCGGCGTAGGGTCGGCAGCGCGGCCAGCTCGCTGACCTCTTCGACGCTCGGGATGCCGGCCATCGAGACCGCTTCGACTTCGGCGAGCCGGGTGATGCCGCGCAGGTTGCGCTGGTCCGCGCGCACAGCGACCTCCAGCTCGCCGACCCGCAGCCCCTCCGGGAGCACGTCCAGGCCCTGCGAGAGCTTGCGGTGGCGCAAGGACAGCCGGGGCAGCAGGGTGCCGTCGAGCGTGCGCAGCGCCGTGATGGCTTCGAGGGATCCTGCGTGCAGCCGCAGGTCCGTGACGCCCATGCGGGCCAGTGCCGACAGGTCGTTGAGCGCGCTGCTGAACCCGGAGATCCACAACGACCGCAGGCCGGTGCAGTCGACGAGCTCGTCCAGGTCGTCCACCACGTCGTTGGACTTGAGCTCGAGGTGGCGCAGCGCGTGCAGCCGGGGGAGCGGGTGGATGCCGCGCGCCCGGTCGTCGAGGGGGACGTCGCCGACCAGCTGGATCGCCTTCAGGGTCCGCAGGTGGTGCAGCCGCCGCAGGACGTCCCAGCGGTGCACCTCCAGCAGGTAGTCGCCGAACTCGACGTTGGCCAGCGACGTCGCCGCGTATTCCTCGGAGTATTCGTTGTATCGCCAGGCGCGCAGCAGCTCGTTGATGACCGACCGGCGGTGGGTGCCGCTGAACATCCGGATCTTTTCCCAGGACTCTTCGCCGCCGATCAGGGCGAGCGCGCGGATGACGTACGCGGCGATCCGGTCGGGGCGGTCGTCGGTGCGCGCAGCCAGCTCGTCGATCTCGCCGGGCCCGGGCAGCAGGTCGATCACGAACGAGCCGGCTTTGGCGAGCATCTCGGCCTCGTCGAACCCGGCCGGCGGGATCAGGCCGCGCACGGCGGCGAGCACGTCGGTGCGGACCTGCTCGGGCTCGATGACGTCGACGTGCCCCAGCGCCGCGGCCGCCAGCAGGACCAGCCGGTCGGCGACCTCGCGGTCGCGGCGGGTGCCGCGCCGGCCCGCCCGGTCCAGCAGGCGGGCGAGCAGGTCGCCGGCTTCGGCGGCCCGGGCCTGCGCCGCGACCATGAACACGACTTCGTTGAGCGCGTCGTCGTGGGCGTGCTCGACGACGTAGCCGATTTCGCCCGCCTTGACGAACTCGCCCGCGGCGAGGAAGTCGCGGAAGGTCCGGTGCACGAACGCGATCCGGTGGTCGGCCTCGTTCTCCCGCAGGACGCCGCTGCGCTCGAGCAGGTGCCGGAGCACCAGTTCGGGCGCGACGCCCTGGGATCGCAGGCCGGACATCGCACGGCCGAAGCGTTTCGTCGCGTCGTCGCGGTGCACCAGCAGCTCCGCGTTGCGGACCATCGGGGCGGCGAACCGCTCCAGGAGGATGATCTTCTCCTTGTCCGACATCCGCAGCTCGTCCTCGACCTGGACGCCGCGCCGGGTGTCCCATTCGCCCAGCAGCAGCTGCAACGCCCGGTCCAGCAGGTCCTTGCGGCTCTGCGGCAGGTACATGTTCTCCCGGCGGTAGAGCGCGCACAGCAGGGAGCAGAGCAGCGGGCTCGACACCAGGCCTCGCACGTCCGGCCGGGCCGTGAGCGCTTCGCCGAGCCGTTCCTCGCAGCCGGTCAGCCAGCCCCGCTGGACGTCGTCGGTCTCCAGCGCCCGCGCCGCGGCGTACCAGTGCGCGACGAGCTCGCGCATGCCCCGGCCGCTCAGCGGCAGCAGCTCGTGACGGGGGAGCGGAGCACCGGCCGACGGCCAGTTTTCGTCGATCGCCGAGGGCCGGGTGCTGATCACATAGCGGGCCTCGGGGTACCCCCGCAGCAGGCCTTCCAGCCAGCGGCGCACGACCTCGCGGCGGGGCTGGAGGACTTCGTCGACCCCGTCGACGAGCACCATGGCCCGGCCGGAGCGCAGCAGCGCGCTGACCCAGCCCGCGGGCTTCTCGCCGGCGAGCGCGGGCGCGCTCACCCGGACGAGGTCCTCGGGCTCCGGCAGCTCCCGGTCGGCGAACTGTCGCAACGGGACGAAGAACGGCACGACGTCGCCCCACGGGTCGTCGCCCTCGCCCTCGCCCTCGGTCTCGGTGCCGAGGGCGGCGGTCGCGGCCGTGTGGGCCAGCCACTGCAGGAGCGTGGTCTTCCCGGCACCGGCGCCGCCGACGAGCAGGACGTGCCGGTCGGCGGCCAGCGCGTGCGCCGCGTCGGTGCCGGTACCGGTCAGGGCGGTGTCGTCGGGCGAGAGGGAGCGGCGGGCCACCGAGGGCACGGAGTAGAACTCGGCGAACGAGTGCCGGGCGGGGGCGCGGCCGGGGCCGACCTGGAACAGCTCGAAGGTCGCGTACGAGCCGGCCAAGTAGGACTGATAGTGCCGTTCGAACGCGTCCGCGGCGGACCGGGCCCGGCGGTCGGGCTGGTTTCCGAGGCTCTCCACTTGACGCCGCAGTTGGGTGATTTCCCCGGCCATCGTGGCCTGGACCGCGTGCATCACCTCGTCGACCGCACGGGCGCGCCGCGCGATCCGCCGGCAGCACTCGGTCAGCAGCCGGTCGAACGCCTCGACGCCGTCCGGCCCCAATGCGGCGGAGGAGAGCGCAGGCCGACCCGCGGCGGCGGTGCGCGACTTCAGCCGGGTTTCGTCGGTGAGCACGGCGGGATCGCCGCGCACGAGACCGCCGACGTCGGCGGCGACCAGGGCGGCGGCCACGGCGTCGAGCGCGGCCTGCCAGTCGCCGTCGGACAGCGCTGCGAACTCGACCCGCCGGAGATCGGCCAGATCCTCTTCGGCGGCGAGCAGCTGGCGGGCCGGGTCGCCCAGGGCACGGAGCTTGCGCTGTTCGCCGAGCCGGTCGGCACCGCGTTCGACGGCCCACTGGTGCAGCGCGGCGAACGTGGCCCCAAGGGCAGTGACCAAGGCGGACGACAACGGATCGACGGTGACACCCCCACGATGACGAACCCGATGATCGCAGTGTATCGAACACGAACACACTTCGCGGTCACGTCGATCGCTCGCGGTGGAGCCGTCGCGGTCCAGGTGTGGCCGCTGAGCAGGTTCGTGGCCCGCGGAGGGTGATCCTCACGAGAAGGCGGGCTGGAGCGCTGACATGACGCCCGAGCCCGGCCTGCCGCTGTCAATGGCGATACAGGACGCGGTCGACATCGGTTGATCGACCCGTTCTCGGCAGTACCGGAACAGCAGCGGCGCAAGCGGATGTCCGGCCGCGAACAGGCCTGGAGGGCAGGGGTGGCCGGGTCCTGATGGACCCGGCCACGGTGGTCACGTCCCAACGGCGGCCAGCTTGACGAGCGCGGCCACCGCCCCCCGGCCGCGGCATTCCGGCTGTGCTCTCTCGCGCTACGTCCGTCAGGCCGAGATCTACCACTTCACCGTCAGCTGCTCGGGTTCCGGACTCGCGGTTCCGATCCTCGAGGCAGCCTCGCGCTCACGAACTCCACGCGGCCAGCGGCGACGCCCAGACGTTCTGCACGTTCACCGGCACTCCCCAGCCCCACCACGACGCGCACGCGATCCCGTGGGGGCCCGGGAACAGGTAGGTTTCGCCGCCGGCCCGACCGACCAGGTGCGCGGCCCCCGAGCCGTTGCCGACGTTCTGGACACAGATCGTCGTCGGCCCGAACAGCCAGGTGGGCACGTCCGCGTTGGAGCCCTGGTAGGGCAACGAGAACGGTCCCGCCTCCACCTGTTCCGTGGAGTCGGCCCCCGTCGTGCTTGCCTGAGCCGCCGTCGTGGTGGCGGCGAGGCCGCCCGTCACGGCGAGGGCCAGGCCGGCGACCGTCACGAGGGATCGCTTCAAGACTGAACTCGGCATCGTATTCTCCTGATTTTCAGAAATCGTGGGAATTGGTCGTCACCGACGATCGGAACAATCGCTCGAGCGAAGGAAAGCCGATGTTTCGTTCGGCGTCCGGTCCATGCCGGCGAAGCTCGATCTCGTGCGGTGACGAGGACAAGAGTGGCGCCTGCGGTGTCCCGTCGTCAGGGGAGTTGAGTCCCGACTTCGTGCGGGAAAAGGAGGGGACAATCCGTCCCTCGTTCCGGCACATGGCGGTCCCTGCCACCAGGGGACCCGGTATGCTCGTCGCGGGGCGGGAGTGGAAGATGTTTTTGGCGCGGGAAAATCGTCGGAAGATGCGGCCTTTCGGTCGGCCGGGCAGGATGAACACACAGCTGGTGTGGTTTGTTTTCTTGCTCTCGGCCGGACTGGCTGTCGGGACGTTCCTCCTCGATGTGGCCACTCGGCCGGACCGGAGCGTCGCCGCGTGGGCGGGACACTACGCCTACACCCTGCTCGGGCTCCCGATCTCGCTGGTCGGCGCCTTGATCACCGTCCGGCGTCCTGGCAACCGCATCGGGATGCTGATGCTCCTCAGCGGGTTGTCGATCACCGGCGACGAGTTCGCGTTCAACTACGTCCACTACGGCTCGACGCACCCCGCGCCTGCCCTGCACGTCATCGGCTGGCTCGGAAACTGGATCTGGACGATTCCGCTGGCGACCCTGCTCTTCACGGTGCTGCTGTTTCCGGACGGTCAGTTGCCGGACCAGCGGTGGCGGCCGGTGGCCTGGGCGACCGGCTGGTGGTGGCTGCTGCTGACGTGCCTGGCTTCGCTCGGCGGGGGGATGTACAACGGCCCTCCCGTCGATGGCGCTGCAGCGCTGAACGGCTGGTTCGGGCAGATGTCGGGTGCGGCCCTGCCGGTGGTCTTCGAGCTCTTTCCCCTCTTTTTGCTCGCTGTAACGATCTCCGCCGTTTTGCGCTACAGACGTGCGAGGGGCGACGAGCGGTCACAGCTCACCTGGCTGGCATACGCGAGCTCTCTGGTCGCGCTCGCCTGGCTGGTTCCCGCTGTGCACCAGGTGGACACGTGGGAGCGCGCCGCGGCGAACGTCCTGCTGTGGTTCCTGCCGGGCGCGATCGGCATGGCGGTGCTGCGCTACCGGCTGTACGACATCGATCGGCTGGTGAACAGGTCCATCGTCTATGCGGCCCTGACAGCCTGCGTCGGCGCGACGTACGTGCTGACCGTGACCTTGATGGGAGCCGTCTTCGAACAGGCGTCAGGACTTGCGGTGTCGTTCGTGGCCTCGGCACTCGTGGCGGCGTTCTTCGCGCCGGTGCGCAGCCGTCTGCAGCGAGCGGTGGACCGAATGCTGTACGGCCAGCGCGGAGAGCCGTTCGAGGTGGTGTCACGACTGGGGAGCCGACTGGAAGCCGTGATGCCGACGGACGACGTGCTGCCCACGATCGTCGACACGGTCGGTCAAGCCCTCAAGCTGCCCTACGTTTCGATCGAGCTCCGGCGCGACGGGAGGTGGGAACCGGCGTGCGTCCGAGGTGAGCTGCGGGGAGAACCGGCCGAGTTCGCGCTGACCTATCGGGGCCGCCCGCTCGGACGTCTGCTCGTGGGGCCACGCGCGCTCGGCGAGGTGTTCTCGCCTGCGGATCTGCGACTGCTGCGGGACTTGGCCAGGCACGCGGGCATCGCCGTGCACGCAGTCCGGCTCACTGGCGATCTCCAGCGGTCGCGCGAGCGGCTGGTCGCGGCCAGGGAAGAGGAACGGCGCCGGCTCCGCCGGGATCTCCACGACGGTCTCGGGCCGACGTTGGCCGGCGTGGCGTTCAAGGTCGAGGCGGCCGGTGAACTGCTGCTGGACCGGCCGCGGCAGGCTCGGCCTGTTCTCGACGAACTGAAGACGGACGTCAAGCGCGCTATCGTCGAGGTGCGCCGGGTTGTCGACGGGTTGCGTCCACCGGCACTCGATGAGGTCGGGTTGGTGCAGGCGATTCGTCAGCATGTCGCCCGGTTCGGCGAGGGTGAGGGGACAGGTACGTCGGCGACGAGCGCGGTGGCGGTCGAAGTCAGGGCCGCGGTCGAACTGCCGCAGTTGCCCGCGGCCGTCGAGGTTGCGGCGTACCGGATCGCGACGGAAGCCATCACGAATGTGCTGCGGCACGCCGAAGCACGGTACTGCACGGTGGAGATCTCGTTCGGCGACGGGCTGGAGCTGGAGGTAGCCGACGACGGTGTCGGGGTGGAGGGGATCGCCCCGGATGGCGTCGGCCTGAGTTCGATGCGTGAGCGCGCCGCCGAGCTGGGCGGGACGTGTGCAATCGAATCTTCCGTCGACGTCGGCACCCGGGTCCGGGTGCGCTTGCCGGTAGGCGGGGGAGGATGACGATGGAGCGGGTTCGGGTTCTGGTCGCGGACGACCATCCCGTGTTTCGCGAAGGGCTGTGTGCCCTGCTCGATGCCTTCGATGGGATCGAGGTGGTGGGTCAAGCCGCCACGGGCGTCGCGGCCGTGGAAATGGCGAGCCGGTTGTCCCCGGACGTCGTCGTGATGGACCTGGCGATGCCGGGGTGCAACGGCGTGGACGCCACGCGCTCGATAGCGGAGGCCAATCCGGATGTGGCGGTCGTGGTGCTGTCGATGTCTTCCGACGAGGACGCCGTGTTCGAAGCGATGCAGGCGGGCGCTCGCGGTTATCTCTTGAAAGAAGCTGAAGCGGCCGACGTCCTGCGGGCCATCCGAGCAGTCGCAGATGGTGACACGGTGTTCGGGTCCGGTGTGGCGCAACGGCTGATCCGGTTCTTTGCGAGCCACGCCCCACGTCTGCCGTCGCACGTGTTCCCGGAACTGACGGACGGCGAACGGGCGGTGCTGGATCTCGTCGCGGGTGGTCGCAGCAAGCCGCAGATCGCACAGCAATTGATGTTGAGTGACAAGACCATCCGAAATCGGGTTTCCAGTATCTTCAGCAAGCTCCACTGCACTGGTAGGGCAGAAGTCATCGTCAAAGCTCGCGAAGCCGGCCTCGGTCGACGATGACATTCCTCAGACTGCTGACGCGGTCCGGCGTCGGCGCCGCATTGCTGGGCGGGCTGCCGGTCGCGCTGGGCGCCGTGGTCATCGCCTGCCTGCTCGCCGACTTCTACTTCGTGTCTCCACGGCACACCTTCGCCGTCGCGGGCGTCGTCGACGTGCTCGAGCTGGCCAGCTTCGTCGGGATCGGGCTGGTGGTCGCGGTCCTGCTGGAGTCGACGGCGGTGATGCGGCGGCGCGCCGCGGACACCAGTGCCGAGGCGGCCGTGCTGGCCGTGCTGGTCGCCAGTGTGGTGCGGCACCTCGGCAGTCCCGCGTACCACGCGCGGAACCGGTGGATGGTGGATCGCAGCGAACTGGTGATCGGCTTTCCGCGCGGCACGAATCAGGCCCAAGGCACCTGGTATACGCTTAATTAAGCAGCTGAACAGGGCAAACCGCGTTTGGTCGTTCCGCTTTGACCTCGTCGAATGGTGTACTGAATACCGTGGCTACAGGCAGGCAGACCGGGGCGCGCATTCTGCGCCGGCTGCGCGTTTCGCGTGGCTGGTCGTAGGCCGACCTGGCGCGTGCGCTGCAGGAATCGGCGCGTCAGCTGGGTATGGCGTCCCTGGCTGCCAGCCAGCGTTCAAGCATCCGGCGTGCCGTTGCCCGGCGGGAGAGCGTTGACGACGGAACCAACCCGGGCGAGCGCTACCGGGTCGTCCTGGCGCACGTCTACGCCTGCACCCCGGCGGGGCAGGTCCAGCTGGGGACGGGGTCGGACTTCGGGCTCCTCCTGCAGGCGTTCCGGTATGTCGACGTGGCGTCGTCGCGGATTCAGGAGATCGTAGAGGTAATCGCCACCTGCGTCGGGGCCGAGGGTTCCGACTTGGCGATGCTGCTGCAGCCCGCTGCTCGCGTGAGCGTGGCGGGTAACGAACGGGGGCGATCGAATCTCGACGAGGTGATTCCGAGCCTGCGCGACGCAGTTGTTTCAGTCGACCGACAGGTGGGCGCGCAGCCGTTCGTCAGGTTGCAGCTTCAGCTCGCCCCCGTTGTCGATGCGTGTCGGCTGCTCGGCTCGCAGTCCGGTGGGCGCTCTGTAGAATTGCCGACGCCGGCGGCTGCGGCGTTCACGCTCGCTGCCCGCTTGGCTTTCGAGACGCGTGACGACGAGACGGCGATGGGCTTCTATGCGGAGGTGACTCAGGCTGCCAGTGGCGTGATGGATCGGAGCCTCCGCGATGATCCGGACGAGCCACACCATGGTGACGCTCTATGCCACGGGAGACCATCGACTGGCACGGGAGATCGTCCGGGCGGCGACGGTCGACGCTCATCGGGGTTCGAGCTGCGCCGTCCGTGCGCGGGCTCACGCAGTCCATGCCGAGATCAACGCTCGAGCAGGCCAATCGAGGGAGGCGGCCGAGGCAATCGGCCGAGCGTGAATGACCGTCGAGTAGCTCTCCGTGGACGACCCGCATCAGGGGTTCGACGGCGAGCGGCTTAGGGCCTGTATCGAAGTCGGTTAGAGCCATTCGTTGATCGCGGCGATCTGGACAGTGGCCTCGTACCGAACCGCGAGTTTGTCGTATCGGGTGGCCACCCCACGGTGGCG
>NZ_JAPZLD010000044.1:0-94652 GCF_030182635.1 Amycolatopsis ponsaeliensis
CCCAACCCACACCCCCCCCCCCACCCGGGCCCCGGCCCCCCCCCCCCCCCACCCCCCCCCCCCCGGGGTTCCCGCCGGGGGGGGGCGCCCCCCCCCCCCCCCCCCCCCCGGCTCCCCGGGAAAGGCTCGATGATGCGTGAACCCTCCTTCGACCGTCGCCTCCTCCTCAAGGCCGTGGGCGCGCTCTCGGCGACCGCGGCCCTGACCCCCGCTCTGGCCGGGACCGCCGCCGCGGCCGCACGTCCGGACATCGGCGTCTCGGTGTTCCCGTTCCCGCTGGGTGCGGTGCGGCTGCAGGCCGGCCCGTTCCTCGACAACATGAACCGCCAGCTGGCGTACTTCCGGTTCGTCGACGCCGACCGCCTGCTGCACACGTTCCGGACCAACGCCGGGATCGCCAGCACGGCCCAGCCGTGCGGGGGCTGGGAAAGCCCGGCGACCGAGTTGCGCGGCCACTCGACCGGCCACCTGCTTTCCGGGCTCGCGCAGGCGTACGCGAACACCGGCGACACCGCGTACCAGACCAAGGGCGACTACCTGGTCAACGCTCTGGCCGCGTGCCAGGCGGCGTCACCCGGACGCGGCTTCCACGCCGGCTACCTCTCGGCGTTCCCGGAGAACTTCTTCGACCGGCTGGAGAGCGGCCAGTCGGTGTGGGCGCCGTATTACACGCTGCACAAGATCATGGCCGGCCTGCTCGACCAGTACCTCCTGGCCGGCAACCAGCAGGCCCTCGACGTCCTGCTGCGCAAGGCGGCCTGGACCAAGGCACGCACCGATCCGCTGTCGACGGCCCAGCTGCAGCAGATGCTGCGGACCGAGTTCGGCGGGATGCCGGAGGTGCTGACCAACCTGTACCAGGTCACCGGCGACGCGAACCACCTCGCCACGGCCCGGCGGTTCGACCACGCCCAGATCCTCGACCCCCTGGCCGCGAACCAGGACCGGCTCGCCGGGTTCCACGCCAACACCCAGATCCCCAAGATCCTCGGTGCGATCCGCGAGTACCACGCCACCGGGACGACCCGCTACCGCGACATCGCGGTCAACTTCTGGCGGATCGTCCTCGACCACCACACCTACGTGATCGGCGGCAACTCCAACGGCGAATACTTCCAGACGCCCGACGCGATCGCGAGCCAGCTCTCGGACACCACGTGCGAGGTCTGCAACACCTACAACATGCTCAAGCTGACCCGGCAGCTGTTCTTCACCAGCCAGGTCCCCGAGTACATGGACTACTACGAACTGGCACTGTTCAACCAGATCCTCGGCGAGCAGGACCCGAACTCGAGCCACGGGTTCGTCACGTACTACACACCGTTGCGCGCGGGCGGCATCAAGACCTACGCCAACGACTACAACGACTTCACCTGCGACCACGGCACCGGAATGGAGTCGCAGACGAAGTTCGCCGACAGCATCTACTTCTCCGCCGGCGAGACGCTGTATGTCAACCTGTTCATCGCGTCGGTCCTGACCTGGCCGGGCCGCGGCATCACGGTCCGGCAGGACACGACGTTCCCGGCATCGTCCGGCACGAAGCTGACGATCGGCGGCTCCGGGCACATCGCGTTGAAGATCCGCGTTCCTAAGTGGACTTCGGGTGCGGTGGTGAAGGTCAACGGAGCGGCCCAAGGCACGCCCGTGCCGGGCAGCTACTTCACGATCGACCGGACCTGGGTCTCTGGAGACGTCGTCGAGGTGTCCGTCCCGGCATCGCTGACGTTCCCGCGCACCAACGACGACTCCGGTGTGGGCGCGGCGAAGTACGGCGCGATCGTGCTCGCCGGGCAATACGGTTCGACGAACCTGAACGCGCTGCCGACGTTGCAGCCGGGTTCGCTGGTCCAGGATCCCGCGAATCCGCTGCATTTCACGGGAACGGCCAATACCGGGGCGGTGACGTTGCTGCCCTTCTACACCACCCACCACCAGCGGTACACGGTGTACTGGCGAATGGGGAGCACGCCACCCGCCGGGACGTCGTACGAAGCCGAAGCGGGCAGCCTGGGCGGGCAGGCCGCCGTGCGGAGTTCGTCCGGTGCCTCGGGCGGCACTGTGGTGGGTTACGTCGGGAACGGCACCGCGAACTACCTGCAGTTCCCCAACGTGAACGCCACCGCGGGCGCGCATCCGGTGACGCTCTTCTACGCGTCGGGCGAGGACCGTTCCCTGACGGTCAGCGTCAACGGCGGGGCAGCGACGAGCGTGACCACGCCGAGCACCGGCGGCTGGGACACCGTCGGGTCGGTGAAGGTGACGTTCAACCTGGCCGCAGGTGCGAACACGATCCGGATCGGGAACCCATCCGGCTGGGCGCCGGACCTCGACCGGATCGTCGTGGGGTGAGGGTGATACGGACACTCTTGGCTCACCGGCCGCGGCGTATCGGCAGCGGGCGATGCCGTCGTGCGGCGGGCGCGACAAAGCCGGCAAGGTCGTCGACGCGGAATGGTGGTACTCGAGAAAGGGCTGCTGGTGGTCGTTTCGCGGCGGTCGGTCAGGGGACCAGGCTGTGCCGGAGACCGTAGGCGACAGCGTGGGCGCGATGCCGAGCTCCGAGCTTGCGGTACAAGTGTCGGGCGTGGGTCTTGACTGTCTCCTCGGACAGACGGAGCCGGCGCCCGATCTGGCCGTTGCTCTTACCCTGGCTCATCCATTGCAGCACTTGAAGTTCGCGTTCGGTCAGGCTCGGAGATCTGGTTTCCGAGGTGGTGACCAGGATATGGGCCAGCGCGGCGACCAGCTCTGGGTGAGATGCGTCCCAGCGCACGTAGCCGGAAGCGCCGACGGCGATTGCGGCGGTGATGTTGTCGGTGTCGTCAACCGCGCCGAAGACGAGGACGTTCGGTCTCGGTGCGGCAGACGACAGCCGCTGGGCTGCGGAAAGACCGGTCGCGACCACTCCGGACGGCAAAGCCCGTTGTGTCCCGACGAGGACGATGTCGGCGGGGTGCCGGGAGTAGCGGGCCAGCAGCTCGTCACCGTGCGCTACGCAGTCGATGCGACTTACCCCGGGGACCGCGGACATCACTCGGGTGAGCCCTTCACGGACACTGCGTCGGTCGTCGCAGATCAAGACCGTCGTCACGGGTTTCCTTCCTGCTGCTGGGTAATACCACCTCGCCTATCGCGCTGGACGGGCTCAGGTGTTAGCCATCCCGGGCAGACTCGGGAACCTATTTCGATCACACGACAGTCAAGGTTGCGCAGGTTCGTCGAAATAGTCTCGTTGAGACTGGCTGCAGGCCAGCGACCTCGCCGAGCCATCCGTTGAGCCGAGCTTCATTGATGCGGTCCTGCGGGACCGCTATTCGACGACCTGCTGAGTCCGGCGCGGCCGGCCGGTCCGAGCTCGTCACCCCATGCTTTCGTACGGGTCGGATGGGGCGGGGACCGGCCTGGCGCGCTGGACGTCGATGTAGGGGATGGCGCCGTTGTTGATCGGGTCGGTGGTCTGCTTGCCGGTGTAGGTGCCGGTGATTTCGAGCCAGGTGTCGGGTTGCAGGACGGGCGGGACCTGTCCGGTCAGGCCGACCTTGACGGGCTGGGCGTCCGCGGCGCAGCAGTTGAGGATCATGCGGATGAGGTAGACCGCGCCGCCCCGGTCGAGGGCGACGAAGCCGGTCAGCTGGATCTGCCGCCCCTGCAGGGAGTGGCCGTGGTCGTAGACCGCGCGGCCAGCGTAGTCGAGCACGTCGAGTGGGAGCGGGCTGGTGGTGGGGAGGGTGGGGAACCCGAACGGCGCCGGCACCGCGGTGCCGGCGCGCAGGCCGCTGTAGGAGTCCAGCGCGGGCGGCCTGATCAGGACGAGCGCGAACAGTGGCACGACGAGCAGCCAGGAGATCCGTGGCTCGTGGTGGGTGTGGGCCTCCTCGGGCCGGGACGCGCGCTGGTGTCGCCACTCGTACCAGACGGTGGCGGCGGCCGCGACGATCAGGACGACGCCGGCCCCGAGCAGCAACGGACGCAACCCGGCTTTGACGTAACGCTGAAACAGGTCAGTGCTGCCGGCGTAGAGCACGGCCCCGCCGAGCAGAGCCATCATGACGGCCTGCGCTTGCCGGTTCACAGCAGCACCGCCCCGGCCAGCGTGGCGACGCCGACGGCCGCGGCGAAGGTGACGGGAGCGAACCGGAGCGCGAACCCGCGGCCGAATGTGGCCGCCTGCATGCCGAACAGCTTCAGGTCGATCATGGGCCCGACGACGAGGAACGCCAGCCGGGCGGTCATCGAGAACTGGGTCAGGGACGCGGCCACGAACGCGTCGGCCTCCGAACAGATCGACAGCAGCACCGCGACGACCGCCAGGGCGAGGACCGACAGCACGGGGTTGGCGGCCGCGGCGTGCAGCCAGCTCGCCGGCACCACGGCCTTGAGGGTGGCCGCGGCCATCGCGCCGACGACGAGGAAGCCGCCGGCGTGGACGACGTCGTGGCGGACCGACCCCCAGAACGCCGCCCCCTTGCCGAGGCCGTCGAAGGACCGCCTGCCCGGTGGCCGCAGCCAGTCGGTGCGGCCCAGCCGGTGCCACAGCCAGCCCATCCCGCACGCGGTGAGCAGGCTCGCGGCGAACCGGGCGAGGACCATCTGCGGGGCGTTGGGGAACGCGACGGCGGTCGCGGTGAGCACGATCGGGTTGATCGCCGGGGCCGAGAGCAGGAACGTCAGCGCCGCCGCGGGAGTCACACCCCGGCGGACCAGCGCCCCGGCCACCGGCACCGATGCGCACTCGCAGCCGGGCAGGACGACCCCGGCCAACCCGGCGACCGGGACCGCCAGCGCCGGCTTCTTCGGCAGCGCGCGAGCGAAGAAGCCGGGTGGGACGAACACCGCGAGGATGGCCGACAGCAGCACGCCGAGGACGAGGAAGGGCAGCGCCTGCAGGGCCACCGCGACAAAGACGGTCATCCAGTTCTGCATCGCCGGCGCGGCCAACACTCGCCGGATCGGGCCCTGCAGCAGAAACCCGACGAGCAGGACCAGCACCAGAATGAGGAGCGAATCGAAGTTCCACCCGCGCGGCCGGTCCGGGTCGTCGTGCTCACCCTGGACCGGGGCTGCTTCGGTCGTGGTCACGGGGATACCTCCGGTTTGTGCGGCCTTCGGAGGTTTGCCTCTCCACCTCCGGCACGGACGCGCTCACGCCCACACATCGACCTACGCCCGACACCGCCCTTCGGTTCATCTTCCGCATGCGGAGCGGAGCCCAGCGCGGGCGGACGGCGAGGATGGCGAAGCTGGGCCGCAGTCTCGGGATCGCGTGGTTCGGCGAAAAGTCATCAATGTGACCCTTTACCGCAAAACGGAAATCATCAAGACATAGGAATATGAGAACGTGTAGGGAATTCTCGTATTCGCGGATAGCGTGTGCGCCATGCACCACGGCGTCGAGGGCGGCGCCCGCCCGGCCGCACGGCTCGATGCCGGAAGCGCAACCACTGTTGCTGCGACACTCCATGCTTTGGCCACGCCGAGCCGCTTGCTGATCCTCGCCCAGTTGCGGCACGGCCCGATGTCGGTGACGTCCCTGGCCGCCGCGGCCGGTCTGAAGCAACCCGTCGTCTCCGCGCAGCTCGGCTTGCTCAGGGATGCGGGGATGGTCACCGGCACACGGGACGGCCGCAAGGTGTTCTACCGTCTGTCCGGCGACGAAATCGCCCAGTTCCTCGACGAGGTCGTCTGCTACAGCGAGCGCCTCCGGCTGATCATCGCGAGCCGCCCGGACGCCGCTGAGTAGTCCGTCGAAGTACGGGATCCGAGGTTCAGCCGGGCCTGACAAGCTTTCCGGCCGTAGCTGACGGTCAGACTAAAGTATGCCGAAGGCGAATTCGGATTCGCCCGATTTGCCTGTGGCAGTCATGAAATGGCCGTTTGGCACCTGCTCCATTCGGCGGCTTTCCCGAGGGCTCGGCCCGGTGAGATCGCGGCACCGTCCGAAGGTCGCTACCCGCGCGGATTCGCGCCATGTAGACAGTGGACTCCCGTTCGCATGCATCTCTCTGGGAGGGATCGTGTCCCGTTCACCCCGAAGAATCCTCGCTATCGCCGGTCTCGCGGCGCTGGCACTGACCACCCCCGCCGTGGCGGCACCGGCTATCGCCGCGCCCGCCGCGGTCCATCCGACCTCGCGTGTCTGCGCCCAAACCGCAAAGCCCGGCATGGCAACGTGTTTCGCGGAACGCCAGACCGACACCATGCGCGCGCTGCTCGCGCCGAACGCCCTGCCGAGCGGCTTCGGACCGTCCGGTCTGCGCAGCGCCTACAACCTGACCGCGAGCGGCAGCGCGTCGGCGACGGTGGCCATTGTGGACTCCAACGACGACCCCAACGCCGAATCCGACCTCGCCGCCTACCGCTCCACCTACGGCCTGCCCGCGTGCACCACCGCCAACGGCTGCTTCAAGAAGGTCAACGAGAACGGCGCGACGAGTCCGCTGCCGACCGCGGACAGTGGCTGGGCCGGGGAGATCTCCCTCGACGTGGACATGGTTTCGGCGATCTGCCCGAACTGCCACATCCTGCTCGTCGAAGCGAACCAGCCGAGCATGCAAGACCTCGGCACCGCAGTGAACACGGCTGTGTCGCTGGGCGCCAAGTACGTGTCCAACAGCTACGGCGGCGGTGAGGACGGCAGCGAGCCCAGCTACGACTCCAGCTACTTCCACCACCCGGGTGTCGCGATCACCGCGAGCACCGGCGACAACGGTTACGGCATCAGCTATCCCGCGTCGTCGCAGTACGTCACCGCCGTCGGCGGCACCTCGCTGACCCAGGGCGGCGGCACCCGCGGCTGGACCGAGACGGCGTGGAGCGGCGCGGGCAGCGGCTGCTCGGGCTCGGTGGCCAAGCCGTCGTTCCAGAACGTGACCACCGGGTGCAGCAAGCGCGCGGCCGCCGACGTCTCCGCGGTGGCCGACCCGCAGACCGGGGTCGCGGTTTACCAGACCTACGGCGGCAGCGGCTGGGCCGTCTACGGCGGCACCAGCGCCTCGGCGCCGATCATCGCCTCGGTCTACGCGCTCGCCGGCACCCCCGGCAGCTCCGACACACCCGGCGCGTATCCCTACTCCCACACCGGAAACCTCTACGACGTGACCTCCGGCAGCAACGGCAGCTGCTCGGTCGCGGTGCAGTGCAAGGCAGGCGCCGGCTGGGACGGCCCGACCGGGCTCGGCACCCCCAACGGCACCGCGGCCTTCACCTCCGGCGGTTCGGGCCCCGGCCCGGTCACTGCGACCAACCCGGGCAGCCAGACCGGCACCGTCGGCACCGCGGCGAACCTGCAGCTGTCCGCCTCCGGCGGCAGCGGCGGCTACACCTGGACCGCGAGCGGCCTGCCCGCCGGGCTCGCCATCAACTCCTCCGGCCTCATCTCCGGTACGCCGAGCACCGCGGCCACGTACTCGGTGACCGCGACCGCGACGGACTCCAGCGGCGCCACCGGCAGCACCACCTTCAGCTGGACGATCAACCCGACAGGGGGCGGCGGCTGCTCCGGCCAGAAGCTGGGCAACCCCGGCTTCGAATCCGGCACCAGCCCTTGGACCGCGTCGAGTGGCATCATCACCACCTCCGCTGACGGTGAAACCCCGCACGCCGGCAGTTATCTGGCCTACCTCGACGGTTACGGCAGCACCCACACCGACACCCTGTCCCAGTCGGTGAGCATCCCCGCGGGCTGCCACGCGAGCCTGACCTACTACCTGCACATCGACACCGCCGAGACGACCACCTCGACGGCGTACGACAAGCTGACGGTCAAGGCCGGTTCGACGACGCTTGCGTCCTATTCGAACCTGAACAAGGCCACCGGATACCAGCAGCGCACCGTCGACGTCTCGGCGTTTGCCGGGCAGACGGTGACGCTGACCTTCACCGGCACCGAAGACTCATCCCTGCAGACGTCGTTCTGCATCGACGACACCGCGCTGACGCTGAGCTGACCCACGTCCGGGAAGGCCACCTCGAGTCCCTGGAGGTGGCTTTCCCGTGACTTCGGTTTGCGGACCGAGGCGGCAGCGACAATGCGCCGGTCAGGCCCCTCGGCCGGGTATGCCAGTGGCCGCAGCGCCATCGATGATCACGCCGAGGCAGTCGCGGAACAGGTCGTCGACCGTGCGGCCGGGTTGGAAGTATTCGGTGATGCCGGCGATCACCGTCGGATACGCCGCGGTGAACTCGGCCATGTCGAAACCCTGGGTGTCGGTGTCCGGGCGGGGTGCCTGTTCCTCCAGGACGTAGCCGACGGTGAACCGCTCCACCGTCAGTACGATCATGCGGGCCTGGCGCAGCGGAAATCCCCTCGCCACGAGTGTGCTCATCGCCAGTTCGGAGATCGCGGCCATCTTCAGGGACAGCTGGGCGGCCGAGATGACCCGGGCGCCGTCGGGGTGGGCGAGCAGCGCCCGGCGCAGCCGCTCGGCGAGACCGGTCAGCCAGTCCTGCCAGGGTTCTTCCGGTGCGGGCGGGGACAGTTCGGGGAACTGCTGCTCGAGGATCCGCTCGGCTATCGCGGTGACCAGCGCCGCCTTGTTGGGCACATGCCAGTAGAGCGTCGGGGACTGCACGCCGAGGCGCGCGGCCAGTTTCCGCGTGGTCACGCCGTCGAGCCCTTCGGCGTCCAGCAGTGCTACGGCCTCGGTGACGATCTGCTGCCGGTCCAACGTCAATCTCGGCACCTCCCGTCCCGACCCTATCAGTGATAGGCTCGCTCTATCACTGATAGAGACATCTGGAAGGTGATCATGACCGACGAACACTCGCTCCGCGCCGTGCTGCATCGGATGAGCCACCGCGTTCCCGGGGTGCCCGCCCATGTCGAGCGGCCGGCCGGGCACCAGGGCCACGCTCGCCACGTCCGCGGGCAGCGCCACTCGGCCGCCCACAACCACGCAGCCGCCCGGTCACCCCGGGTGCTGGTCGCCTGGCAGCGGCGGATCGCCGCGTTCTTCGGGCAGGAGCTGCGATGAAAGCGGCGGTGTTGCACGAGGTCGGTGGCATCCCGCGCTACGAGGACTTCCCGGACCCGGTGGCGGGCGACGGTGAGGTGATCATCGAGGTCAAGGCGGTTGCCGTGGAGAACGTCGACAAGGCGTTCGCCGCCGGCGAGCACTACGCGAGCGCGAAGTACATCGCCGAGCTGCCCGCGATTGCCGCGTTCGACGGCATCGGCACGCTCCCGGACGGAACTCTCGTCGGGTTCGGCAATCCGCGCCTGCCCTACGGCGCGCTCGCCGAGCGGACCGTGGTGCCGGAAGGCTCGTTCGTGCCGATCGCCGAGGGCATCGACCCGGCTGTGGCGACGGTGCTGGGTTCGGCGATCACCGGCATGTCGGTCAAGACCGCCGCGGGTTTCGTCCCCGGCGAGACGGTGCTGGTGCAGGGCGCGACCGGCGTCGCCGGGCGGCTCGCGGTCAAGGTGGCCCGGCTGCTCGGCGCCGGACGGATCGTCGCGACCGGCCGGGACGACGATCAGCTGCGCGAAGTGCTGGCCCTCGGTGCCGACACGGTGATCAACACCGCGGTCCCCGACGAGGACCTGGCGCAGGCGTTCGCCGACGCCAGGGCGGACGGCTACGACGTCGTCGTGGACTATCTGTGGGGGCGGCCCACCGAGATCCTGGTGCGCTCACTGATTCCCGATTCGTTCGCCTTCCCGAAACCGACCCGGGTGATCCAGGTCGGTGAGGCCGCCGGGGCCACGCTCAGCCTCACCGCGGACAGCCTGCGTACGTCCGGGGTCGAGATCTACGGCGCGGCCAAGGGACTCGACCCGCAGACCATGGGCGAGGTCTACGGGCAGATCGTCGAGTGGACGCGGTCCGGGCAGCTCACCTTCGACCTGGAGAAGGTCCCGCTGACCGGCATCGAGGCCGCTTGGCGGCGCACCGACCTGCGCGGCAAGCGCCTGGTCGTCCTGCCGTAGCCCGCGTCACGGCCCGCGCCGCTGCCGCGCCAGGCCACCGGCGGTGGCGCGGTCGACCGCGACGAGGGTCACCTGACGTCGCTGGAATGCTGGTACTTGAATCCTCATTATGGTTCCTCGGATCAGCGCGCACCGGGAAGGCTGTCGCCGGTGACCTCTTCGAAGTCAAAAGCCTCAACCGGGCGCACTTCATCGCCGTTTGCGAGCTTCATGCGAGGGCAGTAGCGGGCTACTCTGCCGCACACCGTCCGGCCAGCACTGCGCGCGCGAAATGCCCATGCAGACCGGACTCACCGATTGCCGTCGTTGACCATCGATAGCCCGGTCCTCGTGCCGGCGACGCCGCGACGAGCACCGTGCCGAACCCGCGATTCCGGTAGGAGGTATCGGCTCGAACTGGACCGATCACGCCCCTCCCGTCAATCCTGCACAACTACAAGTCGAGGTCACCAATCTGCTGACTGCGCAGTTGAAGGACGCCTTGCCCCACACCGGCCCCGTCTTCGGCGGCCTCGCGATCAGCGCGAGCTCGGCGCACGTCGCCGGCGTCCCGTGCGCGAATCGCAGATAAATCTGGAGCCAGGTTGATCTCGACAACCCCAGTGCCTGGCACAGGTTGCAGCTCGAGGTGGCTTTCGGACCCGCTTGCCGCGTCAGCGGTTGGTGTTTGCCGTGTCGTTGGTGGGGACGTTGTTCGCGGCCCAGCTGCACAACATCTTCATGGCGTCCGCTGACGGGGTGGCCGGCTCGGTGAGGTAGGTCATGAGGCTCAGGCCCGGGGTCGATGCCAGGGTGAGCGTTTCGTACTCCAGCGTCATGTCGCCCACCACCGGGTGGTGGATCTTCTTGGTGCCGGTGGCGTGGGTTCTGACGGTGTGTCCGCCCCACCAGGTGCGGAACTCGTCGCTGCGGGTGGCGAGCTCACCGACGAGGGCCATGAGGGCGCGATCGCTCGGGTCGCGGCCGGCTATCAGCCGCATACCCGACACCGCCTCGTGAGCGATGGTTTCCCAGTCCGGGTAGAACACCCGTGACCGTTCGTCGAGGAACAGGTAACGGGCACTGTTCACCACCGGTCTCCCCACTGGGAAGAGGTCAGAGAACAGTGCTCGGCCCAGAGAGTTGGACGCCACCGGGTCACCGAGCCGGGTCATCGCGACCGCGGGAATGTCCCCCATCATGTCGATCAGCTGCACGACCCGCGGGGACACCCGCGCTTCCGGCTTCGTGCGGGGCGCCCGGCGAGGTCCGGTCGCCGCACGGGCGAGATCGAACAGGTGAGCGGTCTCGGCCTCGTTCAGCTGCAACGCCCGGACCAGGGCGAACAACACGCTCTCGGAGACGCCGCTGAGGTTGCCGCGTTCCATCCGCGTGTAGTAGGCGGTACTGACTCCTGCCAGCTGGGCCACCTCTTCGCGGCGCAGGCCGGGAACGCGTCGTTCGCCGCCGAAGACGGTCAGCCCGGCCCGCTCCGGGGTGATCCGTCCTCGCAGCGCGGTGAGGAACTGCTGCACGTCTTCACGGGTGTCCACACCCCGACGATAGGCCTGGTGCGTCCGACCTGCGAGTCACTGTCATTCACCCCCACCCGGCTGCCGGCGTGGAGCCTCGGGGGTGAATGACAGTAACTCTCACTCACCCACTGAACCGGCCTAACGTCGATTTCGGTGCCACTACAACTACCGAATAGGACCTTCATGGACTACACACTTCTCGGCAACTCGGGCCTCAAGGTCAGCCGGATCTCCCTCGGCGGCATGAGCTTCGGTTCCGGCACCCCGATGGAATGGATTCTCGACGACGACGCCGCGCAGCCGATCTTCCGGCAAGCGATCGACCTGGGAATCACGTTCTGGGACACCGCCAACGTCTACGGCATGGGCACCAGCGAAGAAATCATCGGGCGAGCGATCAACAGCTACGCGTCACGGGAGCAGATCGTGCTGGCCACGAAACTGTTCTGGCCGATGAACGCCGGCCCCGGCGGCTCCGGACTGTCCCGCAAGGCAATCATCGAGCAGACCGATGCGTCGCTGCGACGGCTGGGCACCGACTACATCGATCTGATGCAGATCCACCGGTTCGACTCGAGCGTGCCCGTCGCCGAGACGATGGAAGCGCTGCACGACCTGGTGAAGACCGGCAAGGTCCGGTACATCGGCGCGTCCTCCATGTGGGCGTGGCAGTTCTCCAAGATGCAGTACACGGCGGAGCTGCACGGGTGGACGAAGTTCATCTCCGTGCAGGACCAGTACAGCCTTACCCAGCGCGAAGAAGAGCGGGAGATGTTCGCCCTCCTCGCCGACCAGGGAGTCGGCTCGATCCCGTGGAGTCCGCTCAACGGTGGCATCAACGCGCGCCCCTGGGGTGACACGAGCACTGAACGGGCCAAGTCAGCCCCGAAGACGGACATGTTCGGCAACCCGCTCTACCTCGACAGTGACAAGGCGATCATCGACGCCACCGAGAAGATCGCCGCTGACCGTGGTGTCCCGATGGCGCAGATCGCGCTCGCGTGGGTGCTGCGCAATCCGGTCGTGGACTCCGTCCTTTCCGGCGCAACCAAGCCACGCCACCTCGCCGACGCAGCCGCCGCGCTGGACATCACACTCACCGACGATGAAATCCGTGCCCTGGAGCAGCCGTACTTGCCCCGCACGCCCACCTACTTCAACTGAGCTGGCAACTGCGAAGCCCCGCCCGCCCCGGGCGGGGCTTTCCGTTCCGTACAACGCCACCGGGCCCATCGGCATAAACCGCCCGCGGCGTGAGCCGATCGCAATCGGCCCACTCATCCGGATCTGCCACTGGTCGTGCGTTCGCGTCCGATCAGGCCGACGAGCCGGCTGAGGATGCAACTCGGGGAGAATGGCTGGTCGCGAGGCACAGCTGCTGAGCTGAGATCTGGCCCTGGCAGACCCTCGAGCGCGATGCGTATCTCATACCCGGCAAGGCTTACCGGCTCACCGTCAACCTCGAAGCGAGGCAGTGGGGCGTTCTGCCCGGCCACCGGCTACGCCTGGAGCTCACTACGCAGCCTCCGTCCGCAGTTTGTCCTCTCCCTGGGCGTCGATCCGTGCTACCTGACGACGCCGCAGCAGGCGACCGTCCCCGGCGGCACCTACCGGATCTTGCGCGGGCCCGGCTATCCCACGAAAATCAGCCTGCCCCAGCTCCCGGCCCGCGCCTTTCCCTCCCAGCCGTGCAGCGTCACGCCGACCAGCAACAACGTCTGCTTGCCGAGCCGCTGGTAGCGCACCTCGGGTGGGGGTCCCTGGTTTTACCCCTTTCGGCAGAAACTCCCTCGTTGTCGGATATGCGTGTTGTCTGAGACGAAGTCACGTCCTTCGCTCACGACGAGAGGTATCGCATGGCCGAGAACACCAACAGCCGGCGCCGGTTTCTACTCGGCGCGGCCGGCGTCGCCGCTGCTGCTGGGGCGGCTGCGTGCAGCTCGAACCGGCAAACGTCCACCGGCGGCCCGGCCACACCGGCCGCCGGTGGGGGAGCCGCGGCCGCGACCACGTTGGCCGGCCGCCGGAGGCTGGGTTCGCTGGAGGTTTCCAGCGTCGGCCTGGGCTGCCAGACGATGCCCGGGACCCTCTACGGGCCGGTCAGCAGCCGCGAGAACATGATCACCCTCATCCGTACGGCCGTCGACCAGGGCGTCACCCTGTTCGACACGGCGGAGGTCTACGGGCCGCTGGAGTCGGAACGGATCCTCGGCGACGCCCTTCAGCCCGTGCGCGACCGGGTGGTGATCGCGTCCAAGTTCGGGTTCGAGGTCGACCAGCAGACCGGGGCGCGCGGCGGCCTGAACAGCCGCCCGGACCACATCCGGCAGGCGGTCGACGGCATGCTGCGGCGGCTGCGCACCGATCACATCGACCTGCTCTACCAGCACCGGGTGGACCCCCAGGTGCCCATCGAAGAGGTGGCCGGCACCGTCAAGGAGCTGATCGCGGGCGGCAAGGTCCGGCACTGGGGCTTGTCGGAGCCGGGATTGCAGACGGCTCGCCGGGCGCACGCGGTGCAGCCGCTGACGGCGATCCAGAACGAGTACAACCTGCTGTGGCGCGGACCGGAACAGCAGGTGCTGCCGTTGTGCGAAGAGCTCGGCATCGGGTTCGTCTGCTGGGCGCCGCTGGCCTACGGGTTCACCACCGGCACGATCAACCCCTACACCCGGTTCGCGCAGGGAGACTTCCGGGCGATGGTGCCGCGGCATGCGCCGGAGAACCTGCCGGCGAACATGGCGGTGGTGCAGCTGCTGTCGGACTGGGCGGTGCGCAAGGGCGCCACGCCCGGGCAGCTGTCGCTGGCGTGGTTGCAGGCGCAGAAGCCGTGGATCGTGCCCATCCCGAGCGCCACCCGGATCTCGCACCTGCTCGAGAACATCGGCACCGAAGAGGTGACGTTCACCGGCGACGAGCTGCGGGAGTTCACCGCCGCGCTGAACGCGATCAAGATCCAGGGTGAGCGGCTGCCCGCTCCGGTGCTCGCCGGCACGGGAGTCGAAGCGCGGTTGCCGTGACGGGTTCTCCCGAGAGGTGTAACGACAGGGACCCCCTTGCGGCGCTGGAACTTCCTACCGTGGGAATCGTGGACAACCGCAGCGAGATCCGGGACTTCATGGTCTCCCGCCGGGCGCGCATCAGCCCGCGGGAGGCGGGCCTGACGCCGCGGGGAGTTCGGCGGGTTCCCGGGCTGCGCCGCTCCGAGGTCGCCGCGCTCGCCGGGGTCAGCCTCGAGTACTACACCCGGCTGGAACGCGGCGACCTCGCCGGGGCCTCCGACAGCGTCCTGGACGCCGTCGCCCGGGCACTGCGGCTCGACGACGTCGAGCGCACCCACCTGGGTGATCTGGCCCGCAACTGCCGACCGGCGGCCCGTCGCCCCGGCCGGAAGCGGCACGGCGGCGCGGTACGCCCGAACCTGCAGCGCATGCTGGACGCGCTCACCGGCGCGCCCGCGTTCGTGCTCAACGGCCGCGCCGACCTGATCGCCGCCAACACGCTCGGCCGAGCCCTGTTCGCCCCGCTCTACGAGCAGGCCGACCCGCCCAACCACGCGCGGTTCGTGTTCTTGGATCCTCGGGCCGACCAGTTCTGGACCGACTGGGCGCGGGTCGCCGACGACGTCGTCGCGTTGCTGCACGTGCAAGCCGCTCGTCAGCCGCAGGACAAGGCCTTGACCGAGCTGATCGGAGAGCTGTCCACTCGCAGCGACCAGTTCGGGCTCCGGTGGGCGCGCCACGACGTGCGTGCCCACACGACCGGCAGCAAACGCCTGCACCACCCGGTGGCCGGTCCGCTCGAGCTGACCTTCGAAGTGCTGATGCCGGCCGCGGACGAGGACAAGGCCCTGGTCGTCTACGGAGCCGAGCCTGGCGGCGCTTCGGAGGACGGCCTGCGGCTGCTGGCCGGCTGGGCGGCGTCCCGTCCCGATACCCGATCCCTGGAGAACTGATGGATGCGATCCCCCGTCGCACGGTATTGCTCGGCGCCGCCGGGGCAGCGCTCAGCGCCTGCACCGGTTCCCCCACACCTGCACCCCCGTCGCCTTCCGCGCTGCCGACCGGCAGCCCGTCGCGCGGTACCGCGGCTGATACCAAAGTGCTGCTGGCCTACTTTTCCCGCGCGGGTGAGAACTACTTCAACGGCGGCCGCCGCCGCTTGACGGTCGGCAACACCGAAGTGGCGGCGGGCATGATCAGCCGGTTGACCGTCTGCGACGTGCACCGCATCGAAGCTGCCGATCCGTATCCCGACGACTACGCGCCGACCGTCCAGCGCAACGTCGAGGAGCAGAACGCGAACGCCCGCCCGGGCATCGCGAACCCGCTGGGCTCCATCGAGCGCTACGACACGATTCTGCTGGGCAGTCCGATCTGGAACAGCCGGGCACCGATGATCATGACCACGTTCGTCGAAGGTCTCGGCTTCGCAGGCAAGACCGTTCATCCGCTCACGACGTACGCGATGAGCGGGCTGGGAACCACCGAGCGCGACTACGCTGCCTCTTGCCCCGGTGCGACGCTGGGGGAGGGCCTTGCCGTGCGCGGCGAGGAAGTCGCCGACGCGGAGCCCGCCGTCGCGGAGTGGTTGCGCCGCATCGGTTTGCTCGCCCGCTGAACCACCACAGGAGACCCACATCGCATGATCGTTCTCTTCCTTCTGATCGCGGCGGTCTTCGTGGCCCTGCACTGGTACGTGTGGCGACGTCTCGTGCGCGACACCACCGTCCGCGGCTCGGCGCCGCGGCGGGCCGGCACCGTCGCGTTCGTGGTCCTCCCCGCGCTGACGTTGCTCGCGGTCCGTGACGACCTCCCGGGAATTCCATTCCGGTTGGAGGGGATCGTGGACTGGCCGGGATTCCTGTGGCTGGCGGTATTCCTGTACCTGGTCCTCGCCCTCGTAGCAGGCGAGGCCGTGCGCCCGCTGCTGCGCCGGGCCCTGGCCCGGCGCGACGCCAAGCGGGCCGAACCGGCCGTGGCGCCGCGGGGGAGCGGATCCGACCCGGCCGAGGTCCCCGAACCGCCGGCACCGGCGTTGCTGGCCCGTCGCGTCTTCGTTTCGCGGGTGGTGGGCGGGAGCGCCGCGGCCGTGGCGCTGGGCACCGTCGGCTACGGCACCGCCAGCCTGCTGCGCGGGCCTCAGGTCAAGCGGCTCACCGTGCCGCTGGCCAAGCTGCCCCGCAGCGCGCACGGCTTCCGCATCGCGGTGGTCAGCGACATCCACCTCAGCCCGCTGCTGGGCCGCGACTTCGCCCAGCACGTCGTCGACACGATCAACGGCACCCAGCCCGATCTGATCGCCGTCGTCGGGGACCTGGTCGATGGCAGTGTCGAGGACCTGAGCGCGGCGGTGGCACCGCTCTCCCAGCTGCGCGCCCGGCACGGCAGCTACTTCGTGACCGGCAACCACGAGTACTTCCACGACGCCGAGCGCTGGGTCGGCGTGGTCCGCGACCTCGGTCTGCGACCCTTGGAGAACGCCCGGACGGAGTTGCCCGGCTTCGACCTGGCCGGCGTCAACGACGTCCGGGGCGAGAGCGAGGGCCAGGGTCCGGACTTCGGCCGCGCGCTGGGCGACCGCGACCCCGCACGGGCCAGCGTGCTGCTGGCCCACCAGCCGGTGGTCATCGACGAGGCCGTGCGCTACGGCGTGGACCTGCAGCTGTCCGGCCACACCCACGGCGGGCAGCTCTGGCCCGGCAACCTGGTGTTCGGCCTGACCAACCCCACCGTGGCCGGTCTCGACCGCTACGGCGACACCCAGCTCTACGTCAGCCGCGGCGCCGGCGCCTGGGGACCGCCGGTCCGGGTGGGCGCGCCGTCCGACATCACCGTCGTCGAGCTGGCCTCTCGGCAAGCGTGAATGGTCACTTCTCGGCGGTGACCTGCGTCGCCGCCCAGCTGGCCAGCAGTTCGAGGCCGTCTCCGGACGGGGTGCCGGGCTCGGCGGAGTAGGTCAGGACTGTCAGCGCGTCGTCGCCGGACAGCTCGAGCGCTTCGAAGGCCAGTTCGAGCTCGCCGATGGCGGGGTGGCGGAAGCGCTTGGTGCCGTGGCGGTGCACGTAGACGTCCTGGGCGGCCCACCAGCCGCGGAAGGGCTCACTGCGCATGGACAGCTCGCCGATCAGGTTCACCAGCTGCTGGTCGTCCGGGTGCTGGGCCGCGGCGATGCGCAGCGCGGCGACGGCGGAGCGCGCCACGGACGCCCAGTCCGGGTAGAACGCCTGTGCGTGCGGGTCCAGGAAGGTGAACCGCATCGAGTTGACCGGCAGCGTCGGGTTGCTCGCGAACATGGGCGCGTACAGCGCCATGCCCAGCGGGTTCGCGACCAGGATGTCGAAGCGGTGGTTGCGCAGGAACGCCGGCGACCCGGTGATCGAGTCCAGCACCCAGCGGATCGCCGGTCGCACCTCGGGCGTCTTGGCGCGGCGGGCGCGGGCACGAGCCGGTTGAGGTCCGGCTGCGCGGGCCAGGTGGTGCAGGTGCTCGGTCTCGGTCTCGTCGAGCCGCAGCGCACGGGCCACCGCCTCCAGGACGCTGTCGGAGGCTCCGGCGAGGTTGCCGCGTTCGAGGCGGGTGTAGTACTCGACACTGACCCCGGCGAGCGCGGCGACCTCGCCGCGGCGCAACCCGGCGACCCGGCGGTTGCCGTACGCGGGCAGACCGGCCTGCTCCGGGCTGACTTTCGCCCGGCGCGAGGTGAGGAACGCGCGTACCTCGTTGCGGTTGTCCATACACCCAGGTTAGAGACGTTTTCCGACGCCAAGGGGTCCCTGTCGTTACCCCTTTGAGTGGTGCCTCCCTCCCGGCGCCGCGGCTGGGTATCCCTGGAAGGGAGACCCACCAGTTCACGGAGAGGAACCCCTGACTTGCGTGCCACCCTCTACGGCGGCCCCGGCGACATCACCGTCGGCGAGCGCCCCGACCCGCGCCTGCAAACCCCGGCCGACGCGGTCGTCCGCGTCACGCTCGGGTGCGTCTGCGGCTCCGACCTCTGGTACTACCGCGGGGTCAACCCGCACGCGCTCGGGCCGATCGGCCACGAGTTCATCGGCGTCGTCGAGCAGGTCGGCGCCGACGTCACCACCCTGAGCCCCGGCGACCTGGTCATCGCCCCTTTCACCTTCTGCGACGGCACCTGCGCCAACTGCGCCGCCGGTTGGACGGGCAACTGCCTCAACGGCGGTTCGTTCGGCAACCACGGCGTCGACGGCGGCCAGGGCGAGTACGTCCGCGTTCCGTTCGCCGACGCGACGCTGGTCAAGGTGCCCGGCAGCGGCCACTCCGACGCGGTGCTGAAGTCGCTGGTGGCCCTGTCCGACGTGATGTGCACCGGGCACCACGCCGCGTTCAGCGCCGGCGTCAAGGCCGGTGACACCGTGGCCGTCGTCGGCGACGGCGCGGTCGGGCTGTGCGCGGTCATCGCCGCCAAGCGTCTCGGCGCCGAGCGGATCATCGCGCTGAGCCGCAACCCGGTGCGGCAGGCGCTGGCCCGGGAGTTCGGCGCCACCGACATCGTGACCGAGCGCGGCGACGACGCCACCAAGCTGATCATGGACCTGACCGGCGGCATCGGCGTCGACGCGGCTCTCGAGTGCGTCGGCACCGGCCAGTCCATGGCCACCGCGTTCGGCATCGCCCGCGTCGGGTCGGTCGTCGGCGCCGTCGGGGTGCCGCACGACTCCGCGGTGCCGCTGCAGACGGTCATCTTCCGCAACGTCGGCCTGCGCGGCGGCGTCGCGCCCGCTCGCCACTACATCCCCGAACTGCTCGACGACGTGCTCGCCGGCCACATCAACCCGGGCTTGGTCTTCGACTACGAGACCGGCCTCGACGACGTCCACGACGCCTACACCGCCATGCTCGACCGCCGCGCCACCAAGGCGCTCGTCCGCATCAGCGCCTGACCGCAAGGAACACACATGACCACCTGGTTGATCACCGGATGCTCGACCGGCCTGGGCCGGGCCCTCGCCGAGGCCGTCCTCGCCCGGGGCGACAACGCTGTCGTGACCGCGCGCGACGCGGCCAAGGTCAAAGACCTCGCCGAAAGCCACCCCTCGGCAGCCCTGGCTCTTGCCTTGGATGTGACCGACACCGGGCAGGTCACCGCGGCCGTCGAGCAGGCCCAGGACCGGTTCGGCGGCATCGACGTGCTGGTCAACAACGCCGGCTACGGCTACCGCGCGGCGGTCGAGGAAGGGGAGGACGCGGACGTGCGGCAGCTGTTCGACACGAACTTCTTCGGCGCGGTGGCGATGATCAAGGCGGTGCTGCCGGGCATGCGTGCCCGGCGCAGCGGCGCGATCGTCACCATCTCGTCGATCGGCGCGCGCATCCGCCCGCCCGGGTCCGGCTACTACGCCGCCGCCAAGGCAGCGCTGGAAGGGATGTCCGGATCGCTGCGCAAGGAGCTGGAGCCGCTGGGCATCACGGTGACCGCAGTCGAACCCGGAGCCTTCCGGACGGACTTCGCCGGCCGTTCGCTCACGCAGTCCGCCACGGTGATCGACGACTACGCCGAGACCGCGGGCCAACGCCGGAAGGAGCGGGACACCACCCACGGGACCCAGCCCGGTGATCCCGCCAAGGCCGCCGAGGCGCTGATCACCGCCATCGGCTCCGACCGGCCACCGGCGCTGTTGCTGCTCGGCTCCGACGCCGTCACCGTCATCGGCAGGGCGCTCGACGACGAGCGCGCCGAACTCGAGGCATGGCGCGATTTGAGCGCCGGCACCGACTACCCCGGAAGCGACTGAGTCCACTGTGCACACCACTCCGTTGACCGTGCTGGTCGTCGGCGCCACCGGAAGCATCGGGCGCCTCGCTGTCGAAGAGTCGGTCCGCCGCGGCCACCGGACCCGGGCCCTGGTTCGCGATGCCGCGTCTTCACCCACCGGGGCAGACGTCGTGGTCGGAGACCTCACTCGGGCGGCCACCCTCGCCGAGGCCGTCGACGGGGTGGACGCCATCGTGTTCACCCACGGATCGCACGGGAGCGCCCGCGACGCCGAACTCGTCGACTACGGCGCCGTCCGCAACACCCTCGCCACACTCGGCACGCGGCCGGTCCGGATCGCCCTGATGACCACCGTCGGCGTCACGAAGCACACTCCCGGCCACGACTGGAAGCGCCGCGGCGAACGGCTGGTGCGCGCCGGCGGCTTGCCTTACACGATCGTGCGGCCCGGCTGGTTCGACTACAACGCACCCGACGAGCACCATCTCGTCATGGAGCAGGGCGACCGCGCGTGGGCTGGTGGCCCTTCCGACGGCGTGATCTCGCGCCGCCAAATCGCCCAGGTTCTCGTCGCAAGCCTCACTTCGCAGGCGGCCACGGGGAAAACCTTCGAGCTGGCCGCCCGGCAAGGACCGGCGCAGGCCGGTCTCGAACCGCTGTTCGGCGCGCTGCAGCCCGATGCCCCAGACGGCCTCGACGCCGTACTCGACATCCAGAACATGCCGCTGGACAAGGAACCGGCCACCGTGCGGGAGCAGTTGCTCGACACCCGCGACCGGTGGCTGTCAACCGAAAGGAAATCACTCTGATGTCCGTCCCGAACCTGACGCTCAACAACGGCGTCGAGCTACCCGCCCTCGGTCTCGGTGTCTTCCAGACCCCGCCGGACGAGACCCGCGCCGCAGTTGAAGCGGCGCTGTCGACCGGGTACCGGCACATCGACACCGCCGCCGCGTACGGCAACGAGCGCGAAGTCGGCGAAGCCATCGCCAAATCCGGCCTCGACCGCTCCGAAGTCTTCATCGAAACCAAGATCTGGATCAGCGACTACGGCTACGAGGAGACGCTGCACGGCTTCGAGAAGAGCGCGGGCAAGCTCGGCGTCGACCAGATCGACCTGCTGATCCTGCACCAGGCGCTGCCGTCGGACTTCGACAAGACCCTCGGCGCCTACCGGGCGCTCGAGACGCTGCTGAACGACGGCAAGGTCCGCGCCATCGGCGTCAGCAACTTCATGGTCGACCACCTCACCCGGCTGCTCGAACGGGCGACGGTGGTACCGGCGGTGAACCAGATCGAGGTGCACCCGTACTTCGCCCAGCGCGAGGTGCAGGAATTCGGCACGCAGCGCGGCATCCTGGCCCAGGCGTGGTCGCCGATCGGCGGGATCACGTTCTACCGCGACAGCGAGCACACCAGCACCCTGCAGGACCCGGTGATCGGTGAGATCGCGAAGGCGTACGGCAAGAGCCCGGCGCAGGTGATGCTGCGCTGGCACCTGCAGCAGGGCCGTTCGGTGATCCCCAAGTCCACCAAGCCGGCGCGCATCGCGGAGAACTTCGACGTGTTCGACTTCGATCTCACCGCCGAGCAGCTCGCCGCGATCGACGCTCTGGACACCGGCAAGCGCGGTGGCCCCGAGCCGACCGCCATCACCCTCGAAAGCTTCGGCCGGGCGATCCCCGAAGCCTGATCGACGAAGAACACGAAGGAGCACAATGCGTACCGCCAAACTCGGTGACCTCGAGGTCGCCCGGATCGGCCTGGGTGCGATGGGCATGTCGCACGGCTACACCGGCGCGGGCAGCGACGACGCCGAGTCGATCCGCACCATCCACCGGGCCCTCGACCTCGGCGTCACCCTGATCGACACCGCCGAGATCTACGGCCCCTACGTCAACGAAGAACTCGTCGGCCGTGCTTTGCAGGGGCGCCGTGACCAGGTGGTGCTGGCGACCAAGTTCGGCCTCGTCTCCCACGGCGGCCGCGGTCCCTGGACGATCGACAGCAGCCCGGACAACATCCGCACCGCGGTCGACGGTTCGCTGAAGCGCCTGGGAACCGACCACATCGACCTGTACTACCAGCACCGCGTCGACCCGGACACGCCGATCGAGGACACGATGGGCGCCCTCGCCGACCTGGTGAAGGAAGGCAAGATCCGGCACGTCGGGCTGTCCGAGGCCTGGATCGGCACCATCCGCCGCGCCCACGCCGTGCACCCGGTCACCGCGCTGCAGTCGGAGTACTCGCTGTGGACGCGCGACCAGGAGGAGGTGCTGCCGGTACTGCGGGAGCTGGGCATCGGGCTGGTGGCGTACTCGCCGCTCGGGCACGGTTTCCTCACCGGCACGCTGCGCACCCCGGCCGATCTCGAGAAGCTCGACGACAGCGACTTCCGCAAGAACAACCCGCGCTTCACCGGCGAGAACTTCGAGCGCAACTTGCGCATCACCGACCAGGTGCAGGCGGTCGCCGACGAAGTGGGTGGCACCCCGGCTCAGGTGGCGCTGGCCTGGCTGCTGACCAAGGGCGACGACGTCGTGCCCATCCCGGGGACCAAGCGGGTCAGCCGGGTGGAGGAGAACAGCGCCGCCGACGGCATCGAGCTCACGCCGGAGCAGATCGCCACCCTGGACGCGTTGCCCGTGGCCGAGGGCGGCCACCACACCGACGAGCAGATGGCGATGATCGAGCGCTGAGTCGTGGTTGACCGCGCTCTCGACAAGCTCTACGGTCATCGTAATAACGATATAGAGTTCATAAATGCGAACTGTTGAGGTGTGATGCAGGGGTCGGACGCGCGGGGTTACGGTCGTCCGGAGGAGCGGCCGGCCCGCCGGATCGAAGGGTTCGCGGTGGCGGGCGGAGCTTGGGCGACGGCGATCCCCTTTCCCAGCCCGCTGGCGTACTCGTACTCCTACGCGTTGCGCTATGCCGATGGCCTCGTGGTCGTGGACCTCGGCTGGGACTCGGACGAGGCCTGGGACGCGTTCCTCGCCGGTCTCGCCCGGGCCGGCGCGCGTCTCGACGAGGTGATCGGCGTCGTCGTCACCCACGCGCACCCGGATCACTACGGGCTCGCGCCGCGCATCCGGGAGCACACCTCGGCCTGGATCGGGGCGCACCCGGGCGAGCGGGCCCAGATCCGGGTCGACGCCGCGGAACGCCGGGCGCGGCTCGACGAGATTTCGGCCTGGCTGCGGGACTGTGGTGTGCCGGAAGCCCGGCAAGCCGAGCTGGACGGTGAGCTCGGCGCCCTCGACGCCGTGCTGCCGACCGTTGAGCCGGACGTTGAACTCGAAGACGGCAAGCCGGTACCTGGCACCGGTGGCGCCCTCGTGCCGGTGCACACGCCCGGCCACACGGCGGGCCACCTGTGCTTCCACGACCGCGACCGGAACCTGCTGCTGACCGGCGACCACGTCCTGCCGAAGGTGACGCCGAACGTCGCCCGCAGGCCGGGGTCGGACCCGGATCCGTTGCGGGACTTCTTGGCCTCGCTGACGCGTCTGCGTGACATCCCGGACTCGGCCGTGGTCCTGCCGGGTCACGAATGGCCGTTCGACCGGTTGTCCCGTCGCCTCGACGTGCTGCGTGAGCACCACGGCGAGCGGCTCGTGGAGATCGAGAAGGCCGTTGCCGGTGGGTGCGACACGGTATGGAAGGTCGCCGAAGCCGTGTCGTGGGCGCGGGAGTTCTCGGCCTTCACGCCGCGCTCGCTGCGGTCGGCGCTCGCCGAGACGTCCGCCCACCTGGTGCGGCTCGCGGAGGAAGGCCGGATCCGGTGGCCCCATGGACAGGGAGACGCATGACCACGTTCGTTCTGGTCCACGGTGGACGCCACGGCGGCTGGTGCTGGCGGCCGGTGGCGCGGCGCCTGCGAGCCGCCGGGCACGAAGTCTTCACCCCGACGCTCACCGGGCTCGGCGACCGGGCGCACTTGCTGACCCGTGACGTCGGCCTCGCCACCCACGTCGAGGACATCGTCGCGACGTTCGAGTACGAGGACATCCGCGACGCGGTGCTCGTCGGGCACAGCTACGGAGGCGTGCCCGTCACCGGTGCGCTGGAGCGCATCGCCGACCGGGTCCGCGTCCAGGTTCTGCTCGACGCCCAGGTGCCGCGGACCGGTGAGTCCGTGTTCGACATCAACGGCCCCGAGCGCGCGAAGGCGATGGTCGCACTGGCGGACGAGGGTGGCGAGGGCTGGTTCATCCCGCCGGCGGACGCCGCCCGGTACGGCGTGACCGACCCGGTCGACGCGGCCTGGGTGAACAGCCGGATGACCGCCCAGCCGCTCAAGTCCTACCAGGAGCCGAGCGGGCCGACCGAGCGCGCGTGGAAGCATCCCGGGCTCTACGTCGAGTGCGTCCCGTCGTCGCAGGAGCCGCACATGCTCGACCGGATGCGGGCCCGTGCCGCCGAGGACCCGCTGTTCGAGTACCTGGTTCTCGAGACGGCGCACAACGCGATGGTCACCGATCCCGACGCCGTGACCACGTTGCTGCTCCAGGCGCTTGAGCTACGAGCCGGCTGACTGTACGGTCGAGATCGCAATAAGGGACAGTAGTTCGTATATACGTTCATCGCAAGGAGGCGTGACGTGCTCGAGCGGGACACGATCTTCATCGACGGCAAGTGGGTGGAGTCCGCGGGCACCGGGACCATCACGGTGGTCAACCCGGCGACCGAAGAGCCGATCGCGACGGTGCCGCGGGGCGACACCGCCGACGTCGACCGCGCCGCCCAGGCCGCTGCCCGGGCGTTCGAGACCTGGTCGCGGTCGTCGCACGAGGACCGCGTCGCGGTGCTCACCCGCATCGCCGACATCCTCGAAGCGAAGGCCGAGGAGCTGGCGCGCTCGACCGTGCGGGAGATCGGCACGCCGATCGCGCTCGCCCGCCGGTCCCACGTCGCGACGCCCATCAACGACCTGCGCATCGCCGCGGCCGCCATCAAGGACATCGTCTGGGAGGAGCGGTTCGACGGCACCATCGTCCGGCGCATCCCCGCGGGCGTGGCCGGCGCGATCACCCCGTGGAACGGTCCTCTTCGGATGATCACCTTGAAGGCCGGTGCCGCCCTGGCCGCGGGCTGCACGATGGTGCTCAAGGGCACCGAGGTGGCGCCGTTGAGCTCGTTCGTGTTCGCGGAGGCCGCCGCCGAGGCCGGGCTGCCGGACGGCGTCTTCAACCTGGTCAGCGGGCCCGGCCCGGAGATCGGCGAAGCCCTGGTCACCCACCCGCTCATCGACATCGTGTCGCTGACCGGCTCGGTGCGCGCGGGCAGCCGGGTGATGGAGCTGGCGTCGAAGTCGGTCAAGCGCGTCGCGCTGGAGCTGGGTGGCAAGTCCGCCAACGTCATCCTCGAGGACGCCGACCTGGAGAAGGCCGTCACCGACGGGCTCACCGACGCGTTCCGCAACGCGGGCCAGGTCTGCGGCGGGCTCTCCCGCACGCTGGTGCCGCGATCGCGGCTGGCCGAGGCCGAGGAGATCGCCGCGGCGAAGGCGGCGACCTTCGTCATGGGCGACCCCTTCGACGAGGCGACGACCCTCGGGCCGGTCGTCTCCGACGTCCAGCGCGACCGCGTGCGCCGCTACATCCGCACCGGCATCGACGAAGGCATGCGGCTCGTCGCCGGCGGGCCGGAAGCCCCGGACCACCTCGACCGCGGCTACTTCGTGCGGCCGACCGTGTTCAGCGGCACCAACAACGACACCCTGGCCCGGCAAGAGGTCTTCGGGCCGGTCAACGTCCTCATCCCGTTCGAGGACACCGACGACGCCGTCGCGATCGCCAACGACTCCGACTACGGGCTCGCCGGCGGCGTCTGGTCCGCCGACCCCGAACGCGCCCGCGACGTCGGGCGGCGCCTGCGCACCGGCCGGGTGCGCATCAACGGCGCCCCCATCGACATGCGGGCCCCGCACGGCGGCCTGAAGCTGTCGGGCATCGGCCGCGAAATGGGCCGGTACGGGATCGAGGAGTACCTCGAATACCAGTCCCTCATCAGCTAAAGCGCCGGTTTGTCCCTCGGAAGGAGTTCAGCGTTGATCACCGCCCAGGCCCGCACCATGACGAGCCGGACCGCTTCGTTCAGCACCGTCACCATCGAGCGCCGCGACGTCGGCCCCACGGACGTCCTGCTGGACATCGTCTACGCCGGTGTCTGCCACACCGACGTCCACCACGCCCGCGCCGAGTTCGGGCACACGCACTACCCGATCGTCCCGGGGCACGAGATCGCCGGGATCATCCGCGAAGTCGGTTCCGACGTCACGCGGCTAGAGGTGGGCGACCACGTCGGCATCGGCTGCCTCGTCGACTCCTGCCGCGAATGCACGATGTGCCTGGCCGGGCAGGAATCCTACTGTCGCGGCAAAGTCTTGACCTACAACGCGATCGGCCACGACGGGCAGGTGACGCTCGGTGGCTACAGCGAACGTGTCGTCGCCGACGAGCGATTCGTCGCGCGCATCCCGGACGTGCTGCCGCTGGAGTCCGCGGCGCCGCTGCTGTGCGCGGGCATCACGATGTACCAGCCGCTGCGGCACTGGGGAGCGGGGCCGGGCAAGCGGGTCGGGATCCTCGGGTTCGGCGGGCTCGGGCACATCGGCGTCCAGATCTCGCACGCCCTCGGCGCGCACACCACGGTCCTGGAGCTCAACGACGACCGGCGCGCCGACGCGGAGCGCTTCGGAGCGGACGACTACCGCACGACTGGCGACCTGACGGTGCTGCGGGATTCGTTCGACCTGATCGTCTCGACGGTCCCGTCGGCCTACAACCTCTCCGACCACCTCGAACTGCTCGATTTCGACGGCACGTTCGTCAACCTCGGCGTCCCGAGCGAGCCGCTGCAGATCGAGCCGTACGCGCTGCACACCAACCGGCGGAAGCTCGTCGGTTCGATGAGCGGCGGCATGCCCGAGACGCAGGAGATGCTGGACTTCTGCGGCGAACATGGCATCAAGGCCGAGGTGGAGATCATCGCGGCCGGCGAGCTGGATGCGGCTTACGACCGCCTCAGCAAGGGTGATGTGCGGTACCGGTTCGTCCTCGACACGGCGACCATCGCCTGAGCGACCCGACGGCCCGGCCCGGAAGCTCCGGGTCGGGCCGTCGGCGCGTTCAGTGCCGGTCCCGCTCGGCGGTGAGTTCGTCGATCAGTGTGCCGGCGAACCGGACGAGCAGGTCAGCGATCGTCCGGCTCCGGTCAGGCATCGCCGCCACGAGGTCGCGGTACTGGCGTACTAGCCCGATGGCCCGGTCGAACGGCTTTCGCCGGGCTGTCGTGTAGCCCTCGGCGGCCGCGGTCACGGCTTGGTCGAGCAGGCCGAGCAGCCGCTCGCCGTCGCGGAAGTGGTAGGTCTGGGTGTGGTCGCGCAGGATCGGGATCGAGAGGGCACGCCGGAAGTCCGCCACGTTGCCGACAAGCGGCCCGGTCACCAGGCCCTTGCCGACGATCGAAGCCCGCGCCTGGGTCGCGAGGTCGGTCGCGTCCTCGTGCAGCAGGAAACCGTCGCGGACGTTGCGGAACAGGGCCGCGGTCACCGCGCCGACGTAGTCCTCGTGGCTGGGGTAGAGCTTCCGCAGCGTCGCGTCGTCGAACGGGACGTGGGTGCCGACGAGGTTGTTGTCGCACGTGGTGGTGCCGCGGTCCGTCGCCACCGGCACGGCGAAGGTGGCCAGCCGGATCCCGCCGCGGGCGTTGTCGTGCTCGTCGCGGACGAGTGCCGGGGGAGTGGCGGTGAACTCGGGCAGCGGCGAGTGGGCGGGCGGCTTCCCACCGGTGACCCAGCGGACCATCGCGGCCATGGCGGCCGAGACGACGTGCTGGGACTGGACGCGGCTCAGGCCCGGGGGATCGCAGTCGGTGCCCTCCAGCGGCCGGTCGGGGAGGTCCCGGACCTGGGTCGCCGCGCGGGCCAGGGCCATGTGGTGGTCGACGTGCGTGGTGCCCGACATCCACCACGTGCGGAACCGGTCCGTGTCCGGCTGGCGCGCGGTGAGCTGCGTCCATTCGTCGTACATGGCGACGAAGTCCGTCTCGGACAGGACTTTCAGCACCGGAATGTCCAAATCGGACCGTACCTGCCGGCCGGCGATGATCGGCATCACCCCGTCGGCGACCGGGGCGTGGGGGTGCACGGCGTTGAGGTAGACGCCCAGGTGCACGGCCGAGCGGGAGTGGCCGCCCGCGATCACGTGCCGCACCGGCAGGCCGCCCATGATCCGCGGAACCGCCCGCACCGCCTTCATGCCCTGCGCGAAGACGTCGTAGGAGAGTTGGTCGTCGTGGCGCCACGGGTCCGGCTCCGGGTCGCTCAAGAGCACGAGCGGGAAGTCCAGCGCGGCGTACCGCTCGGGGTTCCACACCTTCAGGCCGTCCTGAGGTGCGTGGACGGCCCAGTGGTTCGCCGCGACCCCGACGTAGCCGTGGCCTTCGCGGAGCATGAACTCGTGGTTCTGCAGCCACCAGATCGGGAACTCGTAGTCGGGTGTGGTGTTGGTCCACTCGACGAAGACCGTGCCGCTGAACCGGGCCGGGTCGGTCGGCCGGTGGACCACCAGGCGAGTCGTGTACGGGTGGGACGACACGGCCTTGCCGACCGTCGGCAGGGGCGGGTCGTTGAGGACCGTCGGGATCGGGATGTCGTAGGAGTTCGCCTTGCCCGAGTAGAAGAACTCTTCGAGCGCGTAGCCGCGGCCGGCGAGGTCGACGTCGGTGGCCAGGAAGGGATGGTCACGTCCGCCGCGGCTCGGGACCGGCCCCGTCACCGAGGGCGTCGGCACCTTGGCCCCGCGCTCGGGACGGCCCGTCGCTTCGGCGGGCGATGCGGCCAGGGCGGTGAGCGCGAGCCCTGATGAGGCGATCAGCGCGGAGCGGCGGGAAACGGTCGAGCGGGGTTCCGATGGGGACATGCGGTCGTTCCTCTCTGAATGATCAACTGCGGGATCAGCCGGCGCTCCAGGAATCGCCGCGGCGACGCGGGTGGCGATAGGCGTGGACCGGCCGGAACCGGTGCGCCTCGACGTCGCGCAGGACTTTCCAGCGGGCGATCAAGGTGTCTTCGTGGGCGTAGTCGAAGCGGTCGCCGAGACGGGTCTCCTCGGGACCGCCGGGCTCCGGCGGGTGCTCGACGAGCCAGTCGACCGTCGTGCCCAGGGCTTCCGCGGCGGGGATGGTGTCGCGGTAGCCGAGGTCGGCGCGGATGCGGGTGTTGCCACGCAGGCGGTGATCGGGTCCGTGCCGCCAATAGGGATGGCACGGTGTGGCCAGCGCGTAGGGCAGGTCGATCAGCTCGACGTCCATGCCGAGGCGCGCGGCGACGAACTCGATGCGTCGGCGCATGGTGAACACCGCATCGTCGGTGACGACGTACTTCCTTCCGGAGGCACGCTTGTCGACCGCGCGCAGGACCGCGTGCACGGCGTGGACGGTGTAAAGCCTGCTCTCCAACCGGATCCCGCCGTCGGCGATGATGATCCTGCGCCGGCCGTCGAGGAGCCGTCGCACGATGCACCACTCGTGCGGCGCGACCTGGCGTGGGCCGTAGACGACGGGGTATGCCAGCAGGGTGGCGTCGAACGCGCCCGCCGCGTGCGCCTCGAACAGGGCCTGCTCCGCCGCGGCCATCTTCAGCGCCAGTCTTCCCTGTTCGCGCTCGAGGTGCTCGGCGTCTTCGGGAGGCAGCGCGGGACGGCCCAGCACGCCCCAGCGAGGGTCGGCCGGGTGCGCTAGTGAGCCGTGCGCCCCGCCGATCGCGATGAGCCGCTCGGTGCGGTGCGCGAGGACTTCGGCGGTGACCGCCAGGCGTCCGTACTGGGCCACGACGACGTCGAACTCCCGGTTGCCCAGGCCCGCTTTCAAGGTGTCCGGCCAGTGCGGGTCGGTGTGGATGTGCCGGACCTCGGGCGGCAGGTCGGCCTCGTGCTGGCCGCCATGCAGGACTTCGACGTCGAAGCCGCGTTCCAGGAGCCCGCGCACCACGCCGGGTCCGGTCGGGCCCGTCCCGCCGATCACGAGCGCGGAAGGCGGCATCTCAGGCGGTGAACTCGCGGCGTTCGACGACCAGGGGGTCGTGGCTCGGGATGACCTCGCAGCCGAGCTTTTCGATGCGCTTCAAGCTTTCCGCGTACGCCACGATGTCGGTGAAGAAGCCGGACGGGACGTGCTCGTCCTGGTCGTCGCCCGCCCAGTTCTCGTAAAGGTCGATGCAGTCGCCGGCCAGCAGGTAGCGCGTCCTCCCGGCCGAGACGACGACTCCCTGCGAACCGGGTGTGTGCCCGGGCAGGTGCACCACCGAGATCCCGGGTGCGACTTCGACGTCACCGTCGACCGCGTCGATCCGGTCCTCGGCGCGGCGCCACGCCGGCGTCAGTTCGGGCACGCGCTCGAACTGACGCCGGTGCCACGGCACGGGATCGGCGGCGTAGTCCAGCTCGCGCTGCTGCACGACGATGCGCGCGTTGGGGAACAGGTGGTTGTTCGAACTGTGATCCCAGTGCAGGTGGGTGTTGACGACAACACCCACCTCCGCCGGATCCACGCCCAGCGCCCGTAAAGCCGCCTCGGGCCGCTCCTCGGGCGTCTGCTCCATCCTGATGCCGTGGTGCTCCCAGGCCCGGTCGAAGTCGGCGCCGGTGTCGACGACGACCGGGGGACCGTCGCCCTGGATCACGAACATGACCAGCGGGATGTCCAGGGTCTCGCCCCACCCGCGCAGGTAGGTCAGCGACGGCTTGGGCAGGCCGAACACCCGCCCGACGGACAACGCGGTGATGGTGTGGCTCACGCGGGCACCTCGGTGAGGTCGCGGTGGCGGGTCTCGCGCAGGGCGAGGGTGCACAGCAGCCCGGCCAGGCAGTAGACGGCCAGGAAGATGCCGAACACGAAGCTGCCGTAGGTACCGATCAGGCTGGCCGCGATCAACGGCGGGATGGCTCCGCCGAGCACGCCGGCGAGGCTGTAGGACAGGCCGGCCGCGGTGTAGCGGTAGCGGGTGTGGAAGAGCTCGGACAGGAACGACCCGGCGACGCCGAAGCCGACGCCGGCGATGAGGAACGTCACCGACTCGCCGAGCCAGAAGGCGCCGATCGAGCCGGTGTCCAGCACCGGGAACAGGGCCAGGGCCCACGGAATGCCGACGACGTTGGCGACGAGCAGGACACGCCGGCGCCCGAACCGGTCGGTCAGCGTGCCGCCCAAGATGATCGCCAGGCAGTTCACGAGGTTGCCGAACATCCCCGCTCCCAGCACCTGCGGTCGGGGCAGGTGCAGCGTCGCGGTGCCGTAGTTGGTGAGGAACGCGATGCCGACGTAGCCGAGGGAGAACGCCATCACCAGCGCGCCCGCGCCGAGCAGGATTTCCTTCCACTGGTGGGTGAAGGCTTCCTTGAACGGCAGCGGGCCGCCCTCCTGGCGGCGTTGCGCCTCCGCGCGGAAGACGGGAGTCTCTTCGATCCGCAGCCGGACGTAGAGGCCGACGGCCACGAGCACGATGCTGATCAGGAACGGCAGGCGCCAGCCCCAGGCCGCGAACGTCTCGTCGCTCATGTACAGCCCGGTCAGCAGGAATGTCCCGAGCGCGAGGATGTTCGCGAACGCCCCGCCCAGGTTGGTGAACATCGCCCAGAAGCCACGGCGCTCCTTCGGCGAGTGCTCACTGGTGAACAGCGCGGCGCCCGCCCATTCGCCGCCCGCGGCGATGCCCTGGGCGATGCGGAGCACGACGAGGATGATCGGCGCCGCGGTCCCGATGGTCGCCGCCGTCGGCAGCAGACCGATGAGGACGGTGGCCAGGCCCATCAGCGACATCGTGTAGATGAGGGTCCGCTTGCGGCCGAGCCGGTCGCCGAAGTGTCCGAAGAGGATCGAGCCCAGCGGGCGGGCGACGAACGCGACACCGAGCGTCGCGTACGACACGACCGTGCCGGCCTGCTGGCCCAGCGCCGGGAAGAAAGCGTGGGCGAAGACCAAGGCCGCCGCGGTGGCGTAGATGCCGAAGTCGTAGAACTCGATGACGGTGCCCATGAAGCTGGCCAGCGCCACTTTGCGCATCTTCCGCGCCGTCGCCGGTGGTGCGGCTTCCGTGGTGCCGGGTTGCGTGGGGGAAGCGGGTGCGGACATCGGGGTCGACTCCTCGGGTGCTCGTCGTCGAGAGCGAGGCGAGTTCGTATATAAGAACTAGCATTTGTGATTAGGAACTCTCGACGACGATAGCCGCGGCGGTCCGAGCTGGTCAATAGTGCTCGCGGGCGCCGTTGACACTCCTCGGCGCGGGTGCGAGCATTCGTAATGACGATCGATTGTTCCGAATAGGGAACTCAGGAAGGTTTGGCGACAGCGATGTCCTTACCCACCACTGCTTGGCCCCGACGGCTTCCCGCGGGCGACGAACCCGTCGCCATGCTCATCGACGGGGAGTGGACGATCCCGTCGGCCGCCACGACGCCGGTGTTCGACCCCAGCACGGGTGACGTCATCGCGAACGTGCCGGACGGCGGTGCCGAGGCCGTCGACACGGCGGTGGCGGCGGCCCGGCGCTCCTTCGACGAAGGCCGGTGGCGCGGCCTGTCCGGCACCGAGCGGGGCGCCGTGCTCTGGCGCGCCGGCGACCTGATGCGCGAGCGGGCCGACGACCTGGCGAGCCTGGAGAGCCTCAACCTCGGCCTGCCGGTCGCGCAGGCGAAGGCCATGGTCCTGGAGGCCGCCGGGCAGTTCCGCTACTACGCGGGCTGGGCGGACAAGATCCACGGCCGCACGATCGACCTCGGCCCGGCGGACCGCCGCGTGCAGGGCTACACCCTGCGGGAGCCGGTGGGCGTCGCCGGGCTCATCACGCCGTGGAACGCGCCGCTGAGCATGGCGGCCAAGAAGCTCGCCCCGGCGCTGGCCGCGGGCTGCTCGTGCGTGCTGAAGCCCGCGGAGGAGACGCCGCTGACGTCGCTGTGGCTCGGCCAGCTGCTGCTCGAAGCGGGCGTGCCGGCCGGCGTGGTCAACGTCGTCACCGGCGTCGGCGAGCGCGCGGGCGCCGCCCTGACCGAGCACCCGGACGTCGACACGGTGTCCTTCACCGGATCGACCGAGGTCGGCCGCCTGATCGTGCAGGCGGCCACCGGCAACATGAAGAAGCTGTCGCTCGAGCTGGGCGGCAAGTCGCCGGTCGTCGTGTTCGGCGACGCCGACCTCGCGGCGGCGATCCCCGGCGCGGCGTCGGCGGTCTTCTGGAACTCCGGCCAGGTGTGCGCGGCCGGGACGCGGCTGTTCGTGCACGAGTCCGTGTTCGACGAGGTCGTCCGCGGCGTGGCGGAGATCGGCCGCTCGATGCGGCTGGGCGCCGGTTCGGACCCCGCAGCCGACCTGGGGCCGCTCATCTCGCAGAAGCAGCTCGAGCGGGTGTCGGGGTACGTCGAGCACGGCGTCAAGGACGGCGCTCGCGTGGTCAGCGGCGGCACCCGGGTCGGGGATCGCGGTTACTTCTTCGAGCCGACCGTGCTCGTGGACGTCGACCAGTCGATGACGGTGATGCGGGAGGAGATCTTCGGCCCGGTGCTCGGCGTGATGCCGTTCTCCGACGTCGACGAGGCGGTGGCGCTGGCGAACGACAGCTCGTACGGTCTGGCCTCCAGCGTCTGGACCCGCGACGGCGCGCTGGCGCACTCGGTGGCTCGACGGCTGCGGGCCGGGCGGGTCGGGATCAACGTGCACCGCGCGGGCGGGGCGTACATGCCGGCCGGGGGCTACCGGCAGTCGGGCTGGGGCCGCGAGAGCGGACCGGAGGCGCTGGAGAACTACCTCGAGACGAAGTCCGTGGTGTCCCAGCTTTTGTGACGGCGTGAGGAAAGGCGGGCGCATCCCAGGATGCGCCCGCCTTTCTGCGTGCTCAGCGCGGGTAAAGGATCCGCGCGATGCGATCGGAGCGATACGAGGTCAGCCACAGCGAGTCGCCGTCCTGCAGCGCGCCGGTGCCGCCGCCCATCTTGCCCAGGACCGTAGGCGCGACGAGCGTCCTCTTCGCCATCGTCGCCGGATCCAGCTCGTACACGGCGAAGTGGATGTCACAGTTGACGTTCTGCGATCCGGTGCAGGCGAAGCCCTGCTGGATGGTGTCCGTCTGGCCGCCGACGAGAACCTTCGTGTGGTCGGTGTTCCAGGCGATGTTGTCGACCAGCATCCCGAAATCGACGTTCGTCGTCTGCCCGGTGCGCCGATCCACCCGCGTGACGCGCTTGCCCGACCAGTTGGCCACGAACAACGTCTGGTAATCCGAGGACAGGATGACACCGTTCGGCCCGGCGAACGTGCCCGGGTAGACGTCGGTCCAGCCGGACTTCGCGTGCCATTCGGCGAGCCGGCCGTACGGCTTGCCGCCTTCCAGTGCCGCGACGAAACCGGGATCGACGGGGTCGTAGAGACTGCTGACGATCATGCCGCCGTCGGGCAGGGTCGCCGCCGCGTCGGGCCAGAAGTGCTCGTCGGGCGGACGCACGCAGCCGATCCACGTCAGCTTCGGCACCGCGCCGGTGAAGGCCATCTCGAAGAGCTGGATCGAGAAGCCGCCGCCGTGGCTGATGACGGTCAGGACGTCTCGGCCGTTGACCTTCTCGTAGTCGAGGCCGAGCGACTGCAGGTTCGAGAAGTCCGCCGGGCCGGGGCAGCCAGGATAGGCGGCCTTGTCCTCGGCCAGCGTCACCGTCGACGGATCGAGCGGAGTTGCCTTTCGCGTATCCAGGTTGAGGAAGTAGACGGGTGCCGGCTTCGCCGAGCCGCCCTCGGCCGAGCTGCCGACCGCCCAGCGGGTGCCGTCGATGCCGACCAGCTGCTCGACGTTCGTTACACCGCAAAGGAAATCCGCGCCGCCGGTGGGCGCGCAATCCGCAGGCGGGGGAGGAGGCGCCGCGGAGTTCCCGTCGGCCTGCGAAGCACAGCCCGCGGCGAGCAGCAACCCGCACAGGGCGACGATCAGGCGTGGACGCTTCATTGCGTTCTCCTGTCAGTGCTCAGGAACCGGCGGCCGCCGGCAGGCTGGAGCTCCTCGGTGAGCTCGTAGCCGAACGGCTCGCCGGTGGGGACGGTGATGGAGCGGGGTGGGAGCCCCTCGAAGTGGCTGATCAGGGTGCGCAGGACGTTCCCGTGGCTGACGACCAGCACCGTCCGACCCGCGCGCAGGTCGGCGGCGACGGCGGCCTCCCAGTACGGGAGCAGCCGGGCCAGGACGTCTTCGAGTGATTCGCCGGCGGGCGGGGCGACCGAGTACGAACGGCGCCAGGTCATGAACTGCTCGTCGCCGTACTGGGCACGCACCTCCTCGCGGCTGCGCCCTTCCAGCGCACCGTAGTGCCGTTCGTTGAGCCGCCGGCTGCGCCGGACCGGGATCCAGTGCCGCCCGGCGACGTCGAGGGCGATGGCGGCGGTCGAGATCGCTCGCCGCAGCAGCGAGGTGTGGACGACGTCGGGAAGGCAGCCGGAGCGGGCGAGTGACACACCCGCTCCGGCTGCTTCCTTGCGGCCCACCTCGGACAGCGGGACGTCCGTCCAGCCGGCGAACCGGTCGTCGGCGTTCCAGACGCTCTCGCCGTGGCGCAGGAGGATCAGCACCCTCAGACCTTCGCGGTCACCGGCTCGTCCTCGCGGTCGAGGTCGAGCTCCTTCGTCTCGCCGATGGCCCGCACGCAGATCAGGCTCACCAGCGCGACGCAGGCGAGGATGATCCCGAAGGTGAACCCGCCCCACGCCGCGATGATCGGGCCCGCGACCAGCGGTGGGATGGCGCCGCCCAGCATGCCGGCCAGGCTGTAGCTCAGGCCGGTCGCCGTGTAGCGGTAACGCGTCTGGAACGTCTCGGAGAGGAACGCGCCGAGCGGCCCGGTCGCCAGCCCCGACAGGAACATCGTCACCGGGATCCCGACGGCGAAGGCAGCCAGGGAACGGCTGTCGAGGATCGGGAACAGCAGGAGCGTCCAGACGATCGCCGCACAGGCGACGATGGTGATCATGCGCCGCCGGCCGATCCGGTCGCTCAGCGCGGCCCCGAGCACGACGGCGACCGAAATGGCCACGCCGCCCAGGATCGCGACCGCCAGGACGTCCGGGCGGGCGAGCTTCAGCGTCGACGTCCCGTAGCTGACCATGTAGGTGCCGCCGATGTAGGTCAGCATCAGGGTCATGGTCGTGGTGCCGGTGGCCAGCAGGATCTGCTTGGGCTGGCTGCGGAACGCGTCGAGGAACGGCGTGCGCGCGACCCCGGTCCGGGCCTGCTTCTTGAACACCGGCGTCTCGTCGATGCTCAGCCGGACCCACAGCCCGACCCCGATCAGCAGGATGCTGGCCAGGAACGGAACCCGCCAGCCCCACGAGACGAAGGTTTCGTTGCTCATCCCGACCGCGGTCGCCCAGAACGTGGCGTTGGACAGGATGATCGCGATGCCGCCGCCGAAGGAGGGGAACATCGACCAGAAGCCGCGTTTCGCCTTGGGGGAGTTCTCGGAGGCGAAGAGCACCGCGCCGCCCCATTCGCCACCGGCCGCGAGCCCCTGCAGGATGCGCAGCAGGACGATGAGGATCGGGGCGGCCACGCCGATCGTGCCCGCGGTGGGCATCAGCCCGACGAGCAGGGTCGAGAAGCCCATCAGGAGCATCGTGGCGATCAGCGTCTTCTTGCGGCCGAGCCGGTCGCCGAAGTGTCCGAAGAGGACACTGCCGAAGGGGCGGGCGACGAAGGCGACGCCGAGGGTGGCGAACGAGGCGACGGTGCCGGCCACGGTTCCCAGCGCGGGGAAGAACACGCTGGGGAAGACCAGCGCGGCCGCGGTTCCGTAGATGCCGAAGTCGTAGAACTCGATGACGGTGCCGATGAAGCTGGCCGACGCGACCCGCTTCATGCTCTGGGGTTTCTTGCCGTCCACTGACGGTGGGGTCAGCTCCGGTGAGTGCGTCATTGCATCTCCTTAAGGGGACTGGGTCAGTCGAGGTGGCCGCCGGCCCGCAGGACGCCTTCGGCGACCTTGAAGGCCTCGCCCGCCGCGGGCAGCCCGCAGTAGACGGCGGTCTGGAGCAGGACTTCCTTGATCTCGGCGACGGTCGCGCCGTTGTTGATCGCGCCCTCGACGTGGTGTGCCAGCTGCGCGGGCCGCCCCAGTGCGGTCAGCACGGAGAGGTTGATGATGCTGCGGGTCTTGCGGTCGATGCCGTCACGGGCCCAGATCCGGCCGAAGCAGACTTCTTCGGAGTAGTCCTGGATGACGTCGTTGAAGCTGTTTCGGTTCTGGTCCTTCTTCTCGACGTAGCCGTCGCCCATGAGCTCGTTCATGATCTGGCGGCCGGTGGTCTTGGCGGCGGCGTTGTCCACGTCATCTCCTTGTCGGTTGTGCTCAGCCACGGTCGAGGACGCCTTGGACCTCGTCGGCGGACAGCTTGATCGTCACGCCCGCCCGCTCGTTCTGGAGCAGCAGCGGTGTTTGGGAGTCCCGGTTGCCCCACCCCCGGTCGAGGGCCTCCTGGAAGTCCTCCTGGACCAGGCGGGCGGCGCGCATCGGGACGTCGAACTGCTCGGCCAGCTCGAGGGCCAGCCGGAGGTCCTTGTTCGCCAGGTTCAGCGCGAAGGACGGCGGGTCGAAGGCCTCCTGCAGGTACCGGTCACCGACCCGGTCGAAGGTCCGGGCGCGGCCGATGGCGCCCTGGCGCAGGGCGTGCCAGAGGGCGGCCGGCTCGACACCGGCCTTGACACCCATGGTGAAGACCTCGGCGATGCCCGAGCGGATGATCATGCTGGCGCAGTTGTGCACGAGCTTGGCGGTGTTGCCGGCCCCGATTTCCCCGACGTAGAGGATCTGGTCGCCGATCGCGTCGAGCACGGCGCCGAAGCGGTCGAACGCCTCGCGGTCGCCGCCCACGTAGATGGCGAGCTTGCCCGACCGCGCGCCCTTGGGACCGCCGCTGACCGGCGCGTCGAACAGTTCGACGTCGTGCTCGCGGCAGGTGGCGTGGACTTCGCGGACGACCGTGGGGGAGTTGGTGGTGAGGTCGAACCACGCGCTGCCGGGCTTGAGGGCACTCAGCAGTTCGTCACCGACCTGCCGCATCTCCACCGGGCCGGGCAGGGAGGTGAACACGACGTCCACCGAGCCCGCCAGGTCGGCCGCGGAGTCCGCCCAGGTCGCGCCGGCTTCCTCGGCGGCCGCGCCGCTTTCGCGCCGGAGGTCGTGCACGACGAGGTCGTAGCCCGCTCGCCGCAGGTTGAGGGCCATGCCCTGACCCATGCCCCCCAGTCCGATGAAGCCGACCTTCATGGTTGTCCTTTCGTCGGTGAACGGACCGATCGAGGTCGTAATTACGAACTCGCGAACGTATTGGTGAATGAAAGGTAAGTCTCGTTCACGTGGGTGTCAACGCCCTGGTGACGACTTGCCTCCGTTGACACCGGCCGGGCCGCGACCGTAGCCTCGTGGATGTAAATACGTACTAGTGTTCGTAATAGCGAACACTACCTCGCGCCGACGCGATGGAGGCACGGCATGACCGCCCTCGAAGGTGTGAAGGTGATCTGCCTCGGGCAGTTCTACTTCGCGCCCTACTGCACGATGCTGATGGCCCGCCTCGGCGCCGACGTCATCAAGATCGAAGCCCCACAAGGAGATCCGTACCGGCGGCTGCCCACCGTGGACGAGAACGGCTACCCGATCCAGTTCCGCTTCCTCAACTCCGGCAAGCGGAACATCCGCCTCGACCTGTCCACCCCCGCCGGTCAGGACGTCCTGCGCGGCCTGGTCCGCAACGCCGACGTCCTGGTGCAGAACCTCTCGCCCGGGGCGATGGACCGGTTCGGCCTCGGCTACGACCAGCTCCGCGAAGTCAACCCGGGCCTGATCATGGCCACCGGCACCGGTTTCGGATCGTTCGGTCCCTACGCCGGCGAGTCCGCCATGGACCTCACCATCCAGGCTCGCACCGCCATCATGAGCACGACCGGCTTCGAGGACGGCGCGCCCGTGCGCACCGGCCCGTCGGTCGTGGACTTCATGGCCGGCACGCACATCCTCGCCGGAGTGCTCGCCGCGTTGTTCCAGCGCACGCGGACCGGCCGCGGCCAGCACGTCGAAGTGTCCCTGCAGGACGCCATCCTGCCCTCGCTGACCTCCAACATCGCCGGCCAGCTCAGCGAGAACACCGCGAGTTTCGAGCGGACGGGCAACCGGCACGGGGGGATGTCGGTCGCGCCGTACAACGCCTATCCCGCTGCGGACGGCTGGGTGACGGTGCTCTGCCCGACCGACGAGCACTGGAACCGGCTGCGCGGGGTCATGAACGACCCGGCGGCCGACGATCCGCGGTTCGCCACCATGCCCGGCCGGTGCGAGCACATGGACGAGGTCGACGCCGTCGTCGCCCACTGGTCCCGGACCCGGCGCAAGGACGACATGGCCGCGACGTTGAAGGCGCTCAAGATCCCGTGCGCGCCGGTCGTGACCCTGCCGGAGCTCCTGGAAGACCCGCACGTCCGCGAACGCGGCGTGCTGCGCACGGTCACCGACGACCAGGGCTCGTTCATGACCCTGGGCAGCCCGCTGGTCCTCTCCGACTCGCCGATGGTCGAGCCGGTGCGCTCCGGCGGGCTGGGCGAGCACACCGACGAGGTCCTCAGCACGGAACTCGGCATGTCCGCCGACGACATCACCAAGCTCCGCGACACCGGCGTCATCTGAGAAGGAGCAGCAAGACATGACAGTGGAGGCGCACATCGCCGTCCTGCCTCCGGGACAGGAGAAGCTCGAGCTGCGCGAGGTCACCCTCGGCCCGCTCGGGCCGTACGAGGTCGTGGTCCGGCAACGGGCGTTCGGGGTCTGCCACAGCCAGCTCGACCGGATCTACGACGCGGCCCGGACGACGTCGATGCTGCTCGGGCACGAGTCGATCGGGACCGTCGTCGAGGTGGGGCCGGAGGTGACCTACGTCGAACCCAGCGACGAGGTCCTGACCACCTGGATCCCGCGCACCCCGCTCGACGGGCGCCCGCCGGTGCCGTCGAGGGTCGTGTTCCCCGACGGTGACGAAGCGCGCACTCACAACACGTTCACCTGGGGCACCCACGCCGTCGTCGACGAGCAATGGGTGGTCAAGGCGCCGTCGGGCATCTCGCCGGACCTCGGCGCGATCATCGGCTGCGCGCTGATGACCGGCGCCGGAGCGGTGCTGAACACCGCCGAGGTCGTGCCCGAGCAGAGCGTGGCGATCTGGGGCGCCGGGGGCGTGGGGCTCTGCGCGATCGCGGCCGCGTCGATCCTCGGTGCGACGCCGGTGATCGCCGTGGACCTCGATGCCGACAAGCTCGCGCTGGCGAAGCAGTTCGGTGCGACCGACGTCGTGGACGTCCGCGCGGGCGACCCCGTCGAAGCGATCCGCGCCCTCACACCCCATGCCGACGGAACCCGAGGTGTCGACTACGCCTTCGACTGCACCGGGATCGGGAAGAACATCCCGACCAGCCTCGCCGCGGTCCGCCCGGGCATCCGCGGCGCCGGCATCCGCGGCGGCGCCGACGTCCTCGTCGGGATTCCGCGCGTGCCTTTCCAGCTGGACGCCATGGACCTGCTCAACGGCGAAAAGCAGCTGCTCGGGTGCGTCGGCGGGAGCTGCGACCCGGAACGCGACTTCGCGACCTTCGCCGGCTGGGTGCGCGACGGCCGCTTCGACCCGAGCGCGCTGGTCACCGACCGGTACTCCCTGGACGACCTGAACACCGCGGTCGACGACCTCCACCACGGCCGGGTCCGCGGCCGCGCCGTGGTCGAGCTCGACCGGTGACCGAACAGAAGGAGCGACACGTGAGCGCCGAACCGACCATCCGGCATGTGAGCCCGGCCTTCCGCACGTTCTGCGGCGACAGTGCGCTCGACGCCCTGCCCCGGGAGCTGGCCCGCGTCGGTGCCCGGCGGGCGGCGATCATCTGCATCCCCGCGGTGGCCGCGCACACCGAGGCGATGGGCCGCCTGCACGAGGTGCTCGGCGAGCGGCTCGCAGGCCAATTCGACGGGGTCGAAGAACACAGCCCGCTGCCGTCGGTCGAGCGCGCCCGCGCGTTCCTGGCCGAACACGACGCGGACGCGGTGATCGCGGTCGGCGGCGGGTCGTCCGTCGTGACCGCCCGCGCGGCCACGATCCTCCTGGGCGAGGACAAGAACATCCGGGAGCTGTGTACCCGGCGGGAAGGCGGCAAGCTCGTCAGCCCGAAGCTCGCCGCGCCGAAGCTGCCGCAGTGGGTGGTGCCGAGTTCACCGACCTCGGCCTACGCCAAGGCCGGTGCCGCCGTCCGGGATCCGGAGACGGGGGAGCGGCTCGCGCTGTTCGACCCGAAGGCCCGCGCTCAGGGTGTCGTCCTCGACCCCGGCATGGCGCTGACCGCGCCGCCGCGGCTGAGCTGGTCGGCCGCCCTCAACGTCTTCTCGATGGCGGTGGAGGGCCTGCAGTCCCGCAAGGTCGACCCGCTTGCCGACGCCTTGCTGGCACACGCTCTGCGCACGGTCGTCACCTGGCTGCCGCGGGTCGAGAAGGAACCGGACCAGGCTGCGCCCCGGCTGCAGCTGATGCTGGCGGCGATCATGAGCGGCCAGGGCAGCGACCACACCGGTGGCGGGCTCGCGCAGGCCCTCTCGCACGCCATCGGACCGCGGTCGTCGGCGCCCAACGGCGTCGTCGAAGCCCTGCTGCTGCCGCACGCGATGCGGTTCAACGCTCCGGTCGTCGCCGATCGGCTCGCCGCCATCGCGGACTACCTGGGACTCGCCGACCGCAGCGCCGAGGGCGTCATCGCGGAGGTGGAGCGCCTGCTGGAGGTCTTCGGCGTACCCCGCCGGCTCGAGGACATCGGCGTGGCCGAGGAGTCCCTGGCCGAGGTCACCGCGCACGCCCTGGACGACTGGGCCATCACCGCCGGGCCGCGGGTGCCGGACCGCGAAGACATCCTGGCTCTGCTCACCAACGCACGATAGGGAAACCATGACCATCACTTCGGACACCGAAATCGGCAAGGAACTCGCCACCGGCAAGTTCACCGACGAGATGCTGACGAAGATGCGGAACCTGATCGGGACCGAACTCCGCACGGACGCCTGCGTCAACAACGAATACGCGACCCGGCTGGCGATCCTGCGGTTCGCCGAAGGCATCGGCGACGACAATCCCCTGTGGACGGACGAGGAGTACACCGCGGCCGGCCCGTACGGCGGGATCATCGCGCCGCCGAGCTTCATCTTCGCCTGCCTGGGCTCGGTCCAGGTCGGCTGGCCCGGTCTCGGCGGATTCCACGCCGAGACGGACGTGACCTTCCACGCCCCTATCAAGGTCGGCGACAAGATCACCGCCCGCGTCTGGTTCGACGGCTTCGACGACCCGATCGAAAGCTCCTTCGGCGGCCGCCGGATCAAGGACTACCTGCGCCAGGAGTACTGGAACCAGGACGACCAGCTCGTCGCGCGGTTCATCTGCTCCCGCATGCGGTTCGAGCGCACCGAGATGCAGAAGCGCCGCAGCTCGCGCAAGATCGAGATCCCGCACCCGTGGACCGACGAGCAGCTCGCGCGGGTCGAGGACGACATCCTCGCCGAGAGCCCGCGCGGTGCCGAGCCGCGGTACTGGGACGACGTCCAGCTCGGCGACGAGCTCGACACGCTGACCAAGGGCCCGATCGGGCTCACCGACGAAATCGCCTACGTCGCCTCCGGGGCCGCTCCGATCCCGCGGCTGTCCGCGCACGGCGTCGCCCTGCGCCGGTACAAGAAGCACCCGAAGTGGGCGTTCCGCGACCCGAACACCCACGCGCTCGAGCCGGTGTATTCGGTGCACTACAACGACTACGCCGCCCAGCTGCAGGGCGCCCAGATCGCCTACGACGTCGGCATCCAGCGCACCTGCTGGCAGCTCCACACGCTGACGCACTGGATCGGCGACGCCGGTTCGGTCAAGGCGATCCACGGCCAGTACCGGGCCCACGTATACCTGTCCGACGTCGTCCGGCTGGGCGGCAAGGTCGTCGGCAAGGAGATCGACGGCGACGGCGACGCCGTGCTGCACCTGGAGACCTGGGCCTACAACCAGCGGGAGCAGAACTGCATGCCGGGCACGGCGACCGTCGTCCTCCCGCGTCGCCCGGAGGTGGCTCCGTGACGACCTGGGGCAAGGAGATCGCGACGGAGGTGGTGCGCGGCATCCCGTTCCGCACCTACACCGAGCGCCCCCGGAACATCGGCGACCTGCTCGCCTTCGCGGACCGGTGGGGCGACCGCCCGCACATCGTCCAGGGTGAGCGGGTGGTGACCTTCGCCGAGGTCCGCCGCGCGGCCGAGGCGAAAGCCGCGCGGCTCGCCCTCCGTCCCGGTGACCGCGTGCTGCTGCTCGGGTTCAACAGCCCGGAGTGGATCATCAACTTCTGGGCGTGCGTGACCGCCGGAGCGGTGCCCGTGCTGGGCAACGCCTGGTGGAGCCAAGGTGAGCTGACCGACGCCCTGGAGCTGCTCACGCCGGCCCTGGTGCTCGCCGACGCACGGGCGGCCCGGTCGCTGCCCGGCGATGTGCCCACCGGGCCGTGGGAGATCGCGGAGACCACTGCCGTGCCTCCGGTCGTGGCTTCGGTTCACGAGGACGACCCGGCCGCGTTCGTGTTCACTTCGGGCACCTCCGGCAAGCCGAAGGCCGTCGTGCTCTCGCACCGGTCCCTGCTCGCCGGGCTCCATATGCTGCTCCACATCACCCGGCGGCTGCCGCATCAGGTCGACGACGCGACCGGCGACGCGGGCCTGCACACCGGCCCGATGTTCCACATCGGCGGTATCCAGACCCTCATGCGGGCCATCACGGTCGGGGACACGCTGGTCATGCCGGCCGGGAAGTTCGACCCGGCCGAGGCGCTGCGGCTGATCGAGCAGTGGCGCATCGTCCGGTGGAGCGCGGTGCCCACGATGGTCTCGCGGGTGCTCGAACACCCCGACGTCCACCGGCGGGACCTCACCTCGATCAAGTCCATCACCGTGGGCGGCGCTCCGGTGACCTCGGAGTTCCTCACCCAGCTGCGGGCCGGGCTCGCAGGCGTCGAACCACGCGTCGCGACCGGCTACGGCCTGACCGAGAACGGCGGCCAGGGCGTGGCGGCGTCCGGCAAGGACACGGCCGAGCGGCCCGGCACCTGCGGCCGGCCCCTGCCGTGCATGGAGCTGCGGATCGCCGAACCGGACGGCGAAGTCCTCCTCCGCTGCCCCACGCAGATGATCGGGTACTTCGGCGTCGACGACTCGCCCATCGACGACGAAGGCTGGCTGCACACCGGGGACCTCGGGCACCTCGACGAGGACGGCTACCTCTGGATCACCGGCCGGGCCAAGGACATGATCATCCGCGGCGGCGAGAACATCGCCCCGGCCGCGGTGGAAGAGGCACTGGGCCGGATCGCCGGCGTGGTCGAGTCCGCTGTGTTCGGGGTGCCGCACCCCGACCTCGGCGAGGAGGTCGTGGCCGCCGTCGTCGTGGAAAACGGCGTGACCGCCGAGGACCTGGCGCGTGAGCTGCGGTCCACAGTGGCCTCTTTCGCGGTGCCGAGCCGGTGGCGGATCCAGCACGAGCCACTGCCGACGACCCACTCCGGCAAGATCGACAAGAACCAGCTCGCCACCGCCGGGGGGATCGCATGAGCGACGTCGTCCTGGAGACCGTGGCCGACCGGGTCGCGCTGCTCGAGCTGCGGCGGCCACCCAACAACTTCTTCGACGAAGCCCTGCTGACCGAGCTGGCGGACGCCCTCCTCGCTCTTGACGAGGAGAAGGCCGTCGGCGCGGTCGTGCTGGGCGCGCAGGGCAAGCACTTCTGCGCCGGCGCGGACCTGCGGGGTGTCGGCGCCGCCGGGATCCGGCGCGTCTACCGGCAGGCCTTCCGGATCTTCTCCGGTCGCAAGCCCGTCGTGGCGGCGGTGCGGGGCGGCGCGATCGGCGGCGGCCTCGGGCTGGCGTTGTCGGCGGACTTCCGCATCGCGGCGCCCGGGGCGCGGCTCACGGCCAACTTCGCCAAGCTGGGCTTCCACCAGGGCTTCGGACTGTCGGTGACGCTGCCTCGGGTCGTGGGCCCGCAGCGAGCCCAGGAGCTGCTCTACACGGGACGGTCGGTCTCGGGGGAGGAGGCGGCCGCCATCGGGCTGTGCGACGGCGTCGCCGACGACCCGCGGGAGGCCGCGGTCGAGCTGGCGAGCCGGATCGCGGCGTCGGCGCCGCTGTCGGTACCGTCGATCCGCGCCACCTTGCGACGGTCACTGGTCTCGGAGGTCTCCGCCGCGCTCGACCTGGAAGCCGACGCGCAGGCCGCGTTGCTCGGCACCGCCGACTTCGCCGAGGGCATCGCGGCCTCCATCGGAAAGCGGCCGCCGAACTTCGTCGGTTCGTAATAGCGAATTGCGGGACGGTATTGCGCTAAGGTGGCGCACGTGACCGATGACGCCACCGACCCCGCCGGGCCGAAGAACCACCGAACCATCGACCGGGTGACGCAGATCCTCGAAGAGGTCGTCTACCACCCCGGGATCGGGTTCGCGGAGCTGGCGCGCGCCCTGGACGCGCCGAAGAGCTCGGTGCACGGTTTCATCCGCGGGCTGCAGGCCAAGGGCTGGCTCTACGAAGACGACAAGCGCTTCTACCTCGGGCCGGCCATCTACGGCCTCACCATGGCCAGCGGGCACATCCGCGCCGGGCAGGTGAGTCAGGCCGACCTCGACGCCCTCCACAAGGAAACCGGGATGACCGTGTTCCTCGGCGTCGAGGCCGGTGACCACCTGATCTACATCGGCGAATCCGGCACGGACGCGCTGACCGGGTTCGCCGCACGGACCAACATCCGCCGCAAGCTGATCTCCACGGCCGGGGGGAAGGCCCTGCTGGCGGCGAAAACCGACGCGGAACGCGACGCCTACCTCCGGCGCAACCACGCCGACGGCGAGGCGGTGTCGGAGTTCCTCTCGGAGTTCGCCGAGATCCGCAAGACCGGTGTCGCGCGGAACTTCCGGCACCACGGGGCGCAGATCGCCTTCGCCGGCGTGGTGCGCAACCAAGCCGGCGAGAGCGTGGCCGTCGGGATCGTCGTCGGCCAGACCGCCGAGATCCAGCCTCGCGAAGCGAAGGTGCGCAAGCTGCTGCTGAAGCACGTCGCCTCGTGGACGCGGCAGAAGACCGCCGCGCGCGAGCCCATCTGAACCATTCGCATTGTCCACAGTGGACGGCAGGGTTTCCCTGTCGTCCACTGTTGTGTTCCGGACATTGACACCGGGAGTGCGTGCGGCTTAGCGTTAGTCGTATAAACGATCGATAGTTCTTATATACGAACTGCGCGGCGTAGCGCGAGGAGTGTTCCGGTGATCGAACGCGACCAGATCTTCATCAACGGCAAGTGGGTGCCCTCCGCGGGCACCGACGTCATCGAGGTCGTCAACCCGGTGACCGAGGAAGCCGTCGTCACCATCCCGCGTGGTACCGCGGCGGACGTCGACGCCGCCGCCCAGGCGGCCGCGGCGGCCTTCCCGGCCTGGTCGAAGACCACCGTGGACGAACGCGTGGACTTCCTGCGCAAGCTGGCCGAGCTGACGGAGAAGCGGGCCGACGAGATCACCCGGGCCATCGTCAGCGAGATCGGCCAGCCCTACTCGATCGCCGCCGAGGCCCAGGGCTCCTCCGCGGTGGTCGACCTCGTGAGCCTCGCCGAAAGCTTGCCCGAGATCACCTGGCAGGAGCAGGTCGACCACACGGTCGTCGCCCGCGAGCCCGCCGGCGTGGTCGGCGCGATCACGCCGTGGAACGGGCCCATGCGGATGGTCTGCATGAAGGCCGGCGCGGCGCTCGCCGCCGGGTGCACGGTGGTCCTCAAGGGCACCGAGGTCGCCCCGCTCAGCTCGTTCATCTTCGCGGAGATGGTCGCCGAGGCCGGCCTGCCCGACGGCGTCTTCAACCTCGTGTCCGGCACCGGTCCCGAGGTCGGCGAGCCCATCGTCACCCACCCGCTGGTCGACATGGTGTCCCTCACCGGATCCGTCCGCGCGGGCCGGCGGGTCATGGAGCTGGCCGCCCAGAGCGTCAAGAAGGTCGCCCTCGAGCTCGGCGGCAAGTCGGCGAACGTCATCCTCGAGGACGCGGACCTGACGCGGGCCATCGAGGTCGGCATGGAAGACGCGTTCCGCAACTCCGGCCAGGTCTGCGGCGGGCTGTCGCGCGTCCTCGTGCCGCGGTCACGCCTGGCCGAGGCCGAGGAGATCGCGGTCCGCAAGGCGGAGAGCTACGTCCTGGGCGACCCGTACGACCCGGCCACCACGCTCGGCCCGGTCGCGAACGTCCACCAGCGGCAGCGGATCCGCGACTACATCCAGTCCGGTGTGGACGAAGGTGTGCGCCTGCTGACCGGCGGCCCGGACGCCCCCGACGGCCTGGATCGAGGCTTCTTCGTCCGCCCCACGGTCTTCTCCGGCGACAACACCGCCCGCGTCGCCCGGGAGGAGATCTTCGGCCCGGTCGTCGTGCTCATCCCGTTCGATGACGAGGACGACGCGTTCCGCATCGCCAACGACACCGACTACGGCCTCGCCGGCGCGATCTGGGCCGGCACCGACGACCGGGCCCGCGCACTCGCCGGCAAGCTGCGCGCGGGACGGATCCGGATCAACGGCTCCGCGGTCAACCAGCGCGCCCCGCATGGCGGCTTCAAGCTCTCCGGCATCGGCCGCGAGTTCGGCCGCTACGGCATCGAGGAGTACCTCGAGTACAAGTCCATCGGCTGACCGCGTGCACTGGATCATCGACGCGGTCCAGCTCGGCGAGCTTCGCGACGTCCCCGCCGAGCTGGTCCACCACGGTGACCGGTCCAGCCGGGTCGTCAGCATGCCGCTGGTGATGTTCGTGCTGCGGTCCGGCGACCGGACCGTGGTCGTGGACACCGGCGGCCTGGCGGACGAGGAGCACGTCCGGCGCAAGATCCCGTTCGGCTACGTCGCGGGGGAGCCCCTCGAAGCCGCATTGGACCGGCTCGGCGTGCGGACCGGCGACGTCGGCCTAGTCGTCAACACCCACCTGCACTGGGACCACTGCTCGAACAACGGCGCGTTCCGCAACGCCGAGATCCTCGTCCAGCGCGTCGAACTGGACCACGCGCTGGCGGCCGAGCAGCGGGCCTACGAGATCGCCCTGCCGTTCACCGGGTGGCAGGACCGGATCCGTGTCCTCGACGGCGACCGCGAGATCGCTCCCGGCCTGGGGGTCGTCTTGTTGCCGGGGCACTCACCAGCCTCGCCCGCCTCAAGGGCACCGGCTGGACACCGCTGCCCCAGCCACGACCACGCGGTCGTCGAGAAGGGCACCTTCGGCTACTGAGAGGACTCCTCCGTGCTGACCGGAACACTCGCGGACTACGCGGCGAGCACGAGCTACGACGCGTTGCCCGGCCCGATCCGCGAGCGCGCGAAGCTCGTCATCCTCGACGAGCTGGCCAGCGCCTACTTCGGCGCCGGCTGCCGGGCAGGCCGGCTGGCCGCCGGCTACGTCACCGGCCAGACGGCCGCCGCTGACGCGCTCGTGCTGCGGACAGGGCGCCGCTCGTCCGCCGAGCTGGCTGCCCTGGCCAACGGCACGGCGGGCCACGCCGACGAGATCGACGGCGCCCACGTCGTCGGCGGGCACCCGGGCGCCACGCTGGTCCACGCGGCGACGGCGGTCGCCCAGCTGCGGCGCAGCTCAGGTGCCGAGCTGGTCAACGCCGTGGTGCTGGGCTACGACGTCGGCACCCGGCTGATCGACGCCTGCGGCGGCACGTTCCGCCTCAAGGACGAGTTCCACCTGCACGCGGACTTCCTGCACGCGGTCGGCGCGGCCGTGGCGTGCGGCCGCCTGCTGGGTCTCGACCCGCGCGGGATGGCGAACGCGATGGCCCTGGCGACGTTCCGGGCCAACGGGCTGTGCGCGTTGTTCCGCGAGGACGACCACATCAGCAAGGCGTTCTGCAACGGCCAGTACGCGTCGGCCGGGGTCGGTGCTGCGCTCATGGCGGAGTCCGGGCTGGAGGGTGTCGCGGACGTCATCGGCGAACGCCACGGACTCCTGGACGCCTGGGGAGTCGAGGACGGCCGCGACCGGGTCGTCCGTGGTCTGGGTACCGAGTTCGGCATCAGCGGCGCCAACTTCAAGTTCCTGCGTGCGGGCTACCCGATCCACGCGGCCGTCGAGGCGGCACTGGCCATTGTGGACGACCACGGCGTCACGTGGGACACGGTGGAGTCGGTGGAGGTCGGCATGCCGGGCCACGCGCGGCGGGTGGTCGATGGGCGGACCATGCACAACATCTGCCTGCAGGACATGCTCGCCGTCGCGCTCGTGCACGGCGGAATCAGCCTGTCCGGAGCACATTTCCCCGAGATCGAGGCGGATCCCGCGTTCGCTCGGGTGCGGGAGCGGATCACCCTCCGCACGGATCCCGATCTCGACCGCGAGCAGCCGAACGGCCGTGGCGCGGTCGTCACGATCACTTCGACCGATGGGACGACGGCGACCCGGCGCGTGGACCACCCGCGCGGGCACAGCCTGCGGAGTGAGCCGACCTGGCAGGACCTGGCGGCGAAGTGGCGTGATGCCCTGCCCGGGGTCGACACCGACGCTTGGATCGACTCCGCGGCGCGCCTGGAGGACATCGACGACGTCGGAAAGTTCGCCGCGCAGTTCGCCTGATTTCTGCTCAGCGCGACGACGCGCTGTGTGGGTCCGGCAGGGAATACGCAGGTGCCGATCGCGCACCACGCATGCGAGATCCCCCACGTCGCTGCTTTACCCTGCCGGTTCGGCTTCGCGCCTCGGGCGCCCCGTGCGCCTGTTGAGGGGGATTGACCACAGGATGGCGCACAGCCTGCCAGGCCTCAACGGACTTTCGCGGAACCCGACCTGGCGGTGCTCTGCGTGGGGATCGAACTATCCCTTGAGCAGGGCTCGGGCCATCACGACGCGCTGGATCTGGTTCGTGCCTTCGTAGATCTGGGTGATCTTGGCATCCCGCATCATTCGCTCCAGCGGAAAGTCCCGCGTATACCCGTACCCGCCAAGCAACTGGACCGCATCAGTGGTCAAGCGCATCGCGACATCCGACGCATAGCACTTGGCTGCCGCGCCGAAGAACGAAAGGTCGTCGTCACCGCGTTCGGACTTCGCCGCCGCCGCGTACACCATCTGCCGCGCGGTCTCGACCGCCATCGCCATGTCCGCGAGCATGAACTGGATGCCCTGGAACTCCGCGATCTGCTTGCCGAACTGCTTGCGCTCCTTCACGTACGTCACCGCGTGGTCGAGCGCGCCCTGCGCAATACCGACCGCCTGGGCGGCGATCGTCACCCGGGTGTGGTCCAGCGTCCGCAGCGCGATCTTCAACCCCTCGCCGGGCGCCCCCACCAGCCGGTCGCCGGGGATTCGCACCTGGTCGAACAGCAGCTCGCGCGTCGGCGAGCCCTTCACGCCCAGCTTCTTCTCCTTGGCACCGAAGGAGAAACCGGCATCCGACTTCTCGACCACGAACGCGCTGATGTTCGACCCGCGCTTCCTCTCGGGGTCGGTCACCGCGAGCACCGTGTAGTAATCGGAAATCCCGGCGTTGCTGATCCAGGACTTCTGCCCGTTGAGAACCCAGTCGTCACCGTCGGCGGTGGCGCGGCAGCGCATCGACGCCGTGTCCGAGCCGGCGTCACGCTCCGACAGTGCGTAGGAGAACGCGGCCTCGCCACGCGCGAGCGGCGTGAGGTACTTGGTCTTCAAAGCGGCGTCGCCCGCGAGCATCAGCGGCAGGCTGCCGAGCTTGTTCACCGCCGGGATCAGTGACGACGACGCGCACACGCGGGCGACCTCTTCGATCACGATGCAGGTCGCGAGGGCGTCGGCGCCCGCGCCGCCGTACTCCTCGGGGACGTGCGGCGCGTGGAAGTCGGACGCCACCAGCGCGTCGTAAGACGCCTTCGGGAACTCCTCGCGCTCGTCGGCTTCGGCGGCGTAGGGCGCGATGCGCTCCTCGGCCACCGCGCGGACGGCTTCCCGGATGGCCTCGTGGTCTTCGGTGGTGGTGAACAGGTCGAAGGTCATGAAATTCGCTCTTTCAGGCGTAGGTGTAGAAGCCGCGGCCGGTCTTGCGGCCGAGCAGGCCGGCGTCGACCATGCGGGCGAGCAGCGGCGGCGGGGCGTAGAGCGGCTCCTTGAACTCCTCGTACAGCGACTCGGCGACCGCCTTCGTCGTGTCGAGGCCGATCAGGTCCGCGAGGGCGAGCGGGCCCTGCGGGTGCGCCGCGCCGCGCACCAGGCCCTCGTCGATGGCCTCACGGCTGGCGAAGCCGGACTCGAGCATCCGGATCGCCGCCAGGACGAAGGGGATCAGCAACGCGTTGACGACGAACCCGGCGCGGTCCTTGCACAGGATCGCCTGCTTGCCCAGCGCGTCCTGCGCGAACGTCCGCGCCCGGTCGACCGTGCTGTCCGCGGTCAGCAGACTGGGCACCAGCTCGACCAGGGGGAGGACCGGCACCGGGTTGAAGAAGTGCACGCCGATGACCTGGGCCGGACGCTGGGTCGCGGTGCCGAGCTTCATGATCGGGATCGACGACGTGTTCGACGCCAGGATCGCGTCCGGCGCGGTCACGATCTTGTCGAGCTGGGTGAACAGCTCCGTCTTGACCTGCTCGTTCTCGACGATCGCTTCGACGACCAGGGTTCGGTCGGCCAGGTCGTCCAGGGTCTCGCTCACCTTGATCCGCCCCAGGACCTCGGCGGCATCCGGGATCTTGCCCTTCCTCTCCGCCCGGGCCAGCGAGCTTTCGAGGCGCCCGCGTCCGGCGGCCGCGGCGGCCGGGTCCGACTCGACGACCACCACGTCGAGGCCCGCCCGAGCGCTCACCTCGGTGATCCCCGCCCCCATCTGCCCGCACCCGACCACGCCGACGCGTTCCATCTCCGCCACCTCTCTGAGACTCAGTACCATGATTACGGTACTGAGTACCGGCGAGTAGGTGCGGGGATATGACGATCGCCACGCCTTAGGCTGAGCCGCGACGGGAGGAGGGCGATGTCCGCGAAGGAGCGCCTGATCGAGGCGGCGTTCGAGCTGTTCGCCGAACGCGGTTACGACCAGACCACGGTCGACGACATCACCGACCGCGCCGGCGTCGGCCGCACGACGTTCTTCCGCGCGTTCCGGGCCAAGGAGGACGTGATCTTCCCCGATCACGAGGTCCTGCTCGGCGCCATCGAGGCCCGGCTGTCCGGCTCGACGCCGCGCACGGCGCTGCTCGCCGTGACCGAGGCGTCCCGGCTCGTCCTGCAGCACTACCTCGCCGAGGGGGAGCGGGCCCGCACCCGCTACCGGCTGACCAGCAGCGTCCCGGCGCTGCGCGACCGCGAGATCGCGGGAGTCCAGCAGTACCAGCGCCTCTTCCGCGGTTTCCTGCACCGCTGGATGGGCGACGGCGAAGAGACCGCGCTGCGGGCCGAGCTGATGGCCGGAGCGGTCGTGACCGCGCACAACCACGTCCTGCGGCGATGGCTGCGCGGGCAGACCGGCGCGCCGGAGCAGGAGTTCGACGCCGCGATGGCCGAGACCGTCGCCCTGTTCACCCGGTCCGACGGCGACGAAAGCTCCCTTGTGGTCTTCCGGACGAAGAAGGACCTCGGTGCTTTGCTGCCTGAGTTGCAGGAGCTGCTCGGACCGGGGGACGTCAAGTCCTGAGCGACGCCAGCTCCTCGGGAGTCAAGTCGACGTCCGCCGCTTCGACCAGCTGCACCAAGTGCGCGGGGCGGCCGGTACCCACGATGGGGATGACAGCGGCCGGAAGGGAAGTCAGCCACGCGACCACGACCTGCGGCACGGTGAGACCCCGGTTGCCGGCGACGCGCCGGAACGCGGGCAACTCGGCGGCCAGTCGACTTGCGACCGACTTGCCGCCGAGCGGCGAGTACGCGAGGTACGGAATGCCCTCCCGCGCGCAGTACGCGAGCATGTCGTCGTCCGGCGCCAGTGGGGAGTAGTGGTTCTGGACCGCGTCGATCGTGGTGATCGTGCGCGCCTTCTCGAGTTGGGCCACCGTCACGTTGCACAGTCCGACGTACCGGACTTTGCCCTCCTCGCGCAGTGCGGCCAGTTCCGCGACGCTGTCTTCGACCACTGTGGACGGATCGTCCGCGCGGTGGAGCTGGAACAGGTCGAGGGTATCCCTGCCCAGCGTCCGGAGGCTTTGCTCGCAGTCCCGGCGCAACGCGGTGGGGGAGTTGTCGACGAGGAAGTCCGCCGGGCCGGCGCGGAAATGGCCGCCCTTGGTCGCGACGAAGACCTTGTCCCCGTCCGGATGCGCCGCCAGTGCCTCGCCGATCAGCCATTCGTTGTGGGAAGGGTGGTCGACGGTCGTGTACGCCCGGGCTGTGTCCACGAGCGTCACGCCGTGGTCGATCGCCGAGTGGATGGTGGCGATCGCGCCGTCGACGTCGGGTTCGTCCGCCAGGGACCAGCCCGCGCCGCCGAGCGCGATCCTGCTCACCGGCGTTCCACCGATCGAGGTGTGCCGCATCAAGCCTCCCTGAGGGAACTGCCGCGGTAGGTCGAGGCGCGCACGACCAGCTCCGGCGTGAAAGTCACCTGCCGGTGTTCGTGCATCGGGTCGGTGGTCTCCTCCAGCAGCAGCTCGGCGGCGGTGCGCCCGAGCTGACGGCGGGGCTGACGGACCGACGTGAGGGGGACGGTGGCGGCCGCGGCGAACTCGATGTCGTCGTAGCCGACGATGGCCAGGTCGTCGGGGACGCGTAGGCCCAGGGCCGCGCACGCTTGGAGCAGACCGAGCGCCAGCAGGTCGTTGGCGCAGAACGCCGCGGTCGGCCGGGTCGCGGCGGGCAGGCCCGCCAGGCGCTGCCCGGCGTTGCCGCCGTCCGCCACGGCCATCTGCGACGTCGTGAGGTCGACGAGGTGGTCCGGGCCGAGGCCTGCGGCCCGCAAGGCCCGTAGTGCCCCCTCGCGGCGTTCGCGCACCTGGCCGATCTCCAGCTCCCCGCCGACGAAGGCGATGCGCTGGTGGCCCTGGTCCAGGAGATGGCGGACCGCGATCTCGCCGCCGACCACGTCGTCGACGGCCACCGAGCAGTGCCTGTCGGAGTCCGGCGTCCGGTCGACGATCACCAGTGGCGTGCCCCGGCGCGCGATCTCGTCGAGTTGCGGGGAGCCGGGATCGATCGGGGTGATCAGGATGCCCTGCACCTGCTGTTGTTCCAGCCGGCGGAGGTAGGCGGCTTCGCGCGCGGCGAGATTGCTGCTGTTGCAGAGGAAGAGCGGAAGGTCCGCTTCGTCCGCGACGTCTTCCATGCCGCCGGCGACGTCGGTGAAGAACGGGTTGCGGCCATCGAGCATCACGTACGCCCACACCCGGCTGTGTCCCATCCGGAGGTGCCGCGCCGTCTCGTTGCGGACGAACCGCAGCTCGGCCATCGTGGCTTCGACCTTCGCCCGGGTCGCGCGGCTGACCTGGTCCGGCCGGTTCAGCACGTTGGACACCGTGCCGACCGAAACCCCGGCCGCCGCGGCGACGTCCTTCATACCGGCCGCCCGGGCGCCCTCCGGCCTGGTCCCGTCGACACCTTTCACCGTCATCGAGATCCCCTCGTCGAGACGTCGCAAGTGATTGGACCTAGTCTATGAAATCGTTTCACCACTGCGTCGGGGCTGGTCGTTGACTTCCTGTTCTGGGCCATAGTAGCGTCACCGCACCAGGTGTTGAAACCTTTTAATCCGGAGGACGCGATGAGGCGGCAGGATCCGGGTCGGTGTCGGAGCTCGCCCAGCGGCGGCACGGCCACTCGCACGTCTTCGACGGTGCCTGCGCGGTGCCGCCGCGGCAGCTGACCGAGCGGTAGCGGTGTCCGGGTCTCGGCACGCGAAGCCTTCGAGCGCGGGTGACGTCGCCCGTCCGCGGCGGTCCGGCGCCGGCGCGGGGCTGTCGTACGACGGTCGACGTGCTTGTCGCCCACCGCAAGGACTCGCTGTTTCCCGGCACCGGCAAGAAGGCGGTGGACCGGTGAACGCTGTGCTCGAGCGCGAGGAGCTGGCCTTGCTGGCTCTGTTCGCGGAAGGCTTGCCGCTGGACATCGTCGCGCGGCGGCTGGAGCTGTCCGACCGGACGGTCCGACGGCGGATGCGGTCGATCTGCGATCGGCTCGGCCTGGCCACCCCCATCCAGGCCGTGGTGTGGGCCGTACGGCGCGGGTTGGTCTGAGCGGCGGCAAAGTGCGTCCGAATTCGGACAACCCCTTGTCTCCCAGGTAACACACTCGTAGCCTCACGACGAGGTAAAACGATTCATCACCGAATCCGGGCCGCTTCTCGCGGTCCGCTCCGGGAGCTGCGGTGCGCCGAGGAAATTGCGTTCCCGCCGCTCACTTTGCGGATGAATCGTTTCAGCTCGCTCTGTGAGCAGGCACCCAGCCTCGTCTGAAAGGACGCCGGATGAACCGCCGGAGCCTCGTTCTCACCGTCCTCGCCGCGCTGGCACTGGCGTCCGGATCGACGGTGGCGACCGCCGCACCAGGAGCCGGTCCGACCTTTCTGCGGACGGAGAACCTCGTCGATCCGCTCGGCATCGACGTCGCCAAGCCGCTGCTCAGCTGGCTTCCGGGACGAGACCAAGCCGCCTACGAGATCCGCGCGACCCTCGATTCGGGACGCGATCTCTGGGACAGCGGCAAGGTGCGATCGGCCGACACGGCGAACGTCGCGTACGGCGGCCCGGCGCTGCAGGCCCGCGACCACGTCCGGTGGCGGGTCCGCACCTGGGACACCGCCGGGCGCGTCTCGCCGTGGAGCGCGCAGTCCAGCTGGGAGATGGGACTGCTGTCCGCGGCTGACTGGTCGGCCCGCTGGATCGAAAACCCGTCTTACAGCTACACCCAGCCCGACGGCAAGGAAACCCCGCTGCCGGTGTTCGGCAAGGCGTTCCCCGTCCGCGGACCGGTCAAGCAGGCGCGCCTCTACACGACCGGCCTCGGCATGTACGCCGCCACGCTCAACGGCCGCGCGGTGGGCGACGCCGTGCTCGAGCCGGGCCAGACCACCTACTCCGCCGAGGTCGACTACCGCACCTATGACCTCACCCGAGCCCTGCGGCCGGGGACGAACACGCTCGGCCTGCAGACCGGCAGCGGCACCTACCAGCGGGTGAAGACCCCCGGCCGGTACTTCTTCGGCGGCGGCCTCGAGCAGTACACCGTCTACGGCGAGCCGAAGGTCATCGCCCAGCTCGAGATCACCTACCAGGACGGGCGCCGTGACGTCGTCTCCAGCGACGGCACCTGGCGCACCACGCTCGGGCCGACCACCTTCTCGTCGTGGTGGAGCGGCGAGGAGTACGACGCCCGCCGCGAGAACACCGTCGCGGGGTGGCCGCAGGCGAGCGTCGTCAAGCTGACGCAGACCACCACGCCGAAGGACACCACCCCGCTGCGCGCGAACCCGCGTCCGCCGATCACCGTCGCGGAAACCATGCGCCCCACCGGGATCCGCAAGCTGGCCGACGGCTCCTACATCCTCGACTTCGGCGCCAACCGGTCCGGCTGGCCCAGCCTCTCGGTCACCGGACGCGGCGGCGACACCATCACCATGATCCCGGCGGAAAAGCTCGCCGCCGACGGCACCCTGGACATCGCCAGCACCGGCGCGAAACCCGGCGACCAGATCGCCTACCGCTACACCCTTTCCGGGCGCGGGCTCGAGAAGTGGCATCCGCAGTTCACCTACAGCGGGTTCCGGTACCTCCAGGTGAGCGGGCTGCGCTCGGCGCCCGCCAAGGACACCGTGACCATGGACGTCATCTACGCGGCGAACCCGAGCGCGAGCACCTTCACCTCCTCCAACGACGTGCTCAACCAGATTCACGCCATCACCGAGCGTTCGATCCAGAGCAACATGATGTCGGTCCTGACCGACTGCCCGGACCGCGAGAAGGGCCCCTACACCGGCGACAACCTGCACAACATCGACGCGCTGCTCACCGACTACGACATGTCGGCCTACCAGCCGCAGCTCGTGCGCAACATGGCCACCGCTCAACGCCGGCCGGGGGACGAGTTCCCGGGCCTGATCGCGAACATCGCGCCGGAGTTCCACCGCGTCGCCCCCGTCAAGCTGCAGTACCCGCAGGGCACCATCGAGTTCCTCGACGAGGTCAACTGGGGCGGCGCGATCATCCGCATCCCGTGGCAGCTCTACCAGACCTACGGCGACAGCCGGACGATGGCGACCTACTACGACAACATGGTGGCCTGGCTGGACTACGAGGCCGCGAACAAGGCCGCCAACAACGGCGACATTCCGGGACTGGGGGACTGGTCCGCCACGGACAACACGACGCCGATGCAGCTGGCCATCATCGCCGGCTACTACACCGCCGCTCACGACATGGCCGCGATCGCGCAGGTGCTCGGCAAGGGCGCCGACCACATCAAGTACACCGCCCTGGCCGCCCAGCTCGCGTCCGAGTTCACGACCCGCTTCCGCCACGTCGACGGCAACGGCGTCTTCTACGGCAGCGACAGCGAAACCTCCAACGCCATGGCCCTCGACGCAGGCCTCGTCGCCCCGGCCGACCGCTCTGCCGTGCTCGACCGCCTCGTCGCGTCAGTGCGCAAGGCCGGCAACCACATCACCACCGGCTCGGTCGGGCTGGGCGCGCTCTTTCGGGCGCTGGAAGCCGGGAACCGCAACGACGTCCTCTACGACATGGTCGTCAACCCGACCTCGCCGGGCTACGGCTACCTGATCGCCGGCGGCCACACGACGTTGTCCGAAAGCCTCGACGGCGGCGGCTCGCAGAACCACCACTTCCTCGGCGAGGTCGACGCGTGGTTCGTCCGCGGGGTGGCCGGCATCCAGCAGGCACCCGGCTCGGTCGGGTACCGAAACCTGACTATCGCTCCCGCCGTCGTCGGCGATCTCACGCACGCCTCGGGCAGCTACAAGACACCGCTGGGCACCGTCACCAGCAGCTGGACGAAGTCCGCGCACGGGTTCCGGCTGGAGATCACCGTGCCGCCCGGCGCCACCGCAACCGTGCACCTCCCCGGCAGCCCGGCCGCGCACGTCGTCAGCTCCGGCAAGCACACCTTCACGACGTCGATCTGATCGCCCCGCCTCGAGAAGGAGGTCCGATGGTGGACTCAGGAATGACCCGCAGAGCGATGATCGGCGGGTCGCTGGCCGTGATCGCCGGGATGAGCATGCCCTTTCCGGCACTTGCGCTCGGCGCGCCGGCCGAGGCGGTGACCCGCTACGGCAGGGTGCGCGGGAAACGCGAGGACGGGATCGTGAAGTTCCTCGGCGTGCCCTACGCCACGCCGCCACTCGGCGAGCTGCGGTTCAAGGCTCCGAAGCCGCTCGAACCCTGGCACGGCGTGCGCGACGCGGTGAACTTCCCCAACCCGGCGTTCCAGGTGGCGGGTGGCGAGATGGGCCCGAACGGCAACGGCCGGATGCCGGCACCCTCCGAAGACTGCCTCTACCTCAACATCTGGACCCCCGCCGCGGACGGCAAGCGGCGGCCGGTGATGTTCTACAACCACGGCGGCGGCTACATGATCGGCTCCGGTTCCGCCACGGGACAGGACGGCTCGCATCTGGCGCAGCTCTACGACGTGGTGGTGGTCGAGTCCAACCACCGGCTCGGCCTGCTGGGCTACTTGTTCCTCGGTGATCTCGCCGGCCGTGACTACGCCGCCAACCAGGGGATGCTGGACATCCTCGCGGCGCTGCGCTGGACCAGGGAGAACATCGGCAACTTCGGGGGCGACCCCGACAACATCATGGTCTGGGGCGAGAGCGGTGGCGGGGCCAAGACCGCGGCCGTCTACACCATGCCGGCCGCCGCGCGACTGTTCCACAAAGCCTCGATCGAGAGCGCCGCGCCACTGCGCTTCCCGACCCGCGACGGCGCCACCGCCCGGGCCAGGCGCACACTCGAGCTCTTGGGACTGTCCACAGCGCACATTCCCGAGCTGCACGAGATTCCGGCCGCGAGGCTGCTCGAGATCCAGCAGTCCGAAGCCGCGAACGGTGTTGCGCCCTGGGGTGACCCCGACCCGCTCCCCGGCTTCGGCGCCTTCGTCGACGGCACCGTCATCCCGCGGCACCCGTTCGCCGATGGCGTCGCGTCCTTCTCGGCCGGCAAGCCGCTGATGTGCGGCACCTGTCGCGACGAGATGGTGTTCTTCAGCCTCTTCGGGCCGCCCGACATCTTCCGCATCGACGAGGCCGGCCTGCGCCGTGAGCTCAGCACGACCTATCAGGGCGCGGAGCTCGACCGGATCATCGCGACCTTCCACGAATCGCGGCCCGACGCGACACCGGCCCAGCTCTACTTCGCGATCACCACCTCGCCGATCTGGCGCGACTCGATCAAGATCGCGGAGGCCAAGGCGGCGCAGCACGCCGCGCCTGTGTTCATGTACCAGCTCGCCTACGAGAACCCGACCCTGGTGCCCGGCACCGATTTCCCGATCGGCTCGCCCCACGCGTCGGACATCCCCCTCAAGTTCGCCAACACCGGCAAAGATCTGCCGGGCCAGTTCGCGACTGCTCAGCACATGAGCGAACTGTGGGCGGGCTTCGCACACCACGGCCGTCCCACTGCGAGGGGCGTGCCGGCCTGGCCCGCCTATACGCCGAAGAACCGGTCCACGATGTGGCTCGACGCCGACTGCAAGATCGTCGACGACCCGGACAAGAGCGAAAGGCTGTTCTGGAAGAACCACGCCTGAGGCCCCTCTCCGCCGCGATCCGATCCCATCCGCACAAAGGAGTGTTCAGATGGATGTCACCCGTCGGTCGATGTTGAAGTGGTCGGGAGCGGGGGTGGCCGCGGCGGGCGTCGTGGCCGTGACGCCCACCGGCTTGGCGGAAGGCGCGCCGCTGGGCGGTGCGCTCGCTGCCGCACCCGCTGTGTCCGCGGAGTCGCAGGCGGCCGTCAAACGGGCTCGCCAGCTGGTGTCCCGGATGACGCTCGACGAGAAGATCGTTTACTGCCATGGCATTCCCGCCACGAGAGGCTTCACCGGCCACATCCCGGCCAACACCAGGCTCGGCATCCCGGCGCTGCGGCTGGCCGACGGGCCCAGCGGGGTCGGCAACGGCTCCGTCGGCGTCACGCAGTGGCCGGACTCCAAGGCGCTCGCCGCCACCTGGAACCCCGGCACCGCAACGGACTACGGCAAGGCTTACGGCGCCGAGCAGGCCGCCAAGGGCCACAACGTCGCGTTGGCGCCCTGCATCAACATCCTGCGGCTGCCACACTGGGGCCGGTCGTTCGAGACCTACACCGAAGACCCCTTCCTGAACGGGCAGCTCGCCGCGGCGACCATCCGCGGCATCCAGGCCAACCACGTCATGTCGACGGTGAAGCACTTCGCGGCCAACAACCAGGAGATCCTGCGCAACTCGATCGACGTCGTCGTGTCCGAGCGCGCCTTGCAGGAGATCTACTTCCCGGGGTTCCGCGCCGCGGTGCAGCAGGGCGGGAGCGGCGCCGTCATGACCTCCTACAACAAGGTCAACGGGACGTGGGCGCACGAGAACCGGCTCGACGTGCAGGACACCCTGCGCGACGCGTGGGGCTACGACGGCTGGGTAATGTCGGACTGGGGTGGCACCCACAGCACCGTCCAGACCGCCAAAGCCGGCTCGGACACCGAGATGCCGGGCGGCACCTACCTCGGTGACGCGCTCAAGGCGGCGGTGCAGAACGGCAGCGTCAGCGAAGCACAGCTGGACACCATGGTGACCCAGGTCCTGACGCCGATGATCCGCGTCGGGCTGTTCGACCACCCCCTGCCCGATCCGGCCACGGTCGTCGACACGGTGGTTTCCACCCCGGCGCACCTCGACCTGGCGCGCCGCATCGGCGTCGAAGGCAGTGTGCTGCTCAAGAACGACGGTGTCCTGCCGCTGGCCCGTCCGCGCGGCATCGCGGTCATCGGCGACGCCGCCGACGCGGGAGCCCAGACCCACGGCGGCGGCTCCGGCAGCGTCACGTCCAACGGCCCGGTCGTGACTCCGCTGGCGGGGATTCGCGCGCGAGCCGGGTCGATCCCGGTGACGTACGCGCGGGGCACGCTCGGGATCGCGGCGTTGCCGGTCGTCCCGGCATCGGCGTTCGGCGCCGGACTGACGGTCACGTACTACGCGTCCACGGATCTGACGGGCGACCCGCTGGGCACGGAGACCATCCCGAACCTGAACGTCACCGCGGTACCGGCAGCGGTAGCGAGCCAGACGGACGGGTGGTCGGCGCGCTACACCGGTACTTTCCACACCGACGCGGCCGCGTACCGGTTCAGCCTCACCGCGGGTGGGCTGACCACGGTGAGCATCGACGGCAAGGTCGTGCTCACCTACCTGCCCGGGCGGGAATCCGTCCGGAACGGGTTCGTCACGCTGACCGCGGGCGACCACGCCATCGAAGTCACCTACGTCTCGGGTGCGCCCGCCAGCGGACGCGCGCCGCGCGTGTCTCTGGTGCTCGGCTCCCAGGCCGGGTACGACCGACTGCACCGGGAGGCGGCTGCCGCGGCACGCGCGGCGGACGTGGCCGTCGTGGTCCTCGCCGACGTCACCAGCGAGGGCATGGACCGCTCGACGCTGGCGTTGCCGGCCGACCAGAACGATCTCGTCGCGGCCGTGGCCGCGGCCAACCCCCGGACGGTGGTCGTGCTCAACACCTCGGGCGCGGTGCTGATGCCGTGGCTCGGGAAGGTGAAGGGCGTCATCGCGAACTGGTACGCGGGGCAGGAGCAGGGCAACGCGGTCGCGGCGATGCTGTTCGGCGACGCGGAGCCGGGCGGCCGGCTCCCGGAGACGTTCCCGGCGTCGGATCAGCAGGGCCCGGCGAAGACGGGCGTCGAGTTCCCCGGCGACGGAGTGCACGTCTTCTACGACGAGGGTCTGACCATCGGGTACCGCTGGTACCAGCACACCGGCGAGAAGCCGCTGTTCCCGTTCGGGTTCGGGTTGTCGTACACGACCTTCCGGCTCGGTGATCTTCGGGTGTCCCGGACGCCGGATGGGTTGCGTGCTCAGGCTTCGGTCATCAACACCGGCCGCCGAGTCGGTTCGGAGGTCGTCCAGCTCTACGTCGCGGCTCCGGACGCGGCGCAGGAGCCTGCTCAGCAGCTCAAGGCGTTCGCGAAGGTGGGATTGAAGCCTGGTCAGAGCACGACGGTGACACTCGAGGTGCCGCGAGACGAACTTGCGGTCTGGTTGAACTCGGGTACCGGGTGGACCGTGGTACCGGGGGACTACACGGTCGGGGTGGGTACCTCGTCGGCGGATCTCCCGCTCCGGAGTCGCATCACGCTGTCCTGACCAGGTCTGCCCGGCCGCGCTGCTTCCCTCAGCTGTCCGGGGAGCGCGCGGCTTCGCCGGGGATCGACGCGTGGGCGTTCCAGCTGGCCAGCAGCCTGATCGCGTCGTGTTCCGGTGAGCCGGGCGGCGGGGTGAAGACGGTCAGGACCTGGTCCCCGGCTGCGTCGACCGTGAGGTTCTCGAACGGCAGGGTGAGTTCGCCGAGCAGGGGGTGCCGGAAGGTCTTGGTGCCCGCCCGGTGCGTCTTGACGTCGTGGGCGGCCCAACGGACGCGGAAGGCCTGGCTGCGGGTCGAGAGCCGGCCGATGAGGGCGATCAGGGCCGGGTCGTTTGGGCGCCGGCCCGCCTCGATGCGCAGGATGGACACGGTGTCGTCGGCGATGCGTTCCCACTCGGGGAACAGGTGCCGGGCGGCGGGCTCCTCCAGGAACAGGAAGTGCGCCGAGTTCACCGGGCCGTCATGGTCGAACATCGGCCCGTACAGGGCGCGTCCGAGGTCGTTGACGGCGAGCACGTCGAGCCGGCTGCTGAACACGACGGCCGGGAGGTGCTCGATCGAGTCCAGCAGCACCCGGATCCCGGGCCGGACGCCGTCCTTGACGGCCGTCGCGCGGCGCTTGCGGGCCTCGGGGGTGAGCGCCGCGAGCAACCGATCGAGGTGGGCGCGTTCGTCGTCGTCGAGACGCAGCACGGACGCGACGGACTCGACGACCCCGGCCGAGGGACCGGTGGCCTGGCCGCGCTCGAGCCGGATGTAGTACTCCGGGCTGACCCCGGCCAGCAACGCCACTTCCTCGCGCCGCAGGCCCTTCACCCGGCGCCGGGTCCCGGTCGTCGGCAGGCCCGCGTCGCCCGGGGTGATCCGGTCGCGGCGCGTGCTGAGGAACTCGCGGACCGCCGCGCGCGCTGCCTCCTTCTCGTCCATGACATCGAGCGTAGACGGCCGCCCGGCCCCTAAAGGGTCACTGCGAGTACCTCTTTCGGCAGGTCCTGTCTCAGCTGTTTCACACAGCGTCTCCTGGAGTCACCACCACCGACGAAGGAGCTAGTTGATGAAGCACGCTTCCCTGGGCGCCCTGGAGGTGTCCCGGATCGGGCTGGGCGCCATGACCATGGCCGGGACCTACACCTCCGGCGGCGGCCTGGACGACGCCGAGTCGATCCGCACCATCCACCGCGCGCTGGAGCTGGGTGTCACCCACATCGACACCGCCGAGATCTACGGCCCGTTCCACAGCGAGGAGGTCGTCGGGAAGGCCATCGCCGGTCGTCGCGACGAGGTCGTCATCGCGACGAAGTTCGGTTTGGTCTCGCACTCCGGTGGCGGGCCCGGCACCGTCGACAGCGGCGCGGCGAACGTGAAGGCCGCGGTCGAGGGCTCGCTGAAGCGGCTGGGCACCGACCGGATCGACCTCTACTACCAGCACCGGGTCGACCGGGCCACTCCGATCGAGGAGACCGTGGGCGCGCTGGCCGAGCTGGTCGCCGAGGGCAAGGTCCGGCACATCGGGCTGTCCGAGGCGTCGCCGGAGACGATTCGCCGCGCCCACGCGGTGCATCCGCTGGCGGCGCTGCAGACCGAGTACTCGCTGTGGACCCGTGACCCCGAAGCCGAGCTCCTGCCGCTGCTGCGCGGTCTTGGTATCGGGTTCGTGCCCTACTCGCCGCTGGGGCACGGGTTCCTCACCGGGCAGCTGCGCTCGCCCGCCGACATTCCCGACGACGACTGGCGCAAGACCAACCCGCGGTTCGTCGGGGAGGCCTTCACCCGGAACTTGCGGCTGGTGGACGAGGTCCGAGCGATCGGGAACGAGGCCGGCGCCACACCGGCGCAGGTCGCCTTGGCCTGGCTGCTGGCCCAGGGCGGCGACATCGCTCCCATCCCCGGCACTCGGCGGGTCGCTCGTGTCGAGGAGAACACCGCCGCCGACGCCGTCGTCCTCACCGCCGACCAGCTCGCGCGGCTCGACCGGCTGACACCCGCCGTCGGGGCCCGCCACGACGACGCGAACATGGCCGCCATCGACCGCTGAACAGACCGAGGGGGCGCCGGATCGATCGGCGCCCCCTCGGGAACTCGGCCGGGCGTGGCTACCTTCCGCCGTAGACGACAGCATCACGCCAGGGCGTCAGCGTCACCGGCCCGCGAAGGCCGTACGGCTGGCTCGCCGTCGACCTCTTGTCGTACTTCGACACCGCGTTGCGCAACGTCGTCCGCACCGTGATCTGGACGGTGTTCGTCCCAGGATGCAGCCGGCGGCCGATGTCCCACTGCAGACCATCGGTGACCTGGGTGCCGACCACCTGCCCGTTGACCGAGATGTCGGCCGTCCCGTCGACGTGCCCGAGATCCAGCAGGACGCCTCCCGAAGCGCGCCAGCCGTCGGGCAGCGTGGTCGTCGCCGTGTAGGTGCCGACTCCGGACTCACCGTTGAGCTCGGTGATGTCCCGCCAGTCCTTCAGCCGGAACTGCTGGAACTGCGAGTCACCGAGACCACTCGGCACCGACACCGTCGCGCCACCGGACGGATTCACCGTCTTGACCGACAGCGACCACGGGCTCCACACCTCGATGACCGATGGCCGCGACGACGGCGGCCCGGACAGCGGCCGGTCGTCGCTGGGGACCTCGGCGGTGACGTCGATCGTGCGGCCGTTGGACAGCCGGAACGTCTGCGTGCCCGACTCGGTGGCCCGGAAGACGATCTTCCCGCCGCTGATGGCCAGCTGACCGTCCTCGGGCGCTGTGTCGCCGACGACGTGCACCGCGGGCCGGGCGTCCTTGTCGATCGCGATCACCTTGCCCTCGCCACCCTGCAACGTCATCGGCAACGCCGTACGCCCGTTTCCGGTCGTGTACTGGGCAAGCGACGAGATCGAGCCGTCCCACAGGTTCATCTCGGACGGCACGCCCTGGACCCCGAAGGACGGCGTGAACGTCACCGGGTGGTCGCTCGGGTTGTACAAGTACGCGTACGCCCCGCCCTTCACGTCCCGCCACTGGGACAGGACCTGCGTGCCGCCGGACGCGACCCGAGGGGCGAGACCGAGCCGCTTCAACGCACCCGCGACGTCGTTCTGCGACGCCACCCGTGCGACCGAAGGCTGCTTCAGCGTCTCGGCGACGCTGTTCCTGACATCGGCATCACCACGGCCGCCTGAAGCGAAAGTCGTGTCGTGGTCGGGCAAAGCGCCGACGAACACGACCCGGACCCCGGCCTGGGCGGCACGCAGGATCGCGGCAGCCGCGTCATGGCCGATCGACCGCTGATCGACCACCAGCGCGTGGTAACCACTGGTGCCCGGGAACAGCTCACCGTTGGCCGGACGGGAATCCCGCGCCAGCCCCTGCGGGTCGAGGTACTCGACGGAGAAGCCCTGCTCCTCGAGCCTCTGAGCGTCGAACGGCGACTGGCTCCCGCGCGGGGACAGGAACGAGTCGCTGTAGACCGCGACATCGGTCTTCGCCGTCCCGGTCTCCAGCACGCTGGTCCCCCGGGCGAAGTAGCCGTTGAGCGTGGCCCAGCTCGACCACTGCGGGAAGTTCTTGTCGTTCCAGCTGTCGGTGACCGTCTCGCCGAAGCGCGTCGTGCCCGGCCACGCCGCGCCGGCGGTTTGGAGCGCGAAGCCGTGGATGAACGGCTGGGACACGCCCGCGGCCCACTCCTTGCCCATCAGATCACGGTAGTTGTCGAGGTTCATGCTGTAGGCGGGCTTGAAGAACGCGCCGAGCTCGACGCTCAGCAGATCTCCGCCCGCCTGGTGCACACCGGACGCGATCGTCTGCTGGAACGCCAGGGAGTTCCGCCACGCCGGGTCGTCCGTCGAGATGGGGAGGTTCTCGCCGGCGTCGAGAGACTCCGTTTCCGAACGAGCCCCGAAGCTCTGCAGGGAACGGAAACTGCGGATCGGCTCCAGGTCCTGCAGGTAGGCGGCCTGGGCCTTGTACTGCATGCCGTACTGCTTCGCCCAGTCCTGGAACACCTGCAGGTGGTTGCCGATGTACAGATCGGTCAGCGTCTCGTAGTAGTCGTGGCGGATCTTGCCCGCCGAACCGTCGGACAACGCGAAGTCGGGGTTCGGTTCCTTCGGCGGGACCGGGAAGTCCGACTCACCCTGGACGAACATCATCGGCAGGTACTTGGCCATGTCGTAGCCGCGGCGACCGCGGAACTCGGCTTGCATCTTCGGAGTCCAGAAGATGGACGTGGCGTGCAGCTCGAGGGAGTCCTCGAACAGGTCCGCGCCCGCCTTCCGCAGCTTCGGAGCGTTGTCCTGGCCGATCTGGATCCGGTCGAGGTCCTGGGCGGCCTTGCGTGAGGCATCGGCGTCGAGGGGGTTGGTGTAGTTGCCCTTGTTCTCGCGAGACCAGAAGGCGAACAGGTCCCAGTTGCCGCCACCCGGGGCGCGCCACGTGAGGTTGCCGTCCTTCACCTGGGCGGTCAGGTCGGTCAGCGACGAGGGATCGAGCACGGTCGACTTCGCCGGTGGCTGCCCGGGTGTCGTGACGTCGGGGCCGGCGTCGACCACCCGGGCCGCGGTAACCGCGACGAGCTTCCGGGCCTGCGGCTGCTGGGCCGCGTCGATCGGCGGCGTGACGGCACCGGAGAAGCTTTGCCCACCGGGCAGGTGGACGCGGCCGTACTGCAGCTCCTGAGAGGCGAAACCTGATCCGGCGCCGGTGCCCGGGGTCTGCACCGGCCAGGCAGCGCCCATGGTCATCGAGATCTTGATGCCGAGCTGGGCGGCCTTGTCCAGGACGTGGCCGAGGATGGCGCGCTGGTCGTCGGTGGCCCACGCGCCGGCGGAGAAGGCGATCTCGATCTCGCCGAACCCGGCGTCGGTGATCACTTGAAGCTCGCGCTGCGCTTCGGTGTCGTCGAGGGGTTTCTGCCACCACCAGCGCATGGCCGGCTTGAATCGAGTGTCCGGGTGCGCGAACTGCGCGGGGGAGAGGCCGCCGGCCGGCGGTTGCAGGGAGTCGATTCCGGCTGACGTGCCGGAACCCTGTTCCGCGCCGGCCGCGGGAACCACGGTCACCACGGCCAGGACGGAAATCCCGGCGGTCACGAGCGACGCCAGGCGTCTTCTCGGTGTTGCGGACAAGAACATTTCACACCTCCGTTTCAGTGCTGGGCCACGGTGATCCGGTAGGTGCCGCCCGGCACGGTCAAGGTCGTGGATCCGTTGGACGACTTGAGGTTGCGGCCGTTCACGGTGACCACCGAGCCTCGACCGACGGGGACCGTGATGGTTCCCGAGGTGTTCGGGGGCGCCTGCACGGTGAGCGTGAACCGCCCGGAGTGCGGATCGTTGGTCCACTGTGTCTTGATGGTTCCGTAGGCGGTCGGGACGGCACCGGCGGCCGAGCGCACCGTGCCGGGATTCGGCGCGATGCTCCAGGTCCGGTAGCCGGCGCCGACCGGCTTGACCCCGAGAAGCTGCTCGGTCAGCTGAACGGACGGCGACGCGGCCCAGCCGTGCGCGAGGCTGGCCGTCGCGCGGTTGACGGTGCCGGTGCTGTTCTTGAACTCCCAGAACGCGCCCGTGTAGAGCGGGTTCCGCTGGTCGACCATGGGACCCCAGGTGCGCCGTATGAGGTCCAGTGCCCCGGCGACGTCACCGGTGGTGAACCGGCCGGCCGTCTCCATGCCGTTGCCGAACGGCTCGATGGTGTGCCCGGTCGGGTCCTGCAGGCCGGGGCCCATGATGGCGCCGTAGGGCGTCCAGAGCGTCTTCAGCGCGGCGAGGACGCTCGCCTGCCGTTCGGGCGCGACGAATCCGTACTGGAGTGCGAGGGCGTTGGCGTCTTCGACGAGAACGTTCGGATTGGTGCTGCTCTGCCCGTACGCGCCCAGCGCCGGGTTCCAGAGCTTGCCGGTGACAGCAGTCTTGATCGCGTCGGCCTTGGCGTCGTAGCCGTTCGCCAGATCCGGAGACCCGACGGTGCGCTCGAGCCACGACATCTCACGCAGGACGATGTAGTAGTCGATGCTGTACTTGGTGACTTCCCCGGTCTGCGTCGCCTGCCAGTAGTCGCGGTCGTTGGAGACGACGAGGTTGTCGGTGTTGAGGAAGCTGTTGTTGTAGGCAAGTTCCCTGCGCAGCGCGGGTAGTGCGGCGGTGATGTAGGCCGTGTCGCCGGTGTAGCGGTAGTAGTCGACGAAGGCGCGGAGCCCGTAGCCGGAGTAGTTGTTGGAGTAGAAGAGCGGCGAGCCCGCGGGGTTGGTGCGCTTCGAGAAGTCCGGCGAACCGGGGAACGCCCCGTCAGCGCGCTGGGTCGCCAGCAGCGTGTCGAGTGAGGACTTCACGTAGGGCGCCCCGGCGTTGCCGAGGCTGGTCAGCAGGGTGGGAATCTGGACCAGGAGGTCACCGGTCCAGATGCTGCGGTCGCGCTTCGCGCCGTCGTAGATCCGCGCGTCCGGGAGGCCGTTGAGGCCGGGCATTTTGAGGTTCATCTGCAGCGTGTAGGCGCCGGAGTACCACATCTTGTTGAGCTGGTCGTCGCTGGAGAGGAACCAGCCCTGGTAATCGGCCGGGGTGGCGCGGAAGGCCTGGAAGTTCACGCCCAGGCCGGAGAGGCTGATGCTGCCGGGGGAGGAGACGGTGAGCAGCGCGAACCGGAAGCCGCCGTGGAAACCGCCGGTCAGCCGCCCGGCCGCGGTGGGCTGGAAGGTGTCCGGCCCGCCGACGCCGGCGAGGCCGCGGGACTCGTCCGAACTCGGGGCGCCCGGCGACGACGAGACGGTGGTTCCCACCGGAAGGTCGGCGGACAGCGCGGGCGTGACCGTCACGGTGCGGGCCGTGGTGTCGAAGGCGGTGATGGTGCGCGTGACCGGCTTGCTTCCCGCGGTCGTGAACGTGATCGTGTTCCCGGCCTCGAGGTTCGCCGCGGAAGCCAGCGGGATCTGCGCCGACCCGCTGGGGACCGCCGCCGAGACGGTCGTCGCGGCCGGCGTGCGGATGTACTGGCGCGCTTCGGCGGTGAACAGGGTGACGGTGGGGGAGCCGGTGACCCGGGTGAGGTCGAGGTACGGCGTGCCGCCGACCTCCTTGCCGAAGTCGAGCAGAACCGAAGCCGGGGTACGGCCCGCCACGGTCGTGAGCGTGGTCGCCGGCCCATGGGGCCTCAGCAGGGACTCGGGATGGGTGACGTCACCTCGGCCTTCGGCGCGGACCGGGTGGACGTCGGGGGCGGACGGTCCGAGCACATAGGACTTCCAGGCCGAGGTGTCCGGCCCGCGCGACCCGATCTGGAACGCTTGTCCGGGCGTGGCGGCGAGGACGGTGGTGATGGCAGCGAGCACTCCGACGGTCGCCAGTCGGCGCAGTCGGGCTGCTCCCGCAGTGGTGAATCGTTTCAATTCCTGTGCCTCTCTCCTCGTCGAGCGGAGGTCTTCGGAGGGTGCGGCCGGGGACGCGGGCCAGGGGGAAATCTTGGGGACGCGCCGGGGCCGCGGGCAAGCGTTTGTCCGATACCGGACGCGCACGCGGCGTCCGCCCAGGTCAGCGGGCGGACCCGGATTCACGCGTCTGCACTAACATGAACCGCAGAGGTCCACGGCGTCGCGAGAGGAAGTCGGCTGAACAGGGTCACGATTCGCGACGTCGCCGAGCTGGCGAGGGTCTCGCCGGCGTCGGTGTCGAACTACTTCCACAAGCCGCGCAAGCTGTCCGACAGCACCCGGCAGCGGATCCAGCAGGCCGTGGACGCTCTCGGGTTCGTGCCGAACGACGCCGCCCGCACCCTCCGGACCGGCGTGAGCCCGGTGATCGGCTACATCGCCTTCGAGCTGGCCGGGGCCACCACGCCCGAGATCGCCGCGGCCATCGAGCAACGGGTGTCGGCCGAAGGCATGTACATGCTGATGGCGAACGACACCGGATCCGAGCAACGTGAGCGCAGCTACCTGCAGCTGTTCGCCAAGCAGCAGGTCAGTGGAGTCATCATCGCCCCGGTCGGCAACGTCGAGGCCGAGCTGGCCCGGATGCGCTCCTTCGGCATCTCGAGCGTCCTGAGTGCCCGCCGCGCCGAATCGCCCGAGCAAGCATCGGTGTCGATCGACCACGTCGCCGGCGGCAAGCTGGCCGCGACCCACCTGATCGAGCAGGGTCGCAAGCGCATCGGGTTCGTCTCCTCCTCGCTCGAGCTGAAGCAGGTGGCCGACCGGCTCAACGGCGCGCTGTCGGCGATCCACTCGGCGCCCGGCGTCACCCTGGAAGTCATCCCGGTGCCCGAGCGCTCGGTCGAGGCCGGCATCGCCTGCGCCGACGCGATCGCGAGCAGGCCGGCCGCGGCGCGCCCGGACGCGTTGTTCTGCGCGAACGACCTGCTGGCCATCGGGGTTGTCCAGGCCTTCGTGTCGTCGAAGGTCGTCAGCGTGCCGGCCGACATCGCCGTGGTCGGTTACGACGACATCGAGTTCGCCCGGTCCACGATCGTGCCGCTCACCACCATCCGGACCCCGCACGCGGAGCTCGGCACCGCGGTCGCCGACCTGCTCTTCGCCGAGATCGACGCGCTCGGCTCGGCCGCCGGCCGCGACGGCGTGGCCCTGCCCCGCCCGCAGATCGAGTTCTCTCCTGAGCTGGTGGTCCGGGCCTCGACCGTCCGGCAGTGATCTTCTCGCCGGTGGTGGTGGCGCCGACCGTGTTATTAAATCGTTTTACCTCAGTCGACTGGTGGTCTTGACGGTCATGGGAGTTCATGTGATTGGATGCCTCCGCCGTCAGAGGTAAAACGTGTTACCACTGGTGGCATGCTGCTTCGACGGTGAAGGAGACCTCATGGCCGAGAACGCCACCGTGCTGCACCGCAGACACTGGATGCTCGCGATCGCCGCGGGCATGGCCTCGCTGCTGGATTCGGGTGCGATCATCTCCGTCGGCCTGGGCCTGGCGCTCTGGAAGAAGGCGTTCGACCTCGACGTCTGGACCGTCGGGGTGCTCGGCTCCGCCCTGACCCTCTTCATCGCCGTCGGCTCGCTGGCCGGCGGACGGCTGGCCGACCTGGTGGGCCGCGGGCGGATGTTCTCCCTGACGATCCTGCTGTACGCGGCCGCGGCCGCGGCGATCGCGCTGGCACCGAACGCGTCCGTGCTGGTCGCGGGCGTGATCGTGCTCGGCGTGGCCGCCGGAGCGGACCTGCCGACGTCGCTCGCGGTGCTCTCCGAGCGCGCTCCGGAGGGAACGCAGGGACGGCTCGTCGCCTTCACCCACGTCATGTGGACGGTCGGTGTCGTGGTGGCGACCCTCCTGGGTTTCGCTGTCTCCGGTCTGGGGGTCCCCGGCATCGGCATGATCTTCGGCCTGCTCGCGGTCCTGGCGGTCGCGACCTTCGCCTTCCGGGCGTTCTACCCGCCGTTCCACCGGCTCGAAGAGGAAGCGCTGGCCCGGAACGCGACGGCGGGCATCGACCCCGCCAAGGCCATGCCGCTCGCGACCTTGCTCCGCAACCGGACCTCGCTCGTCCTGATCGCCCTCACCGCGCTCTTCTACCTCTTCTTCACCCTCGTGGCCAACACCTTCGGGTCGTTCAAGACCTACTTCCTCGTCACCGTCGGCGGCACGACGCAGACCGTCGCCACGGGGCTGTCGTTCGGGACGACCCTGATCGGGCTCGTCGGCACGATCGTGTTCACCCGCATCGCGGACACGAAGTGGCGCAGCCGGTTCTTCGCCGCGGGCGTGGTCGTCTTCATCGCCTGCCAGCTGCTCATCGCCGTCACGGGCGGCGTCGTCCTGCCGGCGATGATCGCCGCCCTGGTCCTCTACAACATCGCGTTCCCCTTCATCGGTGAGGCGCTGTACAAGATCTGGACCCAGGAGTCGTTCCCGGTCAACGCCCGCGCGACCGTGCAGGGTTTCACGATCGCGATCGCCCGCTTCCTCGCCGCCGCCTTCGCGCTCGTCACGCCCGCGCTGATCGCGTGGAGCCCAGCCGGCCTGTACTACGTGCTCACCCGCGTTCGCCGTGGTCTCCGGGTTGATCGGCACGGTCATCCTCCGCCGCTTGCGGGCTTCCTCGGGCCCGGGACCGGCCACGCCATCCCGCGCCACGCTCACCAAGGAGGCTCTTCGATGACGAGTGACCCCGTCGTCACCGTCCAAGCCCCCCGCATCGGCTTCGGCGAACCCTTCGTGACCACTTCGGCGCCGAAGCTGTCGTGGAAGACATTGAGCCGGAACAGGAATTGGCTCCAGTCGTGCGCGGAGGTCGAGCTCGTCACCACGGAGGCGCGCGTGACCGCTGCGATCGCGGGGGATGATTCGGTCTTCGTCGCTTGGCCGTTCGATCCCTTGCGGCCGAGGGAGACCGCGGGTGTCCGCGTGCGGGTCATGGGAGCCGACGGGTCGGTTTCCGCATGGAGCGAACCGGCCGAGGTGACTTCGGGCTTCCTCGGTCCGGACGAGTGGTGCGCGCGGTTCGTCGGATCCGGTTCGGACGAACCCCACTTGCTGCGCGCCACGTTCGAGGTGCATGGCGTTGTTCGCCAGGCATTCCTCTACGCGACAGCGTTCGGTGCCTACGACGTCCGCCTCAACGGTGCCGCGGTCGACGACGCGGTGCTGAAGCCCGGCTGGACGAGCTACCAGTGGCGGCTTCCGTACGACGTCAACGACGTGACCGCACATCTGCGCCAGGGCACCAACACCCTCGGCATCGAGCTGGCGGGTGGTTGGTACACCGAGAACTTCGGGTTCCGCGACGCCGCACGCCGGTTCTACGACGGCAATCCCGCCGCGGCGGCCCAGCTGGTGATCGAGTACGAGGACGGCACCAGCGCCACGGTGACCACCGACGAGGGCTGGCGATGGTCACCCGGCCCGGTCGTCGCGGCGAGCATCTACCAGGGCGAGACGTACGACGCGCGGCGCAGCGGCGGCTCCTGGAATCCGGTCGCGCTGGTCGACGTGCCGGACGTGCGGCCGGAACCCCGCTCCAGCCCGCCGGTGCGCGTGATCGAGCGCCGGGCGGTGGCGGACGTGCTGACCACCCCGTCGGGCCGGACGGTGCTCGACTTCGGTCAGAACCTCGTCGGCTGGGTCAGGTTCACCGTCACAGGACCGCGCGGGCACACCATCACTTTGCGCCACGCCGAAGTCCTGGAGCACGGCGAACTCGGCACCCGGCCGCTGCGGAACGCCGAGGCCACAGATCGGTACACCCTCAGCGGCGAAGGCGAGGAGACGTGGGAGCCAACCTGGACGTTCCATGGCTTCCGCTACGTCGAAATCGAAAACTGGCCCGGCGAATTCTCGCCGGCCGCGGTCTCGGCCGCGGTCGTCCACACGGACATGCCGCGCACCGGCGGGTTCGCCACGTCGCACCCGTTGCTGCAGCGCTTCCACGACAACGTGGTGTGGGGGATGCGCGGGAACTTCCTGTCGATCCCGACCGACTGCCCCCAGCGCGACGAACGTCTCGGGTGGACCGGCGACATCCAGGTCTTCGCGCCGACCGCGTCGTTCCTCTACGACTGCGACGCCTTCCTGCGCTCGTGGCTGGAAGATGTCGTTGCCGAGCAGCGAGCGGCCGGCGGTGTGGTCCCGATGGTGGTCCCGGCCGTCATCCCGCAGGTGCCCGGACAGTCGGAGCCGGTCGCGGCCTGGGGCGACGCGATCACCGTCGTGCCCACGGTCCTGCACGAACGTTTCGGGGACCGGGACGCGCTTTGCTTCGAAGCCATGGCGGCCTGGGTGGACACGGTGACGGACCGGACGGATTTGCTGTGGGAGAACGGTGTCCAGTTCGGCGACTGGCTCGACCCGGACGCCCCACCCGACCAGCCGGGCCAGGCCAAGACCGACGCCGGCCTAGTCGCGACGGCCTACTACTTCCGCTCGGCTTCGCTGACCGCGCAGGCTGCTGCACTACTCGGCCGCGAAGAAGAGACGCGCCGGTACGGCGAACTCGCGCAGAGGATCGCGGACGCGTTCCGCAGCACGTACATCACGCCGAACGGCCGGATGATGTCGGACGCGCCGACGGCCTACGCCCTCGCGATCGTCTTCGGTCTTGCGGAAGGCGAGCGGAAAGCCGCGATGGGGGAGCGGCTGCGGCACCTCGTCCGGGCTTACGGCTATCACATCGCCACCGGGTTCGTCGGCACCCCGATCATCTGCGACGCGCTCACGGAGACCGGACACGCCGACGCGGCGTCGCGGCTGCTGGTCCAGACCGAGTGTCCGTCGTGGCTCTACCCGGTGACCATGGGCGCCACCACCATCTGGGAGCGCTGGGACTCGATGCTCGAGGACGGCTCGATCAACCCCGGCCAGATGACGTCGTTCAACCACTACGCGCTCGGTGCGGTCGCCGACTGGCTGCACCGGTGCGTGGCCGGTCTCGCGCCCGCCGAACCCGGTTACCGGCGCATCCGGATCGTCCCGATCCTGCTCGACGCGCTGGACGACGCTTCGGCGTGGCACGAAACGCCGTACGGGCGGGCGTCGGCCGGCTGGTCCCGCGAGGGCGACCTCGTGCGGTTCGACGTCGAGGTCCCGCCGAACACGCGGGCCACGGTCCGGCTGCCGTCCGGCGCGGAACACGAGGTGGGCAGTGGGACGCACACCTGGACGGAGAACCATCCTCGGGCGCGCCGCACGCGGACCGCGTTGGGACTCGACAGCGACCTCGCCACGATCATCGACGATGTCGAGGCGTACGACGCAGTCCTGGCGGCGATCAGCTCGATCGACCCCGGCCGCGCCGCCGCGTTCCGCCGCACCACGCGGTGGACGCCCGGCCGGCGGCTGCGGGACCCGCTGAGCCACACGCCACTCGAAATCGTGGAGGCCATCGAAAAGGCCTTGGCCGCGTGCCGACCGGCGAGCCGTGAACGATTCAGGCGCGCGGGGGAGCGGTGGTGCGCCGGGGGACCAGCTTCGGCGAGAGCTTCACCTGGGACGCCGGGCGGTTGCGGTCGGCGATGCGCTCCAAGAGCAGCCTCGCCGCGTCGGTGCCGATGTGGTGCCCCGCCTGGTCGACGCTGGTGAGCGAGATCGGTCCCAGGGCAGCGAAGCTGGTGTTGTCGTAGCCGGCGAGGGAGACGTCCTCGGGCACGGTCAGACCTGCCTCGGACAAAGCGGTCAGCACGCCCATGGCGACGATGTCGGCGCCGGCGAAGATGGCCGTCGGGCGCTGGGCACGAGCCAGGATCTGCTGCGTGCCGAGGTAACCGCCCTCCTGGGTGTAGCTGGTGGAGACGATGTCGGCTTCCAGGCCCCTGGCGTGCATGGCTTTCCGGTAGCCGTCGGCGCGGACCGCGTTGGGCATTTCGGCGAGGCGGGCCGGGTCGGTCTCGTGATGCTCGATGTGGGCGATCCGGCGGTGGCCGAGATCGGCGAGGTGGTCGACGACGAGCGCGGCGCCGACCGTGTCGTCGTCGGTCACCGTGTCGTAGTGCTCCGAGCGGGAATGGCGCCCCACCACGACCGTGGGAATGGTGGCGGCGAGGCGTTCGAGGCGGCTGTGCGACATGACCGGGGCGATGAGGACGAGGCCGTCCATGCCGCGGTCGACCATCGCGTCGGTGAGCTTGCCTTCGTCCTTCTCGTTGTCGCAGCTGGGGCCGAGCAGCACGTGGTAGTCGGTGTCGCGCAGCGTGTCGGTGAGGCCGTCGAGGATGTCGGGGAAGAACGGGTTGCGGATGTCGGGGAGCATGACGCCGATGGTGTAGGTCTGGCCGCGCAGGCCCCGGGCCGCCGCGTAGGGGCGGTAGCCGAGCTCCTCGATCGCCCGCTGGACCTTCTCCCGCATGGCCGGGCTCGCACCGTAGGCGTTGCGCAGTACCTTCGACGCCGCCGTCGTCGAGACGCCTGCGTGGCGGGCGACGTCGACGATCGTCACCCGCCGTTGTGACTCGGCACGGTCCATGTGGGAAACGTTACCTGTCGCATGCAAGCCTGACACCAGGTATCTTGACGCGGTCTCCGACGACTCTTAAAGTCGTCCGCACCCTTCAGTGGGCAACGTTACCCAAAGATCCTCGACCAGGGCCGATGCGTCGGCCGCAACGTTGAAACGTTCAAACGAGGTGGGCGCCAATGACTGTCGCCATCAAGGCCCGACGCGCGGACGCGGTCGCGGTGCCGCCGGAGCGGCGGCGCGACCGGGGGAGCCGGCGGGCGACCCCGCCGTGGTGGTTCACCGTACCCGCGTTGCTGCTGTTCGCCTTCGTGGTGCTCGTGCCCAGTGCCCGGGGCGTCTACTACGCGTTCACCGACTGGGACGGCCTGTCACCGGTCTTCTCCTGGGTCGGCTTCGGCAACTTCGCGGACATGCTCGACGATCCCGCGGCCACCCAGGCGGTCGGGCACACGCTGGTGATCGCCGTGGCGATCACGGTGATCCAGAACGGCGTCGGGCTGCTGCTGGCCCTCGGTGTGAACAGCATCATCAAGTCCCGCAACGTGCTGCGGGTCCTGCTGTTCGCCCCGGCCGTGGTCACGCCGATCGTGTCCGCCTACCTGTGGCGCAACCTGCTCGGCCCGGACGGCGCCGTCAACAGCCTGCTCGGTGCCGTGGGCCTGGACTCCTGGCGGCAGGACTGGCTGGGCGACCCGGACATCGCGCTGTGGTCGGTGGTCGGCGTGATCGTGTGGCAGTTCGCCGGCTACTCGATGGTCATCTTCCTGGCCGGACTGCAGTCGATCCCGCGCGAGATCCACGAGGCGGCCGCGATCGACGGCGCCGGGGCGGTCCGGCGCTTCTGGTCGGTGACGCGGCCCTTGCTCGCGCCGGCGTTCACGATCAACCTGATGCTGTCGATCATCGGCGGGATCAAGCTGTTCGACCAGGTCTACGCGCTCACCGGCGGCGGTCCGGGCCACGCGACCGACACGCTCTCGACGCTGATCTACAAGGACGCCTTCACACTGGGGGAGTTCGGCTACAGCATCGCGCTGGCCGTGGTGCTGACGGTCATCGTGTCGGTGGCGTCGACCGGGCAGTACCTCGGGCTGTCGCGAGCCGAGAAGGCCGTGTCGTGAACCGCTACCGCGGCCGCACGCTGACGCTGGAACTGGTGATGATCGCCGTCGGGCTGGTCTTCGCGTTCCCGGTGTACGTGCTGGTGAACCTGGCCATCCGGCAGCCGTCGGACACCTCGTCCCCGATCGCGCCGACCACTTCGCCCACCTTCGACAACTTCACGCAGGCCTGGGAGCAAGGCGCGCTGGGCGGGGCGCTGGCCAACAGCGTGCTCGTCACCGTCGGCTCGGTGGTCGTCATCCTCGCCGTCTCGGCGCTCGCGGCGTACCCGCTGGCCCGGATCGCCGCCCGCTGGTCGCGCTGGACGTTCCTGCTGATCATGCTGGGTCTGGTCCTGCCGTTCCAGCTGGCCGCTTTGCCGCTGTACCAGACGATGCGCGACCTCGGCCTGCTCGGCACGCCGTGGGCCCTGATCCTGTTCTACTCCGGGCTGCAGGTGCCGTTCACGACGTTCCTGTACGTCGGGTTCCTGCGCGCGGTCCCGCGCGACTTCGAGGACGCCGCGCTGATCGACGGCTGCACGACGCTGCAGGGCTTCCGGTATGTCGTCCTGCCGATGCTCAAACCCGTCACCGTCACCGCGCTGGTGCTCAACGCGGTCGCGGTGTGGAACGACTTCTTCACCCCGCTGCTGTACCTCAGCGGTGGCGCCCAGCAGACCCTTCCGGTCGCCATCGCCGGGTTCGTCGGCCAGTACGTGTCCGACTGGAACCTCATCTTCGCCGCACTGGTGATCAGCATCGTGCCGATCCTGGTCGTCTACTTCGCACTGCAACGCAGCATCATCAACGGCTTCGCAGGAGGACTCAAAGGATGACGGACACGCTGAGCCCGTACGGACTGCGGACCGAGCAGCGCCACGAGCCCCTCGGCCTGGGCGAGCCGCGCCCGCGGCTGTCGTGGCGGCTGGCGAGCGACCGCCGTGGCGCCGCGCAGAGCGCCTACCGGATCACCGCCGCCGAACGCGCGGCCGACCTCGACGACCCCGCGCGCCTGCTGTGGGACAGCGGGCGCCGGGAGGCCGGGGACGGCGTGCTCGTGCCCTGGGACGGACCGGTCCTGCGCTCGGCCACCCGCTACCACTGGCGCGTCGAGCTGTGGGACGAGACCGGAGCCGCGGCGGGTGCGGGGGAGACCTGGTTCGAGACCGGCCTGCTGCACCGCGACGACTGGACCGCGCGGTGGATCAGCCGTGACTCCCTTGCCCAGCCGGTGTTCGACCCGCCGACCGACCACAACCAGCCGCAGGGCGAGCCGCCGCTGAACCTGCGGCGGGAGTTCGAATTGACGCAGGAACCGGTGCGAGCCCGCTTTTACGCCACCGCGCACGGCGTCTACGAGGCGTCGCTGAACGGGGAGCGCGTCGGCGACGTCGAGCTGGCACCGGGGTGGACCGAGTACCACCATCGCCTCCAGTGCCAGACCTATGACGTCACTTCATTGGTGCGAAAAGGGAAGAACGCTCTCGGCGCGCTCGTCGCCGACGGCTGGTGGTCCGGATTCGTCGGCTTCGACGAGCGCCGGCCCGCGCGCCACTACGGCGACCACCCGGGTTTCCTCGCCCAGCTCGTGGTCGACTTCGCCGACGGCTCGAGGCAGGTGGTGGCCACCGATCCCGCTTGGACCGAGCGGCCTGGCGTCGTTCGCTCCGCGGATCTGCTGATGGGGGAGCACGTCGACGCGTCCGTTGTCGACGGATCCGGCCGGCCGGTGACTGTGCTCGACGACGACCTGGGACCGCTCGTGGCGGAACCCGATCCGCCGATCCGCGTCACCCGCGAAGTGCTTCCGATCTCGGTGACCGAGCGAGCGGCCGGACGGTTCATCGTCGACTTCGGACAGAACCTCGTCGGCCGGGTGCGGCTGACCGTCCGCGACACCCCGCCCGGGCAGCGGATCGTCCTGCGGCACGCCGAGATCCTCGACGACGGCGAGCTGTACGTCGCGAACCTGCGGCGAGCCACGGCGACCGACAGCTACGTCACCGGTGGTGAACCGGTCGAGGTGTTCGAGCCGCGGTTCACTGTGCACGGCTTCCGCTACCTGGAAGTCCGCGGGTACGCCGTCTCCGCGGACGACCTGATCGCCCGGGTGCTGCACAACGACACGCCGTGGACCGGGACCTTCGAGTGCTCCGACCCGATGGTGAACCAGCTGCAGGCCAATATCGTCTGGGGCCAGCGGGGCAACTTCGTCGCGGTGCCCACCGACTGCCCGCAGCGCGACGAGCGCCTCGGCTGGCTCGGAGACGCCCAGATCTTCGCCCCGACCGCCGGCCGCAACGCCGACGTCTCGGCGTTCCTCGCCCGCTGGCTGGCCGACGTCGTCGACGGCCAGGACGCCGACGGCGCGTTCGGTGACGTCGCCCCGCGGATCGCGATGCCCCGCGAGGCCGCGCCGGCCTGGGGCGACGCCGGGGTGATCGTCCCGTGGCACCTGTACCGCACCTACGGTGACCGACGCGTCCTGGAAAACTGCTTCGCCGCGATGGTCGCCTGGGTCGCGCACATCCAGCGCCACAACCCGGACCTGCGCTGGCGGCACCGGACCGGCAACTCCTACGGCGACTGGCTGCAGATCGACGTCACCACGCCCCGGGACGTGCTCTCCACGGCGTACTTCGCCCGCAGCGCGCAGATCGTCGCCGACGCCGCCGAGGTCCTGGGACGAGCCGACATCGCGGCCGAGCACCGGGCCCTGCACGCGTCGATCCGCGCCGCGTTCATCGAGTCCTATGTGGACGAGGACGGCACCGTCGAGGGCGGCACTCAGACCGCATACCTGCTGGCGCTGGCGTTCGGACTCGTGCCGGACGAACTGGTGCCGGCCGCGGTCGATCACTTGGCCGCGGACGTCGAGAAGCGCGGCAACCGGCTCACGACCGGGTTTGTCGGGGTCGCGCTGCTCTGCCCGGTGCTCGCCGACCACGGCCGTGACGACCTCGCGTACGCCCTGCTGCAGCAGGAGGAATTCCCGTCCTGGGGCTACTCGATCCGGCACGGCGCCACCACGATCTGGGAACGCTGGGACGGCTGGACCGAGCACGGCGGCTTCCAGTCCGCCGCGATGAACTCGTTCAACCACTACAGCCTCGGCAGCGTCGGCGACTGGCTCTTCGGCCGCGTCGCCGGCATCGACCAAGCCCCGGATTCCGTCGCCTACTCCGAGCTCCTGCTCCGCCCGTTGCCCGGCGGGACGCTGACCTGGGCCCGAGCCGAGCAGGAAACCGCGCGTGGTCGCGTCGCCTGCGGCTGGTCCCTCGACGGCGAGCAGATCACCGTCACCGCCGTGGTCCCGCCGGGGGCCACCGCCGTGCTGGAAGTCCCCACGACCGACCCGGCGAGCATCACGAGCGAGTGCGGGATCCGCACCGGCACCACCCTCCGGCTGACCTCCGGCCACCACGTCGTCACCGCTTCCTTCACGAAGGAGTCGCTATGAAGATCCGCCACGTCCTGCTGGCCGTGACGACCGGCGCCGCGCTGGTCGCCTGCAGCGGAGGTACCAACGCTGCCAATCCGGGCCCCGGCGACCAGACGCTCTCGCTCGCGTCGGTCGACCAGGGATCCATCGAAGACGTCGTCAAAGCGTTCGAAGCGGCCAACCCCGGGGTGAAGGTGAACTTCACGACCAGCGGCGCCGACCAGTTCCAGGCGCAGATCCGCACGCAGCTGTCGTCCGGCACCGCCCCCGACGTGATGTCGGTGTGGCCGGGCAACGGCAACCCCGGCACCGGCACGGTCCTGGCCAAGGGCGGCTACCTGAAGGATCTGTCGGACCAGCCGTGGGTCTCGAAGTTCCCGAAGGTGGTCAGCGACGTCGCTCAGTACGAAGGCAAGACGTACAACGCGATCTACGGGATCAACGGCATCGGCGCCGTCTACAACTCCGACGCCATGACCAAGGCCGGCCTCACCGCGCCGACGACGTGGACCGAGCTGCTCGCGTTCTGCCGCGCGGCCAAGGAGAAGGGCACGCCGGCGTTCGCGCTGGGCATCCAGGACAACTGGGTCACCCAGGTCGCGCTGTATCCGCTGGCCGCCACGCTCGTGTACGGCCAGGACCGCGACTTCGAGAAGAAGATGGCTGCCGGCCAGACGTCCTTCGCGAACTCTCCCTGGGCGGCGGCGTTCGCGAAATACGGCGAGATGGACCAGACCGGCTGCTTCCAGGAGAACCCGCTCGGCACCAGCTACGAGGCCAGCCAGAAACTGGCCGCCACCGGCAAGACGCTGGGCATCATCCAGGGCAACTGGGTGATCTCGCTGCTGAAGAAGCAGAACCCCAGCGGCACCTTCACCCTCAAGCCCGTCCCGGCCACCGATGATCCTTCGCAGACCATCGTCCCGGCTGCGGCCGGCGCAGGATATGGCGTCAACGCCAAGGCCAAGAACCCGGAGCTGGCGATGAAGTTCATCAGCTTCGTGATGTCCCCGCAGGGCATGAACCTGTTCGCCGGCAAGCAAGGCGGCCTCCCGGCCCTCGCCGACACCGGCTACCAACTCGACCCCTCGCTCACCGAGCTGTCCACGTACATCAACCAGAACAAGACGGTGCCGTTCATGGACCAGCTGTGGCCCAACCCGAAGGTCCAGCAGACGATGCTCACCGGCATCCAGGAGGTCTTCAGCAAGCAGTCGACCCCGGACAAGGTCCTGGCAGCGATGGACGCGGACTACAAGTCCGGGACCTGATGCGCTCCTGCAGGGTCTTGATGGTCGACTGGAGCGCCCTGCGTGCCGAAGACCATGCGCAGCGGTGCGGGTTCGGTCCTGACGCCCTCGATGATGCGGGCGGTCATCCGGGCCGGGTCGCCCGGGGGGAGCCCGTTGGCCGGGTCGAGGTAGTGCCGCCGGTCGGGTCGACAGCGAGGGGAAGCAGTACCTGGCCAGTGGCACGCTGACCCCAGTCCTTCGTGTTGGTGGCAGTATGCGATGGCCGACCGTTCTGGTGAAAGATATCAATCAGTCATCGCGAAGACAGGCGTGCCTGCGACACTGAGCGCGCGGAGTCTGCGGTCAGCAGGGCCTCCCGGCAACCAGCCGCCGATCCCCTCTCCGACGATCCGTAGGATCGTCGGAGAGGGATCCAGCCAGACTGGGCAAATGCTGCCGGCCACGACAGATGCAGCCCGCCGCTGACGACCTCAGTAAAAGATCGTAATCGCCCCCGGCAGGTCGGGGAACTCCGCTTTCGTGGCCGCCGTGAGGCAGTCGTTGAAATCGGGTCCGACCCGGGCCTGCTCGTGGTAGTCGCCGTAGTCCGTTTCTCCTCCTCGTGCCGTGATGCCCTGTCGTCGCAGACATGCGACAGCGTCGTCCCGTAGTCGGGGATCCAGTGCTCCTGGGTGGGCCGCGAAGTAAGCCGGCTCAACGTTACCCAGGTTGGCTTCCCGGTCGCAGGCCGCGAGCCGCGCGTTGAACACGTCGGGCCACCCGTCGTGCGGCGGGAGGACGTCCCGCATCAGCAGGCGCTGGTCGAGTGGGCTGACAACCGGGCCGAGCGTGTGGTAGCCGTGCCCCCGCATGCAGTCCAGGAACCTGGTCACGGCGGCGCGGTAGTCTGCGGCGCTGACCGGTGCGGCCGGACCCCGTCCGCCTGCGCCGGCCCCGGCGCAGCCCGCGACGGCCAGAGCGGCCAGGGCGGCCGCGGTCACGGCGCAGGCTGACGAGGCCGGCGTCACGTCACCGACACGTTGCAGCTGTTGCAGCCCCAGTGCAGGCCGCGAATCGCGTCGATGTTGTAGATCCGGGTGAACGCCTGCGTGTTGCTGCCGTAGACCCGGGGCGAGATGTAGCCGTCCCGCGACTGCAGCGCGACGGAGAGGGTGCCCTCGCACGTGCCGCTGACCTTGGTCGTTTGCGCCCAGAAGTTACCCCCGCCGCCGCCGCTGGCGATGTAGTTGGTGCCGCAGGAGCGGCTGACGTTCCGCGCGCCGAGGGCGTCGGCGGGTGCTGTCGACATCAGCGTCATCCCCAACGCTGCGACGGCACCCGCGACCGTCACCTTCTGCCAGCGCTTCACGGTGGTTCTCATGGCTTCCCCTTTGCTGAATAGTGTGGCGATTGACGAACCGCGAAGTTGTTTGGCCGTCGCACCCCTTCCATTCGGCTGCAGTTCGATCGATGCGCGCTTCGGCGTGTGTGCCAACGATTCGACGGCTGCGGCTGTGGACTGGTGCAGGTTGTTCTGCTCTTCGCGGACGGTCGTTGCCATGCCTGTGTAGCCCGTGCAGGTTGTTCAGTGTCGGACACTGGACTCTGTACAACGGTCGCTGAACAATGGCGCCGGAGGTGGTGGCGGTGCCGCGTGGCGAGCGACCGCTGGAGGGCGGGGACGGCGTGGTGACACAGTTCGCCCGTGACCTGCGGAAATTGCGCGAAGAGGCCGAGCGCCCAACGTATCGGGAGCTCGGTGCACGCGCGCATTACTCCGCGGCTGCGCTGTCGGAGGCGGCCGGTGGACGCAAGCTGCCCACCCTGTCGGTCACCGTGGCCTATGTTGCTGCCTGCGGCGGCGACACCGCCGAATGGGCGGCACGGTGGCGAGCGACGGCGGCTGAACTGGCCGCCGCCGACGCTGAACCGTCCGATACGAGCGACCAGGGTCAGGCGCCGTATCTGGGCTTGGCCGCCTTCGAACTGGAGGACGCCGACCGTTTCTTCGGCCGGGCTGAAATGGTCAGAGACCTGGTCTGCAGGGTGAGCCGGCACCGGTTTCTCGGAGTTTTCGGTCCCTCCGGATGTGGCAAGTCCTCGGTGCTTCGCGCGGGCCTCGCTGCACACCTGACCTCCGAGCGCGAAAAGGACAACGCTCCGGTCGTGGTATTCACTCCCGGAGAACGCCCGATGGAGGAATGTGCGGTCCACTTGGCCCGGTTCCTCGGCCAATCACCGGGAGAGCTGCGAGACGAGTTTTTCGAAGATCCTCGCAATCTTCATTTGCGGATCCGTCAAGCTGTGGCCGGCACCGCCGCCGATAACGACGTGGTGCTGATCGTCGACCAGTTCGAAGAGCTTTTCACCCTGTGTTGCGACGAGTCGCAGCGAGTGCGGTTCATCGACGCGCTGGTGACCGCCGCAACCGAACCGACCAGCCGGACCAGAGTGGTCCTCGGTGTCCGGGCGGACTTTCTCGCGCACTGCGGGCGCCATCACGGTCTGGTGTCGGTGCTGAACGACGCGCAGGTACTGGTCGGCCCGATGAGCAACGACGAGCTACGCCGGGCAATCGTCGGGCCCGCCGAGCAGGCCGGATGCCGGCTGGAAACGGCCCTCGTCGCACGTCTGGTCGGAGACGCCACGCGCCAAGCCGGGATCCTGCCGCTGGTCTCGCATGCCCTCCTGCAGACGTGGCTGCGTCGGCAAGGCACGCTCATGACCGTCGCAGGCTATGAGGCGGTCGGCGGTATCGAGCACGCGCTGGCCCGCAGCGCCGAAGCTACCTACCAGGGTCTCGGCACCGATCAACAGCCCATCGCCCAGCAGGTCTTCCTGCGCCTCACAGCCCTGGGCGAGGGAACCGAAGACACCAAACGCCGAATCACACCGGGTGAATTCGACCTCGACGACGCCGCCACTGTCGCGGTCCTGGAAACGCTGGCTCGGGCACGGTTGATCACTCTCGGGGACGACAGCGTCGAGATCGCGCACGAGGCCCTGATCCGGCACTGGCCACGCTTGCGCACCTGGCTGGCCGAAGACCGTGACGGGCACCGGATGCACCGGCGGCTTACCGAAGCAGCCGCCGAGTGGGGGTGTCACGAGTGGGACGTCGGCTTGCTGTATCGAGGAGCGCGCCTCGACACGTGGGAAGGGCGCCCGACCGGACGGCTCAACGACAAGGAGCGGGCGTTCCTCACTGCCAGCCGAGATGCCGCAGAGCGGGACCGCCTGGCCAGGCGGCGCCGGATCCGGTTCGCCATCGGTGGCTTGAGCTCCGCCATCGCCATCATGACCGTTCTCGCACTGGTCGCGCTGGTGATGGCTGCTCGAGCCGATGACCAGAGGAAACTGGCGGTGGGCCAGCAGTTGGTCGCCGACGCCCGTGCACAACTGCAGATCGCTCCCGAACTCGGCTTGCTGCTGGCCCGTGAGGCCTACACGATAGCGCCGTCCGATGACAGCGAAGCCGTGCTCCGGCAGGCGACCACCGACTCGCACATCCGTACCACGCTGATGGAAAACAGCACCCAGACGAAGTTCAGGGAACGAGGCCCCTTCGCCGGTGCGGTTTTCAGCCCGGACGGGAAGCATCTCGTCGCCAGTGATGCCGGTGATGCCGGTGGCACGCTCCAGGTGCGAGCCTGGGACGCCGAACACAGCGTGGGGAGCAGAAGGCAGACACTGCGCGCCACCGGGTCATCGCTGGTGCGGCCGGTGTTCAGCGCGGACGGCCGCCGGATCGCAGCGTTCGGCGATGACGGCGTGCGTGTTTGGGACTGGGAGCGGGTCCTGGCCGGCCAGGCACAACCGCTGGCCGTCCACCCTGCAGAAGACCTGATTTGGCTGAACAAGATCGCACTCAGTGCGGACGGCCAACAGGTGGCCAGCGGCAGTCACGACGGTACTGTCCGGTTGTGGAACGCAGCCGGCAACGACCCGCCAAGGGTGCTCCACGGCCACGACGGATGGGTCTTCGGCGTGGCGTTCAGCCGTGACGGGAAGTGGCTGGCCAGCGGCGGAGAGGACGGCACAGTCCGGCTCTGGAGCCTCGCCGATGGCGGAAGTCCGGCTGTGTTCCGGAGGCACGAGGGCCCGGTGGACGCGGTGGCGTTCAGCCCCGACGGCCTCCACCTGGCGTCGGCGGGCGCCGACGGCGCGGTGAGGGTGTGGGACCTCGCCCATCCGCCGGACTCAGTGGTGCTCGGCCGCAATGGAGGCGGCATCCTCGACATTGCCTACAGCCCCGACGGGCACTCGATCGCCAGCGCCGGCAACGACAGCGCGGTGGAAATCTGGGACGCCGACCACGCTGCCGGTCCGACGGTGTTGCGGGGCCACCGCGGCGCTGTCTGGTCTGTCGCGTTCAGCCCCGATGGAAAGTCCGTCGCCAGCGTGGCCGACGACGGGACGGTCAAGGCATGGGACGTCGACTCGGTCGATGACCTGATCGTGCTGCGCGGTCATCAAGGACGTCCCGATCCCGTCGAACTCATCCCGTACGGGCGCCCGATGAACGAAGGTCCGGTTGGCAGCATCGCCTCCAGCCTGGATGGGCGCCTGGTGGTCAGCGGGGGGCAGGATGGGACGGTCCGCGTATGGGAGATATCCGGTAGCCGCGAACCGATCGTGCTGGCCGGCAACACCAGACCAGTGGTTCATGTCGCCGTCAGCCCCACCGGACGACAAGTCGCCGCGGTCTACGGCGACGGCACCATCAATGTCTGGAAGACCGGCGCTCCTGCCGCGCCGACTCGGCTGAGTGAGCCACTACCCGGTCTGCCGGTACTGCGGCTGGCCTTCAGTCCCGACGGCAACCGGCTCGCCGGTTTCACCCAGGGGAACATTCCCTACGTGTGGAGCACACCGGAAGACTCGTCGGCTCAACCGGTTCCAGAACCGCTTCCCGGTGGTGCGCCATCCCAGACGCCGCACCGTGTTGCCTGGAGCTCCGACGGACGCTACATCGCAGCGACCGTGAGCGACGTCATCCTGCTGTGGGACCTCACGATCCGCGGCAGCCTCAGGACATTGCCCGGCTTGTCCAGCCGGATCCAGGCGCTGGCTTTCAGCCGGGACGGGACATACTTGGCCAGCGGGGATGACAACGGCGCCGTCCACATCTGGAATCTCGCGAACACAGCCAACGGCGCTGCCCCGGTCACGTCACGCGGCCGCCACCAGGGCGCTGTCCGAAGTGTGGCTTTCAGCCAAGACGGTCGCCACCTGGTTACCGTCGGCATTGACGCCACCGTTCGAATCCGGACGCTGACCAGTTCCGGTGAGCCGCTGGTGCTCAACGGGTTCCGTTCCGCAGCATCGGAGGTCGCTTCGCTCGCCGATGGTCGATACGTCACCGCCCACGACGACGGCACGATCCGAATCTGGCGATGTCCCGCATGTGGCTCCATCGCAGAGGTCCTCGCGCGGGCAGACCGCCACGTCACCAGGGAACTCACTCCCGAAGAACGCCATCAGGCCGGAAGGCCCTGACGGGCCGCGTCAGTCGAGCCGGTCTACGACCGCTCACGGAATTTCGGGGACGGTTCGTTGCCTTCGCTGTTGTCCGTCCATGCTGTCGCACTGGGACTCCCAGCTATCGGATGGCAAACCGGCGACTACGTGCTGGACCGCGGGACGGTCGTGGCGACCGGCGGTGTCCTCGGCGTGCTCGGCCGCCTCGGCGTCGGTGAACACGCGACCGGGGCGACGCTCGGCCGGATGGGCACCGTGGCCTGCTCCGCACGGAACGCCGTGGCCGCCAGGCGGTTCTCGGGCTGACCGCGCACGGCACCGAGGTGCTGCGCGATGGGCAGCGCAAGCTCGAGGGCGAGGTCGTCGACCGGCACTGAGACGGCCGGTGGACGCTGCTGACGTTCTCGGTGCCGGAGAGCCGCCGCGCGGACCGGCACGCGCTGCGGACCCGGCTGGGCTGATTCGGCTTCGGGGCGTTGCGCAGCGGACTCTGGGTTTCGCCGTCGGCGCAGGACGATTCGGCGGCGCGACCACGCCGAGGCGTTCCGCGCCGAATCCTTCCTGTGGACCGACCCGCGCGCATCGCCGGGGAAGCCTGGGACCTGGCCGGGATCGCCGACGGTTACACCCGGTTTCTCCGCCGCTGGACGGGCGGGGCCTTCGCCGACCTCGACGACTTGTCCCGCCGCGTCCGGCCGGGAGCGGAATGGCTGATCCGCCGCGACCCGGTCCTCCCGCCCGCGCTCCTGCCGGAGGACTGGCCTGGAGTCCGTGCCGCGGCGTTGTTCGCCGAGCTGCGCCACCACTGGGCCCGCCCGGCCCGGAAGCTGACCGGGAAACTACTCGGGTCCATTGTGGACGGCTGACCGGCGTTCCGTTCCCACCGTGACGGTCACCGCCGGAGACATCGGAGTTGCGCTTGGACCGACCGGAGGCGCGTCACCAGGTGTCGTTCGGAGCGGGCCCGCGCCATTGCCTGGGTGCGGTATTGCCCGCCCGACGGGGACGTCTCGCTGCCCCAATGGGCGGGGAAGACGACACCACCGTACGTCCGCTCACCACCTGTTTCCGCGAAAAGCCGGTGCGAAGGTTCGAACAAAGACCGGCATTGGCGGAAGCAGGTTCGGAGTGGACGAGATCATCAATTCTTCGCGTACCGTGCTCAAGGCGACCTACAGCCGGATCATGACACCGTCCGGTTCCACCGCGGAACGCGCCGAACCCACCGCTTTCGACAAACTGGCGTTCGCCCGCGACCTCAAGCTTTCCTCCGGCGAAGCGTCGAGCTTGGCCGCCGCCGGGCTGCCGGACGGCGCGGTCCGCCTCGCCGGCGCCGCGGCCGGGGAGCCGGCGTCGGCACCCGCCGCGGCCGCGCTGGCGGGCCGGACACCGGCCGACGACCTGGTCGCGGTCGCGCGGGCGGTGCAGGACCTGCGAGCCGATCCCGGACTCGCCGTCCTGATCGACCGGTTCGACGAGCGGCGGCAGGTCGAACCGGTGGCGTGGCTGCACCTCGAGCGGATCGAGATGGCGCCGGCCGGGCTCGAGCGGGGTGAACTGGTGGCGACCATTCCGATGGCCCCGCATGAAAAAGTCACCGTGAGCCACAAGGAATGGTCGACGCACAGCACCGAGTTCGAGAACATCGTCACCGACTCCTTCGAGTCCTACAGCGAGGAAGGCGTCGCCGAAAAGCACGACGTCGCGATGAGCAGCGAGTCCGAAAACCAGCGGGACAGCGCGACGAACTTCGGGGTCACGGCGACCGGGAGCTACGGCCCGGTTTCCCTGACAACGAGCCTCAACCTCTCCTCCGCCCAGTCCGAACGGGACACGCGCACGACGAGCACCAAGGACGCGCTGGAGAAGACCCGGAAGTCGTCCGCGCGCGCCCGCAAGGAGCACAAGGTGTCGCTGCGCGTGGAAACTCGCGGTGGCACCGAAGACATCGCCGCCCGGCAGCTGGAGAACCCGAGCAACCAGCCCGTCCGGATCGACTACTACCGCATGATGCGGAAGTGGCGCGTCGACCTGATCCGCTACGGCCTGCGGATGACCTACGACCTCGTCGTCCCGGACCCCGGTGCCAACCTCCGCAAGCCGGTGCTCGACCTGGCCGCGGTGGAGCAGCGGCTCTCCGGCGTGTTCAGCTTCGACGACGTGCCCGTCACCGGGCTCACCCGGGAGAACTGGGCGGGCTACGCCGCCAAGTACGGCGTCACGGTCGATCCGCCACCGCCCGCCCGCCTGCTCCAGCCCGACCTCACGTTCGAGTTCCCCGCGTTCATCGACGAGGGCGAGGCGATCAAGCGCCGCTTCCAGTCCTGGCAGTTCGACCTCAAAGAGGGCTACGTCTTCCGGCCCGAGCTGTTCGAGGTCAACTACTACGGCTGGCAGCCCGCGGACCTCGCCCAGTTCGACGTGGTCGGCGACGAATCCGGGGTCGTGTCCGGGGTGCCGCAGGGACCGGAAATCAAGGGGCACTACTCCTCGAAACTGGCGCACCTGGACGGCAAGGCGGGACACATCTCGATCCAGTACGTCCACCGCAACATCAGCTGGGCGGGTTTCCGCCTGGCCTACCACCTCGACCTGACCGACGACGCGTTCGCGAACTGGCAGGCGACGACCTGGGCCAAGCTCCGCGACGCCGCCGAACAGCAGTACTACGCGACGCAGCAAGCACTGCGCGACACCCGGGAACGGCTGCAGGCCGCCATCGACCGGGACGACACGCTCACGCTCCGGCGAGCGGAGCGTGAGGAGGTCATGAAGCGCACGCTGCAGTGGCTCTTCGGCCCCGCGTTCGATGTGACGCCGAACGACATCGAGCAGGTGCTCGACGCGGTCCGGGACTCGTCGTCGCTCTCCCCGATGTCCGCGGACGACTGGGGCAAGGTCCGTGAGTTCGGCGAGTTCGTGAAGTTCCTGCACCAGGCCGTCGAATGGGAGAACGTCCTGTACTTCCTCTACCCGTACTTCTGGGGCTCGCAGGCCCTCGGCGACCTCAAGCAGTTCCTCTGGCACCCGGACCCGACCCGCCGCGACTTCCTGCGCGCGGGCGCGGCGAGAGTCGCCCTGCCGATCCGGCCCGGATTCGAGGTCGACTTCGCGACGCTGATGGAAACGGGCTCGCTGCCCCAGCCCGGCACCGCGCCGCGGCCGCCGTACGTGACGCTGGCGCAGGAGATGCAGTTCTTCTCCCGGACGAACTACGCGGGGATCCCGCCGGCGAACCCGGACGTGCGGGCCCGGACCCGGCCGTTGGTCTCCGAACGCCAGCAGAAGGCGTGGGAAGACATGCAGGTCGTCATCCGCGCCCTGGAGGCGTTCGCCGAGGCGGCCAAGCGGCGGAAGTTCCCGGGCTGGACGGGCGCGCCCGCGGAGCCCGAGTACTACCCGACGACGGCCCAGGGGCTCGCCGTGCTGCCGGGCCCGCTCCCGCTCCCGCTCAAGGATCCTTGGAACAAGCCCTACCTCTACGAATCGCCGGGGCGGACGGCGCCGTTCCTGCTGCGCTCGCTCGGTGCCGACGGACAGCCGGGCGGCGACGGCGACAACGCCGAGATCAGCACCGAGGCCGAGGGGAACCTCGTGGCCAGCTGGTTCGAGTACACGCCGTCCAGCGGCCTCGACATCGCGCTCGGCGACCCGGCGGACTGACCGGTGGCCGATTCGGACAGCATCGGCAGGAGCCTCGGCCGCCTGCCGTGCGAAGGCACCTTCGACGTGCGGCGGGCCGGGCCGACCCCGTTCGAGTACACCGCCGCGGAACTGTTCGTCAGGGAGCAGTTCGGCCCCGCGTTCCGCGCCCGGTACGGGACCATCGGCACCGCCGTGACTTGGCAGCTCGACTTCCTGTTCACCTCCTACGAGGCCGAACAGCATTCGCCGGCGATCGCGGCGATCTTCAAATACCTGCGGAGCGATTTCACGAACCCGATCAGCACGGGCAAGATGGCGCAGTTCCGCAAGGCGTACCGCGACGGCACCCTCACCACGGAACTGCTCGCCGACCTCATCAAGTTCGCCGGGGGCTTCCGCAAGCCCGACATGTGCGGGATCACCGACAACGTCGACCCGGCGCGCATCGAACTCGTCGAAGTCGGCACCGTGCCGACCCGCGCGAGCACCCGCAAGGAACTGGACGACAAGATCCGGCAGCTGCGCACCCAAGTCGTGCCCTTCGCGCTGGGTGAACTCCGGGCGGAGGCACTGGCCGAACACCACTCGCCCCCGGTCCGGGACATCCAGGTGCTCGGGTCGCCGTGGCGGCCGGCCTTGCGGGTCTGCCCGCTGCTGCCGGGCACCGACGAAAAGGGCGGCCGCACCTACCAGTGGATCTGCTACGAGCCGACGTTCGCCGACGAGGCGGGCCGAGGCGAGGACGGCCTGGTCATCTACCACATCCAGGAGGTGAAGGCGGCCGACGTCGGCTCCCGCCTCCTGCCGCCCGCCGTCCTCGCGGACATCACCGAAGCCGTGCGGCGCCACAACAACCAGCGCACGGGGCCGCAGCTCCTGCCGGAACTTGTCCCGGTGTGGAACAAGCACGAGCCGACGTTCGACCGCGACACCATGCGCGTGCTCGCCTACGGGGCAGCGGGGGTGGTGGGCCTGCTGGCGGTGGCCCTCCTGGCGGCGGCCGTGGTCCCGGGCGCGACCGCCGGCGCGGCGCTGGCAGCCGAGGGAGCGGTGGAGGCGGGCGTCGCGATCAGCCGGTTCGTGTCGGGGCTGAGCACGGCGACCCAGGCAGCGGCGAGCGCGCAGGAAGCCGCGACGGCGCTGAGCGGCTTCGCCCGGGCGGCGCTGGCCCACTGAGCCTCGGCGGCACACATCCGACTTCCGGGAAACCGAATCGATCAGCCGGGCAAGAACGGCAGCTTCGAGATCCACCGGTGTGCGGTCGCGCAGGCCTCGGCTTCGGTGGTCCGAAGGTGTTCGACGACTTCGCCGCCGGACCAGAGCATGAGCGCGACGACGCCGGGCCGGATGGGAGTCAGCCCGATGAGGCGGCGCTGCCGTTCCGCTCGGCGGTGAGCCACTCCCCGGTGGTGCACTCGGCGGGACGCAGTAGCCGTCGGCGAGACAGGACCAGTCACGGGAGTGTCGGAGTCGGCGTCCAGAGGCGGGCCGTGCCGTCGTCGCTTGCCGTTGCCAGCATCGTGCCTGCCTGGTTTACCGCTACCTGGGTCAACGCGTCCTCATGGCCCGACAGCGGCGGGCCGATCGGGACGCCGGTCGCCCAGTCCCACAGACGTGCGGTGTGGTCGCGGCCGGCTGTGATCAGGGTGCCGGGCTCGAGGAACGCGAGGCCCCAGACGGGGCTGTCGTGTGCCGTCCACGGTTCCCGCACGGCCTGCTTGGTCGCGGTGGTCCACACGTGGACCGTGCCGTCGTCGGCTCCGGCGGCCAGCGTGCGCCCGTCGGGGCTGAACGCCACGCACGCCATGGACGAGGAGTGCCCGGCGAGGTGCACGTCGACCGGTTCCCGATCGCCTGCGTGCCGCAGCCGCACGTCGCCGTCGGTGTCCGCGGAGGCGATCCAGCCGCGGGGGCTGACCGCGAGGTCGTTGATCGCACCGGTGTGGCCGGTCAGGACCGAACCGAGGGAGGGCTCGCCGGTGATGTCCCACACCCGCACGAGGGTGTCACCGCCGCCGGTGATGAGTGCGCGGCCGTGCAAGCTGAACGCGACGGCGACCGCATAGCCGTCGTGCTCGAGGGGAGGGACCGGCAGGGCGGTGGTCGTGGCCGGGTCCCACAAGCGGACGGTGGTGTCCACGCTGGCGGTGGCGAGGACGCGACCGGTCGGGCTGAAGGCGACGCCCCAGACGGGACCGCGATGACCGCTCATCGGCTCACCGTGTGGCGTCCCGTCGTGGGTGCTCCACAGCCGGACGGACATGTCCGCGCTCACCGTCGCCACCAGCCGGCCGTTCGGGCCGAACGCCACCCCGGTCACCTCGCAGTCGTGCCCGGTCAGGATGCTCGTGCAGGACCAAGTTGTCGCATCCGGTGTTGGCGGAGGTGCGGCCGGGCCTGTCGCCGGAGCTGCCTGGCCGACTCTCTCGGCCTGTCGTGCTGCGAGCCACAACCTGTGGAACTGGGAGGTGTCCCCGCCGAGTGCCTCGACGATGAGCTCGAGATATCCCCATTTGGGTACGCGCGGTCCCGCGAAGGTGTTGTGCACGGTGGCGTGGCTGAGGACACCGGTGCCGATATCGCCGGCGATCCGGCGCAGGCCGGGCTCGCCGGCCTGAAGGTGGAGTTCATGCAGGCGGTCGAACAAGACGGTGATCGGGCCTGGCGGGGTCACCGCTCTTCTCAGTACTCCCACGATCCCAGCGTACGAACTGGGCGATACCGGTCAACGTTCGTTCACGAGCGTAAACCCGGCCGCGGCGTCGCGGAGGATCGACTGACCGACATCAGGAGGCGGCGATGGGGATGGTCGAGTGGATGACGGCAGCACTGCTGGTCCGGCCCGTGGTGGCCGAGATCGGCAAGCTGGTCGTGCTGGGCCGGTCGGCGTGGTCGACGGTCAGGCCTGGCCGTGGGGATCGTGCTGCTGGAAGCGACCTGCGCTTTGAAACATCGGCGGAATCCACGGGCCCGTACCGCGGGGAATCGGACGCTGTGGACACTGATGCAGAACGGTGAGCGCGACATGGTTGTCCTTGTTCTGGTCGGGCTTCACCGTGCGGAGGCGGGTTGAGATGGGCCTGCTTACCGCAGCCGAGCATGTCGCGTTCCTTCTCGTCGGGCTGTCGGCCGGAGCATGGATCGACTGCGCTTCGCCGCCCCCTGCGTGTCAGGGTGAGTTGAGTCCACTGGTTCACAGCAACCCGGCCTGATGCAGGGCGAGATACGGATCAACTGAGATGACCCGCACGAGCATGTCCTCGCTGGTC
>NZ_JAPZLD010000045.1:0-88392 GCF_030182635.1 Amycolatopsis ponsaeliensis
TCGTGAGTGAGAAACAGTGTTCTAACCCTGTTTCTCACTCACGACAAGCCACGGCAGACTGCCTCAGCGGGCGTCGTCGACCATCCGGGTCAGGCGGTCGGCCAGCCAAGCTCCGTCGGCCGGCGTCACCATCACCCACGGCTCGCCGGCCACGTCCTCCGGCGTCACCGCGTACCGCCCGGCCGCCGTGTCGAACCAGGCCAGGACCGGGGTGCGGCCCGCCGGACCGGTCGCCGCCAGCTGGCCCGCCGCGTAGCGTTCCGCCGTCACCAGTGTCGCCAGCGGACGGACCGCGCGGCCGGTGATCCCGGCCGCGCCGAGTGCCCGCTCGAACGCGTCGTACCCGTTGCGCGCGTACGCGTCCATCGCCGCCGAGTACGTCGCGCGGGGGAGGCGGAGCTGGTCGCCCGGGCCCGCCTCGACGTCGCCGAGCATCCGGGCCACCGCGGGGACCAGATCGGCCGGGCGCAGCGGCTCCAGCACCAGGTCGCGCTCGTCCAGCACCGCGAGCACCCCGGCCGCGTCCCGCACCGCGGCGAGCAGTCGCCACGGTGCTTCGCCCAGCACCAGCGCGTCGACGCTCAGCGACGGCGCACCCAGCAGCACGACCAGGTCCGCCAGCGCCGGGTCGACGTCGTCGCCGTCGGTGAGACCGGCTTCCGCCAGACCGGCGAAGACGCGCACGCCCAGGTCGTCGCGCTCGGCGTGGGTCGCGCCGTGCGCCGGCACGTCGAACGGGTACGGCGGCGGCCCGCCCGGCCCCAGGTCCGCCCAGAGGAGATCGAATTCCAGATGCGACAGGATCACTCCGGCCGCCGTCGCGGTGCGCCGCGCCATGGTCCCCCTTCCCGTACCGTGCGGCCGCCATCAGGCACGATGGTGCCGATGGCCGAGCCGCCCCCGATGGACGTCCCCGCGAGCGGGTACCTCGTCGTCCGCGCTTCCGGTGCCGCGGCCGCGCGGGCCGCGATCCTCGGCGGCAGCAGCGATCCCGAGGGCATCCAGCTGCTGCTGCGCTGTCCCGTCCCACGCGCGGTGGCCGAGTCCGGCGCGAAGCTCACGTACGCCGACGCGACGCTGCACCTGCTGCCGTCCGGCGTCGTGCTGCTGACCGTCGCCGCGGCGAAGCTGTCGATCTCGTTCGCCGAGCTGCGGCCGCTGATGTTCCGGCCGGTCGAGGTCGACCCGCCGCTGCGGTCGCTGTTCGCCGGCGCGGTGGCCCACGTCCTGGCGGCCGGCCCCCGGCTCGACCCGCACGGGCTGGCCCACCACCTGCTCGGCCTGGCCGAACTGGTCCTGCGCAGCGCGTTGCGCGTCGAGCTCGACCGCGTCGACGCGTTGGCGGCGCGAAGGCGTGAAGCCCTCGAGTACATGCGTGCGCACCTCGGCGAGCAGTCGCTCAGCGCGGACAAGATCGCCGAAGCGCTGTACATCTCGCGCCGGCGGCTGTACCAGCTCTTCGACGACGGCCAGGGTGTTTCGGAACGGCTGAAGGGCCTGCGGGTCGAGCGCGCGAAGGCGTTGCTGGCGGACCCGGCGAAGGCGGCGCGGGGGATCGCGGAGATCGCGCGTGACTGCGGGTTCACCAGCGCCCCGCACTTCTCGCGGACGTTCCGCCGCGCGACGGGCCGGACCCCGCGCGAGTTCCGGGAGCAGGCGCTGCGGGGGTGAGGTCGACGCCGGCGACGAGCGTCCCGGCCAGGCCGGCGACCTCCAGCCAGCCGCGGCCGCCGGGGGAGTGCAGGGTGAACACGGCCGCGCGCGGGCGATCCGGATCGAGGACGACGGCCTGCAGCTGCGCGCCGGACAGGCCGATCCGCTCGACGATCACCACCGGGTAGCCGCGGCCGGTCCGCGCGTGGCTGACCTCGCGGATCCCGGGGGTGGTGTCGGCGACGAAGTGGCCGAGGTCGGCGGCGTCGTCGAGGGTGCCGTCGATCGGGACGACCCCGGCGATGAGCACCGCGGGGTCGGCGTCGCGGTGTTCGACGAGGGCGAGCAGGCCGGCGCGCTGGTCGTGCGCGATCTCCGCGCACTGGACGGCGGCGGCCTCGAGGCCGAGATCGCGGGCGGCGTCGGGGCCGCGCAGACGGGCCATCAGCGCGTGCAGCTCGGCGGTGGTGCGCTCGACCGAGTCCAGGTTCACCGGGGTGATCCCCGGAACGGCGGGCAGTTTCACCGGCCACCCAGTGCCGCGGCGAACGCGCCGACCGCGCCGGGCGGCGGCGTGACCGGGACGACGGGGGTCTTCGCGACGTTCACGCCCAGCTCGCGCCCGATGGCCGAGAACGTCTCCAGATGTGTGGTGACGGCGGGGAAATCGGGGGTGCTCGGCAGGGGAGCACCGTCGCCGAGGGCTCGGAGCCGATCGGCGACGCGGGCGGCTTCGGTGGCGTGGGCACGTTCCAGCTCGCGGGCTTCGGCGAGGACGCGGTCGAGGTCGTCTTGTCGCGTTGCGAGGCGGGCGCGGGCCGCGGTGAGGTCCGGCTGGGCGGCGGGGGAGAACTGCGCGTCGGTTTCGGCTTGGTCGACGTCGTCCTGGGCGGCGGTGAGGGCTCGGCGCGCGGCGGTGGCCCGGCGGTCGAGGTCTTCGGCACGGCGGTGATTCGCGACGAGGGTGCCGGCCCAGTCATCGAGGATCGCGGCGGCCGAGCGGAGGGCTTCGGGGACGGCGGCGAGGCCGGTGGCGGCTCGTGCGGCGCGATCGGCGAGTGCTTGCGCGGATCGGCCGGCCCACTCGGGGATTTCGCCGGGGGAAGGGGTTTCGCCGAGCTGTGCGGCCGCGGAGGTGTAGTGGCGGGCTGCTTCGGAGACGGCATCGGGACGGCCGGGGACCGGGTCGAAGCCGAGGCCGCGGAACTCAGCCATCGGCTCGGCCCGGTTCAGGGGCGGCGGTCGCGACGCGGTCGGCCGGTTCGCGGGTTGCGGCTGCGGTGGGACGGCGGACTTTCGCCGCGCAGGCCGGGGTATCGGCACCCGGGCGGCCGGGCTCGCGGGAGCCGGCTGCCGGCCGGCTCGGCACGGCGGCCGCGGCCCGGCTAGCCATCGGCTCGGCCCAGCTCCTCGGCCGCCGCCGCATCCGTTGTCCGGTAGGCCTTCGCAGCCGCTCGCACACTGCCTGCCGCCGTCGCGAAGTCCGTTTCCACCGCTCGTATCCTGCCCGACCACTCGCCCGCCAGCACGGCGAGCGCGCCCGATACCGCAGCCGGGCCGAGGTCGCCCGAACCCGCCGTCTCTACCTGGCTCGCCGCCGCCCCGTACTCCTCTGCCGTGTCCTCGAGCCGGAGCGCCAAGGCGTCCAGCGCCGCCGGGTCCGCGTGGAAGCCGCCCGTCATTCGCCGAACACCGGGGGGTACGCCGGGGGCAGGTCGTCGAGGAGGTCGTAGCCGTCCGCGTACTTGTCGCGGTGCTCGGTGTCCTCCTCACGCCGCGCGCCACCCTGGCCCGGCGGGTACATGCCGTACCCCGATCCCGCGCCGCGGCCGCCCGCCGACCCCGGACCGAAGCCTGAGGCCGCTGTCCCGAAGCGCCCCACGCCGGCCCGTCCGCCTTCGCCGAGTGCTCCCGAGCCGGCCGGGCCCGAGCCGACGAAGCCTGCGAAACCCGGCCCGCCGGAAGTCCCCGTACCGATCACCCCGTCGAGGCCGGCAGCAGGCAGCACCCCGGCGCCGGTGAACACAGGCGGCAACGCGGACGCGGTCGACGTCGAGTCGTCCGGCGCCCGATCCGGCGTCCAGTCCGGCTCGGGGGACGGAGGCGGCGCCTCGACAACAGGCGCGTGAGGCACCCGCGGAACCACCGCATCCGAACCCGTCGCGCTCACCTGCGGCGCCGCGTCGAACGCCGGCGGCAGGCGGTGCCGGACGTCGTGGCTCGCGCTCTCGTACTGCTCCATCACGCGGACCGCCTCGGCCTTGGCGTCGTCCGCCTGCTTCTTCGTCGGCAGCTTGTCGTCGAGCAGCTCGTCCAGCATGTAGGCGCCCTGGGGCCCGTCGAGCCGCTTGACCGCGTACCCCTCCTTGAACCACCGCTCGGCCCAGTAGTGCACCGGCTCCGGCATCTTCCGCCGGGCTTCGCCGATCGCCGACGTGTAGCTGTCGAGGCCGTCGCCGATGTGCCGGGCGTTCTCGCCCGCCGTGCTCGCCCAGCCGGTCAGGCGCTGGATCGAGTCCGCCGCCTGTGCCGCCGACGGCCCGCGCCACGACAGCAGCAGCTTCTGCACCAGCGTGTGGACGTCGCCGGTGGCCGTGTCGACGCCCCGGGCGAGCTCGGCCCACCGGTGCGCCTGCTCGCCGAGCCTCGGCGGGTCGGCCGACTGCACCATGTCCCACAGCTCGCGGTGGTCGTAGCTGTCCCAGTTGATCTTGCCGAAGCTGTCCTCGCGGTTGTTCACGGCTTTCTCGCGACGCACCCGCCGCGCCTTCGCCTTCTCTCGCGCGGTCGGCTCGTGGTGCGTGGAGTGGAACTCAGGCATCGCGCTCACCCGCCCGCAGCGCCGCGGCGGCCTCCTCGTCGTTGCTCCGATGCGCCGCCGCGACGGCGTCCAGCGCCTGCCGCAGCGAAGCCAGCTCACCGAGGTACGACTCGAGCGCGGCCTGCACGCCGCCGGCCTCGGCGCCGCCGCGCAGCCCGAACGAGCGGCGCATCCAGTGGGAGACCGGGCCCTTGCCGTCGGCCAGTGGCGTGCCCAGCTCACGGGCGCTTTCGAGGTAGCCGGACAGCTCCTGGTGACGCGCGTCGAGGGCGTTCTTGGCGGCGTCGATCTCGGCGTAGTCCAGCTCGAGGACGTCGGTGCCGTCGGCGACCAGCGCGGCCGCGCCGGTGCCCTGCGGCTTCGCGACGCCCGAGGCGCGCTCCCTCGGTCCGTCCTCGTCCCGCTGCTGCTCGGCACGCAGCTGCCGCCGCGCGTCGGCCTCGTCGCGCACAGTCGCCATGGAGGTCCTTCCCTTGCCACCCAGGCGTCCATCTTGGCCAATGCGCGCCGTGATGAGAAGGGAGCCCCACCCGGGTGCACGGGTGGACACGAAGACTGCACGGCCGGATAGGGCAGGATGTCCGGATGATCCCGCGTCGTGCGTTCGGAGCCGCTCTCACCGCCCTCATCGGGCTCGTCGTGCTCGCCGGGCCGGCCTCGGCCCACACCGAGCTGGAGTCCAGCTCACCCGCCGAAGGCGCCACGCTCACGGCCGCGCCGACGGAGGTCCGGCTGACCTTCGGCGAGCCCGTGACGCTGCCGCCGGACGCCGTGAAGGTCACCGGCCGCGACGGCACCGCCTGGACGGTCGGTACGCCGGCCGTGGCCGGCGCCGTCGTGACCGCGCCGGTGACCCCGGCCGGACCGGCCCAGGCCTACACCCTGACCTGGAAGGTCATCGCGGACGACGGCGACAACCTGACCGGCACCGTGCACTTCAGCCTCGCGGCCGCGGCCTCGAGCCCGGCGCCCACCTCCGCCGCCCCGGCGCCGACGTCGTCCGCGCAGGCCCAGGCACCCAGCGCCCCGACCGCCGTGGACACCAGCGGTATCCCCGGTTGGATCTGGGTCGTGGTCGGGGTCGTCGGGCTGCTCGCGGTGATCGTCGTCGGCCTGCGCCAGCTGAAGGGCCGCGGGAAGGACTGAGCTACTCCTCCCGCGGGACCGTCACGACCCAGCGCTCGGGGCGGCGGCGCAGGTAGCCCCACCAGTACAGCGCCGACACCACCAGCACGCCGGCGGTGATGCCGAGGTCCAGCGCGCTCTGCTCCACCAGGACGTAGGCCAGCACCGCGACGGCGAGCACCGGCACCACCGGCCAGGCCGGCATGCGCCACACGTGCGGCTTCCGGTGCGCTGCCCGGCGGGCGAACAGCGCGGCGGCCGCGACGCTCAGGTACAGCGCGACGACGGCGACCCCGGTGACGCCGCTGAGCGTGTCCACCGGGACGAAGCAGAGGACGGCTTCGGAGAGCCCGACCACGAGCGTCGCGACCCACGGCGCGCCGAACCTCTCGCTCACCACGCCCATCGCGCGGTTCACCGGCGCCGGCCACGCCTGATCGCGCGCCGAGGCGTAGAGCACGCGCGAGTTCTGGATGACCATGACGATCACCGCGTTCACGATCGCGGCCGCGATGCACAGGCTGATCGCGGCACCGACGGCCGAGTTGCTCCAGCCGGTGACGAGCGCGGTGAGGTCGACGCCGGCGAGCGCGGCGGCGTCCGGCACCGCGAGGGTGATCGCGACGACCGGCACGAGGATGACCAGTGCGCTGATCCCGAGCGTCCAGAACACGGTCCGGGCAACCGTTTTGCGCGGCTCGCGCATCTCCTCGGCGAGGTAGACGGCAGTGCTGAAGCCCTGCACGACGAACAACGCGACCGCGAGCCCGGCGACGACGGCGATCAGGCCGATCCCGCTCGTGCCGAGTGACGGCTTGACGAGCACGGCCGCGCTCTGTGTCGTGTGGGTGAACCCGAGCAGCGACACGACGAAGATCGCGACGATCTCGATGACCAGGAAGATCCCGGTGATCCAGGCGTTGGAGCGCAGGTTCAGCAGGCCCATCACGGTGGACGCGAGCATCACCAGCGCCCCGGCGACCGAGGGGTTGATGTCCGCGACCGCGGCGACGTAGTCGGCGACGCCGATCGCGATGATCGGCGGGACGACGAGGATGACGATGAACGACAGCATGAACGTCAGCCAGCCGGCGAACCGGTTGGCCACCGTCGTCACCATCGCGTACTCCCCGCCGGCGCTCGGCACCAGCGTGCCGAGTTCGGAGTAGCAGAAGGCGATCCCGACGCAGAGCAGCACCGCGAGCGCGATGGCGAGCGCGGTGCCGGTGCCGAGGTCGGCGAAGAGCGGGGGCACGAGGACGAACAGCGAGGACGCCGGCGTCACGCAGCTGAGCGTCAGCAGGGTGCCGCCGCCGACGCCGATGGACCGGGTCAGCGCGCGGGGTCCGGCGGTCGTGGTGGCGGCGTCGGTGGCGGGCGGGGCGGGAGTGCGGGGCATGGGCGTTCCCTCCGGCCGGGGCAAGGTGCGACGGATGGAACAGCACCGATTCGGGCTTGTCAACGCCAGGAAGACGACCGATTTCGTTGTCTGCTTCGACAGCTCGCTTCGGATTTAGTCACTCATCGTCACGAGGTCGTAGCGTTTGCCCTGCGTAGCCCGCGTCGGGGATGATCCGGGGCGTGAGCAGCCAGGACACCCCCCACCGGCCCGCGCCGCCGGTGCTCGACGACATCTCGCGGCAGATCATCGCGCAGCTCCAGGAAGACGGCCGGCGCGCGTACGCGACGATCGGCAAGGCGGTCGGCCTGTCGGAGGCCGCCGTCCGGCAGCGGGTGCAGCGGCTGTCCGACTCCGGCGTCATCCAGATCGTCGCCGTCTCGGATCCCTTGCAGGTCGGGCTGTTCCGGCAGGCGATGATCGCGATCACCGTCGAGGGGCCGCTGGAGCCGGTCGGGGACGCACTGGCCGAAATGGACGAAATCGCGTACGTGATCCTCTGCGCCGGGCGCTACGACCTGCTCTGCGAGGCCGTCTGCAAGGACGACGAGGCACTGCTCCAGCTGATCTCGACCCGGATCCGCGCGCTGCCGGGCGTCCGGCACGCGGAAGCGATGGTCTACCTCAAGCTGCGGAAACAGACCTACCAGTGGGGCTCTCGCTGACGGTGACGACTAAATCCGAAGGACGCCTGCGGTAAATGACCATGAATTAGTCGACCCGATTCGTCTGGACGACTGAATCGCTTGCGTCAGCAGGTGCGGGCATGCGATAACCGAGCCATGACCGACGCTTCGAGCCTCGCCCAGGCCGCCCGCAGCAACCTCTGGATGCACTTCACCCGCCACTCCGCCTATGACGAGACCGACGTCCCGGTGATCGTGCGCGGCGAGGGTGCCTACATCTGGGACGCCCGCGGGAAGCGCTACCTCGACGGGCTCGCCGGCCTGTTCGCGGTCCAGGTCGGCCACGGGCGCGAGGAGCTCGCCGAAGCCGCCGCGCGGCAGACGAAGCAGCTCGCGTACTTCCCGCTGTGGGGCCACGCGCACCCGACGGCGATCGAGCTGGCCTCGCGGCTGGCCGAGGTGTCACCCGGCGACCTGAACCGCGTGTTCTTCACCGTGAGCGGTGGCGAATCGGTCGAAACGGCGTGGAAGCTCGCCAAGCAGTACTTCAAGCTCGTCGGGAAACCCACCAAGCACAAGGTGATCAGCCGCGCGCTGGCCTACCACGGGACGTCGCAGGGCGCGTTGTCGATCACCGGTATCCCCGGCGCGAAGGCCGACTTCGAGCCGCTGGTGCCGAGCACCCTGCGCGTGCCGAACACGAACTTCTACCGCGCGCCCGAGCACGCCGACGACTACGAGGCCTACGGGCGCTGGGCCGCTGACCAGATCGAGCAGGCCATCGAGTTCGAGGGCGCGGACACGGTCGCCGCGGTGTTCCTCGAGCCCGTGCAGAACACCGGCGGCTGTTTCGTGCCGCCGCCCGGCTACTTCGCGCGCGTGCGGGAGATCTGCGACAAGCACGACGTCCTGCTGGTGTCGGACGAGGTGATCTGCGCGTTCGGCCGCGTCGGGTACGACTTCGCCGCCAAGCGCTACGGCTACCAGCCCGACATCATCACCACGGCGAAGGGCCTGACGTCCGGGTACGCGCCGCTGGGCGCGGTGCTGGCTTCCGAACGCTTGATGGAACCGTTCACCCGGGGCGCGACGACGTTCATGCACGGCTCGACCTACGGCGGGCACCCGGTTTCGTGCGCGGTGGCGCTGGCGAACCTCGACCTGATCGCGCGGGAGGGTCTTTACGACCACGTGCTTTCCCGGGAAGACGCGTTCCGGTCCACTTTGGACAAGCTGACCGATCTGCCGATCGTCGGGGACGTCCGGGGTGCCGGGTTCTTCTACGGGATCGAGCTGGTGAAGGACAAAGTGACGAAAGAGACGTTCAGCGCCGGGGAATCCGAGCGGGTGCTGCGCGGGTTCCTGTCGGACGCGTTGTTCGACGCCGGGTTGTACTGCCGGGCCGACGACCGGGCCGAGCCTGTCGTGCAGCTGTCGCCGCCGCTGATCTGCGACCAGGCGGAGTTCGACGAAATGGAGCAGATCCTGCGTGAGACCCTGACTCAGGCTTGGAAACTGCTGTAGGGCGGGCCTCCGGCCCCCGGTATCCAGGCTAGCGGCGGGGACCGACAGTTCCGGGTGAGCGGGCGGGCCTCGGCCCCTCGTTATCCACACCGGCCGGGGTGACGCGTTGGCCCGAAAGGGCGGGGAATCGCGCGTTCCCCGCCCTCGCGCGGGTTTCTGGGTACCGTGGACCGCGGGGGGCCGGGGGAGCGGCCGGTGACCGGCCCGCCCGCGTCCGCGCCGACCGGCCGCGCACCCGGGAGGAGACCCCGATGACCGCGACCACGGACACCCCGCGCCTGCCGTTCGAGCGGCCGAACGTCCTGGAGATCGCCCCGCTCTTCGAGGTGCTGCGCCGGCAGGGGCCGGTCGTGCCGGTGACCACCCCGACCGGCGACCCGGCGTGGCTGGTCACCGGGTTCGAGGAGGTTCGCGCGGTGTTCACCGACCCGCGCTTCGGCCGTTCGCACCCGGCGCCGGAAACCGCGTCGTCGCTTTCGGAGGCGGCGATCCTCAGCCGGCCGCAGGGTGACCACGAAACCGAGCACGTCGAGCACGCGCGGATGCGGAAGATGCTCGTGCCCGCGTTCTCCGCCAACCGGATCCGGCGCCTCGCCGGCCACGTCCAGGAGCTGGCCGACGGCTGCTTCGACGCCATGGAGCGCGCCCGGCAGGCGAACGAGCCGGTCGACCTGCACGAACACCTGTCGTTCCCGCTCCCGGTGCTGGTGATCTGCGAGCTGCTCGGCGTCCCGTACGAAGACCGCGACACGTTCCGCGTGCTGTCCGAGCGGATGGGCCGGATGGACATCGGCTCCGGCGCCGACGCTGCGCTCGACGAGTTCGCGACGTACATGGGCCGGCTGGCGGAGGCCAAGCGGCGCTCGCCCGGTCAGGACGTCGTCTCGGACATGGTGCGCGCGCAGGCCGAGGACCCCGCGTTCACCGACGGCGACCTCGCCCGGCTGGCCGCCGGCCTGCTGTTCGCCGGCCACGAGACGACGTCCAACCGGATCGACCTCGGCGTGTTGTACCTGCTCACCGACCTCGCGCGGCGCGACGCGCTGGCCGCCGACCCCGAGGGCCGGACGCACGGGGTCGTCGAGGAGATCCTGCGGCTGTCCGCGCCGGGCGGGCTCGGGGTGCTGCGGTACGCGCACGACGACGTCTCGCTGGGCGGGGTGACGGTAGCTCGGGGCGACGCGGTCGTCCTGTCGCTGGCGGCGGCGAACCGGGACTCGTCGGTGTTCCCCGCCGCCGCGGAATTCGACCCCGAGCGCAAGCCCAACTCGCACGTGGCGTTCGCTTACGGCGGCTGGTTCTGCATCGGCGCGAGTCTCGCCCGCACGGAGCTGCGCGTCGTGTTCGGCTCGCTGTTCCGCCGGTTCCCGGGACTGCGGCTCGCGGTGCCGGTCGGGGAGCTGGAGGTCCGGACGAACCGGGTCACCGGGGGAGTGGACCGCGTGCCGGTCCTCTGGTAGACCTGCGGCGGCCACGACAGGAGGAAAACGTGACCCTGTGGGACAAACTCGGGATGGACGACAAGCTCATCAAGGTGCTGGGCGAGATCCCGCCGGGCCCGGACGCGTCCGAGTTCGGTCCGGCCTACGTCACGATCCACCAGCTGGCCGTCGAGCTGGACCAGCGGTTTCCCGAGGTCCGCAGGCAGCTGGACGTTCCCCTCGGCGGCGGCGCGAGCCGGCACGCGGGCCTGGTGGAGCTGCTGGGCAAGGAACTGGTCGAGAAGATCAAGCGCTACGGCGACGTGTACCCGATCGAAGCGGCGCAGCTGTCTTCGGTGCGGTTCCGCGAGCTGCGGCTGCGCGGCCCGGGCGGGCGTGACCTGGTGGGCGCGTCGCGGACCGACCTGCCGCTGATCCGCCTGCGACCCAAGGACTGACGGTGCTGCCACCGCCGCCGGTCCGGGTCCTGGTGGCCGAACGCGACCCGGCGGTACGTTCCCGCCTGGGCGCGTTGCTGGCCGAGACCGACGGCATCGAGGTGATCGGCTCGGCATCCGACGCTCCGGCGGCTCGAGCGGCTCTGCGCCGCCACTTGCCGGACGTGGTGCTGCTGGACCTGCGGCTGGGGCCACTGGGGCCGGTGTTCCGCCGCCCGGCGGTGCTGGCCCTGGTGACGTTCGACTCCGACGCGGGAATCCTGCGCGCCCTGCGCGACGGGGCATCGGGGTACTTGCTGAGGTCCGCCCGGCGCAACGAGCTGATCAAGGTGGTCCGCCTGGCGGCGGACGGCCACGTGGTGCTGTCCCCGGACGCATCCCGCCGCCTGGTCTCGGCGGCGACGCGGTTGTCGGGACCACGCGACGAGCGCCTGGCCGGGGTGGACCGGTTGTCGGCCCGGGAGCGCGAGGTGCTGGTCGGCGTCGGGTCCGCGCTGACGAACGCCGAGATCGCCGGCCGGCTGGGTGTGGGGGAGCCGGAGGTGCGGGGGCTGGTGGCTCAGGTGGTGCGGAAGCTGGGGTGCGCGCACCGGACTGAGGCGGGGTTGCTGGCTTATGAGCGAGGGTTGTGCCGGCCGGGCTGAGCCGTGGCCGGCCATGAGGGGCACCCTCATGGCCGTAAAAGCCATGAGGGTGCCCCTCATGACTGTCGTCAGAAGCCGGTCAGACCGTTGGGTACCCCCACTCCCGTCGGGGCGTCGTAGCCCGCTGCCGCCACGCACAGGTAGTCGTTACCGCACTTCTTGCCGCCGCCCACCGGGTCGTTGGTGCCCGCCGTGATGTCCGTGAATGAACCTGCCTTCGCGTACAACGTCGATGGCTGGGTCACTCCCGCCTGCCCCGACCGGCCGATCAAGCCCGCGACGTACGGTGCCGACGCGCTGGTTCCGTTCGCCGGGAGCCAGCCGCCCGCGTCCGTGTAGTGGATGGCGATGTCCTCGGCCGCCGCGGCGACGTCCGCGACCGTTCGCTTTCCGCAGTTCGGGTCCTTCTGCCACGACGGCTTCGCGATGTACGCCGAGCAGCCGCTGCCGCCGTACTGCCACGCCGATTCCGTCCAGCCGCGGGCCGAGGACGGGTCGCGGGCCAGTGACGTCCCGCCGACCGCGACCGTCGTGGGCAGGACCGCCGGGTAGCTCGCCGCCGTGAAGCCTGCGTCGCCGGAGGATGCCACCACCGTCACCCCTGGGTGCCGGTAGTGGCTCGCGAAGGCCAGCGGTGCGCCGCTTTCCCGGGCACCGTAGCTGTTCGAGACCACCGCCGCGCCCAGGCGGACCGCGGTGTCCTCCGTCTCCGCCAGGTCGGCGAACCCGGGCGTGTTCCCCTCGACGACCAGGAGACGGCACGACGGGCACGCCGCCGACACCATCGAGACGTCCAAAGTGGACTCCATTGCCCAGCCGAAGCTCGCGGCCGGCAGGGGCGCCGCCGCACCTTGCTGGTTCACCTTGCGGAAGCAGCCGTTCGCCGTCGTGCACGGGGGCAGGCCGTACTGCGCCCGGTACGCCGCGAGGTCGGCCTCCAGGTTCGGTGCGTCGTAGGCGATCGAGATGCCGACGACGGTGTCCGGCCCCGCGCCGGACGGCAGCCCGTACGCCGAGGCCAGGTCGTCGGCACCCCAGCCGACCGGGCCGTCGTCCAGCGCGCGGACCGCGCCCGGCGTGTACGTGGTGAGGCAGCGCAGCACGCCGGGCCGGTCGGGACACGCGGCGCGCGTCATCGGAGCGGCGGACGCGGCGGGTGCGAACGCGCCCACGACGACCACCACGGCGCTCAGCACGCCGATGAGTCTTCTGTTCACAGTGGACCTTCCCCTCAGGACGCGTAGACGTGGTAGGCGGCGGTGATCGTCTCGGCGATGGTCGCCCCGGCCGCGTCGGAAGCCGTGACGCGCAAGGAGACGTCGATGCCGCGGAACGTGTCCGTGGTCGTGGGGAAGCCCGCGTGGAAGACGCCGTCGCCGCGAGGGGTCACCGTCGCGTCCTGCCAGGTCGTGCCGTCGGTCGAGTACTGCACCGTCGCGGCCGTCACCGGCGAACCCGCACTCTGCTGCAGGTGCCCGACCGTGAGGTCCAGGCCCTGCGGGCCGCTCGGGGTGGACCCGTCCGGCCGGAGACCGCCGACGGCGTAGCCGAGGGACAGCAGCGGCTCGACCGCGCAGGACCGGTCGGGCCCGTTGTCGCCGCGGGCGCAGTACAGCGCCGCCGGGAGCGTCGCGCCCTCGACGTGCTGCGACTTCCACGTCCACTCGGTGTGGCTCGCCGTGCTCTGGTGGTACATCGGCCCGGTGCGGCCCGCGTCGATCGTCAGCCCGAGGGTGGCCGGTCCGGGGGCCACCTCCTGCTCGAAGCCCGCTTCGAAACCACCCGACGGAGTGCCCTCGGCCAGGGTCGTGCCGTCCTGGGTGAGCCGGTAGTACCCGGTCATGGTGTCGCGCGACTCGCCGTAGAAGCCGAAGCCGCTGTGGCCGGGCTGGTTGTCGCTGAACGGCGTGATCGCGATGCGCACCAGGTCACCGGCGCGGGTCGCGCCCGGCTGCGTGAACATCGCGGCGTCGGTCAGCGGCAGCAGGGCCACCGCGCCCGTCGGGTGCAGCGGGAACCGGTTCCAGTCTTCGGTGACCGACGAGCCGCCCTGGTAGATGTGGAACGACTCGTACTGCCCGCCGGCCCAGCCGGGGAACGGCCCGGGCAGCACGTACTTCGAGAACCCGCCGAACCAGCTCAGACCGGGCGCGGCCGAGACGTACTCGGTCTGCTTCCGGGGCAGCTGGATCGGGTGCGACACGCGACCGCCGCTGTCCTCGAAGGAGAACATCCCGCTGCGCTGGCGCAGGCCGAGCGACGAGTACTCGCTGAAGTAGGTGGCGTCCACCGCGGCGACGTCCTTCGCCGTGATCATGTACCGCTGCTGCGGAATCGTGCCGGTGCTCGCCTTCTGGAGCACGTATTCGTACGGCGTGCCCGGTCCCGGCGGGGACACCAGCCTGCTGTACGGGTACGTCTGCAGCGCGCCGGTCCGGACCGGGACCGCCGTCGGCGACACCGAGATCGGCACGCCGGGCCCGGCGTCGAAGTCGACGAGCAGCGCCGGCCCGGTCGTCGCCGCCCGGCGGAAGAAGAACCCGGTGTCGTCGAGCAGTGCCGGCCGCGGCGTCGTCCAGGTCAGCTTGCTGGAGGCGCGGGAAGCGTCCACGCGGACGGTCTTGTCCGCCTTCACCGCGAACTCCGGCTGCGCGCTGAACCGCACCTCGGTCGCGTTGCCGTCGGCGTCGGCCGTCCAGAACACGCCGAGCGCGCTGTAGTTCCCGTCCGGCGCGCTGAACTTCGCCGTGCCGCCCGAGAAGTAGTTGACGCTCTCGTTGAAGTCGAGGAGGTTCCCGTCGTCGGTGTTGTACAGGAAGGCGACGCCGGTGTCGGCCGGCTTGCCCGCGATGTCGTTGGCGTCGAGTGACACCGTGCGCATCACCGAACGAGGCTGGACGGCCGGGCGCGCCCCGGGCAGCGCGAAACGAGCGCCGCCGGCGAAGAGCCCTTGCCCGCCGAAGTGCCCGCGTGCGTTGTCCTCTTTGAACTGCTTCGCCAGCGCCGGCCCGAACGTCGCCGGGTCGGCGGGCAGCGGTGCGCCGGCCAGCAGCGCACCGATGTCGAACAGGCTGAGATCCAGGCCGCGCCCGAGGTAGGGGAGCGCGGTGCCGGGGACCTCGTAGTCGCGGTCGCCGAGCCGCAGGTGCACCAGCGTCCGGGCCATGCCCTTCTCCGCCGCGGGCCGCACTTCGAACAGGGACCGGCCGTCGGCGGTGGTCCGGACGCTGACGCGTTCGCCGGTGATCAAGGTAGCGGACGTCGTGGGCACCGCCGCGCCGGCCTGCGGGGGAGCGATTCCCCCGAGCCCGGCGAGCACGACCCCCAGGACGGACAAAGTTCTTCGCACTGGCACCTCCGTGTGGTGGTTGATCACCACTACTACGAGCCAGGCGCCGGACCCGTTGTGCCCGGTTTCCCGATCTTCCGGAAGTTACCTCGAACGGGTCAACCACCGAGAGTCAGGAATGGGCCGCGGGCACCGGCCGCGCGACGCCGAAACCGCCGTACGGACCGGCTTTCGCACGCTTGCGGACCTCGTCGAAGTGCCGGTGCACGGCTTCGGCCGCGGCGTCGGCGTCGCGCAGCAGGAGCGCGTCGACGATGACCTGGTGCCGTTTCGCGGTGGCGGTCGGCGACGACGCCGGCCCGCCCAGCTCGCTTTCCGCGATCCGGTAGACGTCCCAGAACAGCCCGGTGAGCTCGCGTGCGAGGTCGAACCCGGCCTCGGCGCAGATGAGGTCGTGGAACTCGCGGTCGGCTTCCGCGGCGTCTGGGCCCTTGCGCTTCATCCGCGCGACGCAGGCCTGCAGCTCCTCGACCAGGTCGGGCCGGTGGTCGGTGGCGACGCGGCGGGTCAGCTCGGTCTCGAGCATCTCCCGCACTTCCAGCAGGTCGCGCAGCCGCCCGACGTCGGTGGCGCCGCGGGCGCGGGTCCGGAAGAGCAGCCAGGTCTGCAGCGACTCCGACCCGGCGGAGCCGACGAACGTGCCGTAGCCGTGGCGGATCTCGACGATGCCCAGGGCCTGCAGGGCCTTGATCGCCTCGCGGATGGAGTTGCGGCTGACGCCGATGTCCTCCATCAGGCTGAGCTCGGTGGGCATGGGTGCGCCCGGCGGGAGCTCCCGCTCGACGATCAGGTCGATGATGCGCTTGGTGATCTCTTCGCTGCGCTGCGGACGGGCCACTGCTGTCCTCCCCGGATGCGTCGTGAGAGGACATCCTACGTCATACGTCCAGAAGGGTTGACCGGCACGCGAACCCATCCTAGGCTCACGCCGGTCATAGGACGTCCCATGTCCTACCGTTCGAGGCCCGCAGGAGACAGCGATGTCCCAGAGCCCGTCGCTCAGCCGCCGCCAGTTGCTGCGCTACACCACCTTCGCCGGGGCGGCTTTGGCGTTCCCGACCATGCTAGCCGCGTGCGGTGGGCCGGCGTCCACCAACAAGACCGGCAGCTCGGCGGGCTCGCTGACCGCCGTCATCGGCTACGGCAACAACCAGACGTGGGACCCGCTGCAGACCGCGTCGGCCTTCTCGATGGCGGCGATCCTGCACTGCTACGAGTCCCTCGTGGAGGGTGACCCGATCACCCGCGCGCCCTTCCCGGGCCTGGCGAAGGCGCTGCCGGCCGACGTCGGCGGCACCAGCCTGAAGTTCGAGCTGCGCGACGGCGCGAAGTGGCACGACGGCCAGCCGGTGACGGCGGACGACGTCGTCTTCACCTACGCCCGCGCGCTCGACGAGAAGGAGAACGTGCTGATCCACAGCTTCTTCTCGCACTGGCTCCAGGAAGTCCGCAAGACCGGCGACCGCTCGGTCGAGTTCGTCCTCAAGTTCCCCTTCCCGTACGCGCTGCAGCGGATCCAGTGCTGCAAGATCGTGCCGAAGCACGTCTACGACGGCAAGTGGGACGACGCGAAGGGCGGCAAGGTCGTCGGCTCCGGCCCCTACAAGGTCGTCGAGCAGGCGGCGCTGAGCCACACCAGCTTCGAGAAGTTCGCCGACTACAACGGCCCGCGCCCGGCGGCCTACGACAAGATGCTGTGGAAGTCCATCGTGGACTCCGCCCCACGCGTCGCCGCGATCTCCGGCGCCAAGCCGGACGCGCAGATCGCCGAGAACATCCCGGCCGCCAATGCCGACCAGCTGCGCAAGGCCGGCCGCACGGTCGAGTTCGCCGACGGCGGCAACAACCTCTTCCTGCTCTTCAACACCGCGCACGCGCCGTTCGACAAGAACCTCGTCCGGCAGGCGCTGCACTACGCCATCGACAAGCAGAAGATGATCGACATCGGGCTGAAGGGCGCCGGCTCGCCCGGCACGTCGTTCATCAACCCGAAGCTCCCGTCCTCGCAGCCCGCGTCGCAGGACTTCGCCTACAACCCCGACAAGGCCAAGCAGCTGCTGCAGCAGGCCGGCGTCAGCGGCCTCAAGGTCACCCTGTCCACGACGAACACCTCGCTGGTCGCCGACTGCGTCAAGGTGATCAAGGAGGGCTGGGACGCGATCGGCGTCCAGACCACTTTGGACTCCCAGGACACCAAGGCGCTGTTCTCCAAGCTGGACGCGGGCACCGACTTCCAGGTCGTCGCCACGACCAACAACCCGCTGCAGTTCGGCAACGACCCCGACCTGATGATCCGCTACTACTACGACGCCAAGTCCATCCTCACCAGCAAGTACGCGCGGTTCACCGGCCCCGACGCCCAGTCCCTGCTCGCGCTGCAGGACCAGGCCGCCGCCGAAACGGACGAAGCCAAGCGGACGACGCTGAACAAGCAGCTGCTGGACCTGATCTCCGAGCAGGCCGTCATCTACCCGGTCGTGTTCACCCAGCTCGGCACGGCGTGGGACCCGAAGGCGATCTCCGGCGTGCGCGCCCAGGGTTACCCGGGCATCTACCTGAACCAGGCGAAGCCGGTCTAAGAGGAGAACACCCGTGGCCGTCGTCGTGCGGATGCTGCTCAGCCGCATCCTCGCCCTGATCCCGCTGCTGCTCGGCGTGATCCTGTTCGTGTTCATCGTGATGCGGTTCGCGCCGGTCGACCCGGCGCTGGCCGCGTTCGACGGCGCGAACGCCACCGCCGAGCAGCTGCAGCAGTTCCGGCTCGAGAACGGGCTGCTGGACCCGCTGCCGCTGCAGTACGTCCACTTCGTCTGGCACCTGGTGCAGGGGGACTTCGGCACCAGCGTGATCACCAAGCAGCCGGTCGGCGACACGATCGCGACCGCGCTGCCGCTGACCGTCCAGCTGACCCTGCTCGGCCTGGTCATCGCCCTGGTGACGGCGCTGGTGCTCGGCGTGACGTCGGCGCTGTTCCGCGACCGCTGGCCGGACAAGGTGATCCGGGTGGTCACCCTGGCCGGGGTCGCCGCGCCGGCGTTCTGGGTGGCGCTGCTGCTGGTCCAGTGGCTGGCCGTCGGCCAGGGCCTGTTCCCGACCAGCGGCTACGTCAGCCCGGCCGACTCCTTCGGCGGCTGGCTGAACTCGCTGACGCTGCCCGCGGTCTCCCTGGCGCTGCCGGTGGCCGCGCAGCTGACCCGGGTGATCCGGACGTCGATGGTCGAGGAACTGGACAAGGACTACGTCCGCACCGCGCGGGGCGGCGGCCTGCCGCCGGTGGTCGTGGTCGGGCGCAACGTGCTGCGCAACGCGCTGGTCACGCCGCTGACCGTGCTCGGCCTGCGGGTCGGCTACCTGCTGGGCGGCGCCGTCGTCATCGAGACGATGTTCGCGCTGCCGGGGATGGGGCAGAACATGATCCAGGCCGTCACCGACGGCGACACCGCCAAGGTGCAGGGCTTCGTCATCACCATCGCGATCGGGTTCGTGCTGGTCAACCTGATCGTCGACGTCCTGTACCTGATCGCGAACCCGCGCCTGCGGAGCCACGCGTGAAGGGCCTGCGCGCGGCCTGGCCCGCGCTCGCGATCCTCGGCGTCCTGCTGCTGGTCGCCGTGCTCGGCACGCTCGTCGCGACGCACAACCCGGACGCGCTGAGCACCGACACCGGCGGGCCTAGCGGTTCCCACTGGTTCGGGACGGACACGTCGGGCCGGGACATCTTCTCCCGGCTCGTCGCCGGCACGCGCTGGTCGCTCGCCATCGGCCTGGGGGCGGTGGCGCTCGCGCTCGTGTCGGGGGCGGTGATCGGGGCGTTCGCCGCCACGTCGCACCGCCGGGTGGACGCCGTGGTCATGCGCGTGCTGGACGTCATCATGGCGTTTCCCGGCATCGCGCTGGCCGCGGTGCTCGTCGCCGTGTTCGGCCACGGCATCGTCGTGCTGATCCTGGCCATCGGGTTCCTCAACACGCCGCCGGTGGCGCGGGTGATCCGGGCGAACGTCCTGGCCCAGTACGGCGAGGACTACGTCGCGGCCGAACGCGTCATCGGGGCGAAGCGGTTCTTCGTGCTGACCCGGCACGTCGCGATCAACTGCGCGGCCCCGGTGCTGGTGTACTGCACGGTCACGGTGGCCGACGCGATCGTGTTCGAGGCGTCGCTGTCGTTCATCGGCGCCGGCATCCAGCCGCCGGACCCGTCGTGGGGCTCGGTGCTCGCCGACGGCAAGGACCTCGTGCTGACCGGCGGCTGGTGGGCGACGCTGTTCCCCGGCCTGCTGATTCTCGTGACGGTGCTCGCGCTGAACATCCTGTCGGAGCGGATCTCGGACGCCTGGGCCGCGCCGTCGGCCCGCGCGGTCAAGGCGGCCGAAGTCGCGAAGGCCGTCGCCAAGCGGGAAGACGCCGACACCGCGCCCGTCCTGCCGATCGCCGGCCTGCGGGAAGCGGGGGAGCGGCTGGCCCGCACGGCCCGGTCGCTCGACCACCGGGACACGGTCCTGGAAGTCGACCGGCTGGCGATCGCGTTCCCGGGCCGCCACGAAGGCGTCGACGTCGTGGACGGGGTGTCCTTCAGCGTCCGCGCCGGGGAAGTCCTCGGCCTGATCGGCGAATCCGGCTGCGGCAAGACACTCACCGCGTTGTCGATCCTCGGCCTCCAGCCGGCCACGGCGCAGGTGTCCGGGCAGATCCGGTTCGCCCAGCGCGACCTGCTCGCCCTGCGCCCCGGCGAACGCCGCCGCCACCTCGGCCACGACATCGCGATGATCTACCAGGACGCGCTCAGCTCGCTCAACCCGGCGATGACGATCCGCGCCCAGCTCAAGCAGTTCACCCGCCGCGGCGGCACCCGCACCCCGGCCGAGCTGCTCGAACTGGTCAACCTCGACCCGGGCCGGACGCTGCGCGCCTACCCGCACGAGCTGTCCGGCGGCCAGCGCCAGCGCGTGCTGATCGCGATGGCGCTTTCGCGGGACCCGAAGCTGATCGTCGCCGACGAGCCGACGACGGCGCTGGACGTCACCGTCCAGGCCCAGATCATGGCGCTGCTGCTGCGGTTGCAGGAGGAGCTCGGCTTCGCGCTCATCCTCGTCTCGCACGACCTCGCGCTGGTGTCCGAGATCGCCGACCGCGTCGTCGTGATGTACGGAGGCCAGGTCGCCGAGCTGGGCAGCACCGCCGAAGTCGTCGGCTCGCCCCGGCACCACTACACGCGCGGCCTGCTGAGCGCGGTGCTGTCGCTGGAGGAGAACGAGGCCCGGCTCACCCAGATCAAGGGCGTCGTGCCGGCCCCGGCCGAGTTCCCGGCGGGCTGCCGCTTCGCCGACCGCTGCCCGGCCGCCCGCGCCAAGTGCCACGACGAGACCCCGGTCCGCTTCGGCGAGCCGGTCGACCACCTCGTCGCCTGCCACTTCCCGGCGGTCGACATCGCCCGCGAGAAGGAGGTGACGGCGTGAACCTCCTGGAGCTCGACGGCGTCCACGTCGTGCACAAGATCCGCGGCCGCGGCCTCTTCGGCCACGACAACGTGTACGCCCTCACCGACGCCCACCTGGTCGTGAACCCGGGCGAGACGATCGGTGTCGTCGGCGAGTCCGGCTGCGGGAAGTCCACCCTGGCCAAGGTGATCGTCGGCCTGCAGCCCTCGACCGCGGGCACGGTCCGCTTCCGCGGGAAGCCCCTGGACGAGGGGTCCGGGCGCGAGGTCGGCATGGTCTTCCAGGACCCGTCGACCGCGCTCAACCGCCGGCTCGCCGTCGCCAGGATCATCCGCGACCCCCTGGACGTGCACCACGCCGGGACGCCGGCCGAGCGCGACGACCGCGTCCGCGAGCTGATGTCCCTGGTCGGCCTGCCCGCCAGCGCCGCCGACGCGGTTCCGGGCCAGCTCTCCGGCGGCCAGCGCCAGCGCGTCGCCATCGCGCGGGCCCTGGCCCTGCGGCCCGCGCTGCTGGTCGCCGACGAGCCGACGTCCGCCCTCGACGTCTCGGTCCGCGCCCAGATCCTCAACCTGCTGCTCGACCTGCGCGAACAGCTGGACCTGGCGATGGTCTTCGTCTCCCACGACATCCAGACCGTCAAGAAGATGAGCGACCGCATCGTCACGATGTACCTCGGCCGGATCGTCGAAGAGGCCCCGGCGGGCGCGTTGCCGGACGACGCCCGGCACCCGTACACGCGGGCTCTCTTCTCGGCGACGCCCAGCCTGCTGAACCCGGTGGAGCCGATCGTGCTCACCGGGCCGGTGCCGTCGGCGACGCACCCGCCGAGCGGCTGCTCGTTCCGCACCCGCTGCCCGAAGGCCACCGACGAGTGCGCGGCCGAACTACCCCCGCCGGCCGCGGCGGGCGGAGGCCACACCTACCGCTGCATCCATCCCGAGATCCCTACCGGAGTGAGCGCCTGATGCCGAAGTTCGCCGGAATCGTCCCGCCGCTGTGCACGCCGTTCAACGACGACTTCAGCGTGGACACCGACTCGCTGCGCCGCCACGTCGAGGTTCAGCTCGACGCCGGGGTGCACGGCGTCTTCGTCCTCGGCTCCTCCAGCGAGGTCGCCTTCCTGCCCGACGCCCAGCGCCGCGTCGTCGTCGAAACCACGGTCGACCAGGTGGCCGGCCGGGTGCCGGTGCTCGCCGGTTGTATCGACATGACGACATTGCGGGTCGCCGAGCACATCAAGACGGCCGAAGCGGCCGGGGCCGACGCCGTCGTCGTCACCGCGCCGTACTACACGCGGACCCACGTCGCCGAGGTCGACCGGCACTTCCGCCTGCTGCACGAACGCACGGCGCTGCCGATCGTCGCCTACGACATCCCGGTCGCGGTGCACACGAAGCTCGACGGCGGGATGGTCCTCGACCTGGCCGCCGACGGCGTCCTCGCCGGGCTCAAGGACTCCAGCGGCGACGAAGCCGCGTTCCGGGCCGTGCTGCTGGGCAAGCGCGACCGCGGCCTCGACACCTTCGCCGTGTTCACCGGGTCCGAGCTGATCGTGGACGCGGCACTGGCGATGGGTGCCGACGGCGCCGTCCCGGGCCTCGGCAACGTCGACCCGGTCGGGTACGTGCTCATCCACGACCACTTCAAGTCCGGGAACCTCGCTGCGGCCCGGCGCGAGCAGGAACGGTTGCTGAAGCTGTTCTCCATCACGTCCGTGGCGCCGCCGAGCCGGATGGGCCGCGGCTCGGCCGGGCTCGGTGCCTTCAAGGCCGCGATGAAGATGCGCGGGTTCATCGACAACGCTGTCATGGCGCCGCCGCAGCTTCCCCTGGACGACGAGGAACTGCTGCGGATCAAGGAGAAGCTCGCCGAAGCCGGCCTGCTCTGATGATCCGCTACGGCGCCGACTACAACCCGGAGCACTGGTCCGAAGAGGTCCGCCGCGAAGACCTGAAGCTGATGGCCGAAGCCGGCGTCACGATGGTGACGGCGGGGATCTACTCCTGGGCGGCCGTCGAACCGCGGCCGGGGGAGTACGACTTCGGCTGGTTCGACGACGTGATGGACGGCCTCGCCGGTGCGGGAGTCCGGGTGTGCCTGGCGACGATGACCGCGTCGCCGCCGGCGTGGTTGTCCCACGCGCACCCGGAGATCCTGCCGGTGCGCGCCGACGGCGTCCGGCTGTCAACCGGTGCGCGGCAGCAGTTTTGCCCGTCCAGCCCGGTCTACCGTGCGCACGCCGAACGGCTGGTCTCGGAATTGGCGACGCGTTACGCGGGGCATCCGGCGCTGGCGATGTGGCACATCGGCAACGAGTACGGCTGCCACATCCGGGCCTGCTACTGCGACGAGTCGGCGTCGGATTTCCGCCGCTGGCTGCGGGAGCGCTACGGCTCCATCGACGCGCTGAACGCGGCCTGGACGACGACGTTCTGGTCCCAGCGCTACTCCGCGTGGGACGAAATCCTGCCGCCGCGCGTCGCGCCGACGTTCCCGAATCCCGCGCAGCAGCTGGACTTCCACCGGTTCTCCTCGGACGCCTCACTCGGCTGCTTCCTGACCGAACAGCGCGTGCTGCGGCGGATCACCCCGGACACGCCGATTACGACCAACTTCGTCGGCCTGGTGCAGAAGGCTCTCGACTGGCACACGTGGACGCCGTACGAAGACGTCGTCAGCCTCGATTCGTACCCGGACCCCTACGACCCGCGCGCCCATGTCGAAGCCGCGTTCGCCTACGACTTGGTCCGGTCGACGAAGGACCAGCCGTGGATGCTCCTCGAACAGGCGCCGAGCGCGGTGAACTGGCGGCCCCGCAACAGCCCCAAGCCGCCGGGTGCGATGCGGCTCGGCAGCTGGCAGGCCATCGCCCAGGGCGCCGACGCCGTGCTGTTCTTCCAGTGGCGCCAGACCAGCGGTGGTGCCGAGAAGTTCCACTCGGCGATGGTCCCGCACGGCGGGCGCGAGACCCGGACGTTCCGGGAGACGGCCGCGCTCGGGCAAGAGCTGGCGCGCGTGCCCGGGCTGGCCGGGACGCGGGTGCGGGCCGACGTCGCCCTGCTGCACGACTGGCCGAGCTGGTGGGGCCTCGAACTCGACTCGCACCCGGCTCAGCTGGACCAGCTCGAGACGCACCTCGCGCACTACGCGCCGTTGTTCGACGCCAACATCACCTGCGACGTCGTCCACCCCTTGCGGGATCTCACGGGCTACAAGCTGGTCGTCGTCCCGAACCTGTATCTGCTGGAGCAGGCTTCCGCGGACAACCTGCGCGCGTACGTCGCGGGCGGCGGGCATCTCGTGGTGTCGTACTTCTCGGGCATCGTGGACGGCTGCGACCGTGCCTACCTGGGCGGGCATCCCGCGCCGCTGCGGGACGTTCTCGGCCTGCGGGTCGACGAGTTCTGGCCCCTGGACGGATCGATCTCCCTCGATTTCGCCGACGGGACAACGGATTCCGGTTCGATCTGGTCCGAATGGGTCGAACTCGAAGGCGCCGAGGTCGTCGCGTCGTTCGCCTCGGGCGAGCTGGCCGGGCGGCCCGCGATCACCCGTCACGCGTTCGGCGACGGCGTCGCTTGGTACGTGGGGACGCGGCCTGACCTGGCTCCGCTGCTCGGCCGCGTCACCGCCGAAGCCGGGGTGACGCCGGTGCTCGCCACTGCGCCCGGGGTCCAGGCGGTCGTCCGGCACGGCGAGGAAAGCGCTTACCTGATCTTGCTCAACCACGGCACCGAGCCGGTCACCGTCGACCTGCCGCACGCCGCGCCGGACCTGCTGACCGACCCGTCGCGGCCGGTCCGGGAGGTCCGGCTCGCCCCGCGAGGTGTCGCCGTCCTGAAGGGATGAGAATGAGAACACTGGGGAGATGGGCCGCCTTGGTGGCCTTGGTGGCGAGTTCGCTGCTCGCCGTGAGCCCGGCGCAGGCCGCGCCGCAGTTCGACCAGCAGGTGCTGTTCAAGGCTTCGCAGGATCCCGGGTACAGCTGTTTCCGGATCCCGGCGATCGTGAAGTCCACCCACGGCACGTTGCTCGCGTTCGCCGAGGGCCGCATCGACAACTGCGGCGACACCGGCGACATCGACCTCGTCCTCAAACGGTCCACCGACGGCGGGAAGACGTGGTCGCCGCTGCAGGTCGTCAACCGCGGTGGCGGGGACACCCACGGCAATCCGGTGCCCATCGTGGACAGCCGCACCGGCCGGATCGTCCTGATCACGACGTACAACAAGGGCCGCGACGACGACAAGGCGTGCGACGTCCCGTGCCCGCGCACCCCGCATTCGCAATACAGCGACGACGACGGCTTGACCTGGTCCACGCCGGTCGACATCAGCGCGCAGGCGAAGCTGCCGAACTGGGACTCGTGGTACGCGTCCGGTCCGGTGCACGGGATCCAGCTGACTCGTGGCCGGTACGCGGGGCGGCTCGTGTTCGGCGTCAACGCGGAAACCAGCGACGGGTCTCATTCCGTCGAGAACCACGCGGGCCTCGTCTACAGCGACGACGGTGGCCGCAACTGGCGCGTCGGCGCGGTGAACAGCTACCCGCACCCGGTCGACGGGACGTACACGCAAAAACCGTCGGAAGTCACGGTGGTCGAGCTGGCCGACGGGTCGATCTACGCCGGCGGCCGCGAGCAGGGCGGTACCGACATCGGCAACCGCGACTACGCGATCAGCCGTGACGGCGGCGAGACGTTCACCAAGTCCTTCACCACCATCCCCGACCTGGTGACGCCGATGGTGCAGGGAGCAATCGTGCGTGTCGGGAACCGTCTCCTGTTCTCGTCGCCGTCGGACACCGACCGGCGCCGCTGGATGATGATCCGGTCGTCGTACGACAACGGCCGGACGTGGGAGAACGCCGAGCAGGGCACGCAGATCACCACCGACTGGTCCGGATATTCGGACCTGGTGCAGATCGGCGGCTCGGAGATCGGGCTGATGTACGAAGGCGGCGCCGTCGACGCGCGCGACGAGATCCGTTTCGCGCGCTTCAACGAGGACTACCTGGGGTGGCACAACTCGGCGGGACCGTCCACACCGGACGTTTCGGGACACGCCGACGCCCGGGTTCTCGGCGGTGCTTCGCTTGCTGCCGGACGCTTCGGCGGGGCGTTGACGCTGGACGGCGTCGACGACTACGTCCGGGTGCCTTATGACCCGGCGCAGCCCCCGGGGGAGGGTGACCTCACGTGGACGGGCTGGTTCCGGTACGGCGCCACGAAGGGCAACCAGGTGCTGTTCTGGCTGGGCGGGATGGGCACCACCGCGCCCCAGCTGTGGTTGCGCGGGGAGCCGGCGAACCACCGGCTGATCGCGATGATGACCACGGCGGCCGGGAGCGCGTCGGTCACTTCCGCGCAGGCGTACGACGACCAGGCCTGGCACCACGTGGCGCTCGAGCGCACCGGCGGGAAGCTGCTGCTGTGGGTGGACGGCGTCCAGGTCGCTTCGGGTGCCGCGGCGGCGGGTTCGGTGAGCCGGACGGTGTCGTTCCAGCTGCAGCTGGGGCAGCGGCTGGACAACCAGTACCGCTGGAACGGCTCGTTCGACGAGATCCGCTTCTACCGCCGGGCGCTCACGGCACCGGAGCTCGACGCGATCCGGCTGCGGAACGCGCCGGTTCCGGCGGGCCAGGTGCTGCGGCTGCCGTTCGACCGGCTCCACGGCTGAGGGAGATGAGGACGACGCCGGCGATGCTGAGCGCACCGCCGGCGGCGTCCACCCAGGTGGGAACCTCGCCGAGCCAGCCGAACGCGACCGCGAGGGCGACGGCCGGGACGAGGTAGAGCGTGCCGGTCGCGACGGCGATCGAGTGCCGCGCGACGGCGTATCCCCAGGCGACGAACCCGGCGGCCGAGGGGAGTACCCCGAGGAAGACGACGGCCAGGGTCGCACTCGCCGGGGCGGTCTCGGCCGCGTGCAGGGCCTGGGGTGCGAGCGGGGCCAGGAACAGCGTCCCGGCCCACATCGCGTAGCAGGCGACTTCGAGTCCGGTGTAGCGCTCGAGCAGGGGCTTGCTGCAGAAGTGGTAGATCCCTTGGACGGCCGCGGCGGCGAGGACGACCCAGGCGGCTTGTGAGTACGCGAGGCCGCTGCCGGTGGCGATGAGCGCGCTGCCGCCGAGGGCGACGGCGCTGCCGAGCACCTTGGCCATGGTGAGCCGTTCGCCGAGGAACGCCGTCGCGAGCAGGACGCTGAACACCGGGGCCACCGAGACGAGCAGGCTGGCGGTGCCGGCCGGGACGTGGACCTCGCCCCAGTTGAGCAGCACCTGGTACGCGCTCATCCCGGCGAGCCCGCAGAGTGCGATCAGGGGCAGGTCTTTCGCGCGGGGCAGGCGCACCTTGAGGATCGGTGCGGCGAGCAGGAGGACGGCCGAGGCGACCGCGAGCCGCGCGAACGACAGCCCGGCGACGCCGTAGCCGTCGAGGCCGACCTTGATGGCGGGGAACGCCGACGCCCAGAGCACGACGGTGAGGGCCAGAGCCAGGAGTTTCACGGCTCCATCGTCGGCAGTAGTCTGCTTAAGTACCAGTTAAGCTTTCTTCGCTATTCGGAAAGTATGACTTCATGATGGAGCTTCGACGGCTACGCGTGCTGCACGCACTCGCCCAGCACCGGACCGTCGCCGCCACGGCGGCGGCCCTGCACCTGACCGGGCCGGCGGTCTCGCAGCACCTGGCGGCGCTCGAACGCGAGGCGGGCGTCCCGTTGCTGGAGAAGCAGGGCCGCGTCCTCGCGTTCACCCCGGCCGGGCGGCTGCTGGTCTCGCACGCCGAAGTCATCCTCGACGACCTGGCCGCGGCGGAGTCCGCACTGGCGGCGGTGGCGGGGAACGGCTCGGGGACGGTCCGTGTGGCCGCCTTCGCCTCGGCGGCGCGCGGGCTGGTGCCGCGGGTGTGGGGCGGCCCGGTTTCCCTGCGGCTGGTGGTGCAGGAACCGGCCGCGGCCCTGGAGTCGCTGCGGCGCCAGGACGTCGACATCGCGATCGTGCACAGCTATTCGCTGCTGCCACGGGACATCCCGCCGCGGTGCGAGGAGCGGGTGCTGCTCGAGGAGCCGGTGCTGCTGGCGTCGAGCCGTGCGGAGCGGGGGCCGGTGCGCTTGGCCGACTACGCGGATCATCCGTGGCTCGTGCCGTCCTCGGACCTGTCGTGCTACGAAATGATCCAGCGTGCTTGCGGTGCGGCGGGGTTCGTGCCGTCGGTGGTCGCGGAGTCGGCGGATTTCGCGGTGCTGGTCGCGTTGGCGGCGGCGGGTGCGGGGGTGGCGCTGGTGCCGAGGATGGCGCTGCCGGACGGCCCGCTGGGGGTGCACCTGCACTCGTTGGAGGAACCGTTGACGCGCAAGGTGTTCGCGCTGACCAGATCGGGACTGGCGCGGCGGCCGGATGTCCGGACGGTGTTGGACGAGCTGGAACGGGCGGCCCGCGAGCGCTAGACCGTGACTTCTCTTCAGGGCCGTTGTGCTCTGGTGGTCGCCCACCGGCCGTGGTCGGCTCGCGGAGGAGGCGAATGGCCATGTCTTTCATTACGGTAAACGGAACAACGCTGTACTACGAACTGCGCGGTGCGGGACCGTCGCTGCTGTTCATCTCGGGCGCGGTCGGCGACGCCGGTCAATGGACCGAAGTCGCCGATGCCCTGGCGGACGAATACACGGTCCTCACCTACGACCGGCGAGCCAATTCACGGAGCCCCCGCCCGGCCGGCTGGTCCACCACGACCATCGACGAACAAGCCGACGACGCGGCCGCGCTGGTCACGGCGCTCGGTCTCGGTCCGGTCGCCGGCTGCGGGAACAGCATGGGTGCGATGATCCTGGCGAACCTCGTGATCCGGCATCCGGAAGTGGTGCGGGGCGCCGTCTTCCACGAACCGCCCTATCTCGCGGTCACGTCGGCTCCGGAGGCCGCGGCCAAGGCCCTCGAAGACGTCATCGCCACCGGGATGGCGGAGGGAGGCCCACGGGTGGCCGTCGAGAGGTTCCAGCGGTGGGTCGCCGGCGATGACGCCTACGAGGCGTTCGACCCCGCGTTCCGGGATCGGCTGCTCGGCGACGGCGAAGTGCTGTTCGGCGTTGAGCTGACGTCGGCCCTGAACTACCAGCCGACCGAGCAACAGCTCGCGGCGGTCCGGATTCCCTGCGCGGTCACCGCGGGAGCGGAAAGCCGGGACCCGGCCGCGGACGGGCACTGGCTCGCCGAGTGTTCGGCGTGGCTGGCCGGACAGCTCGGCGTGCCGCTGGTCGAAACGCCCGGTGGGCACGTTCCCCACCTCACCCACGCGCCGGCCTACGGGGAGCTGCTGCGGCCGATGCTCACACCGTCCGGCAAGTGAGCTCCGGCCGGGCGGAGGAATTGCCGTTGCCGGTGACCGCGTTGAAGCCGAACGTCGTCGAGCCGCCCGCGTCGAGCTTGGCGTTCCAGTCCGCGTTGTCCACCGTCACCGTCGTGCCCTCGACCGTGAACGTCCCGTTCCACAGGCCCGCGATGCGGTGCCCGGCCGGGAGCGACCAGCGGACGCTCCAGCCTCGCAGGCCGGTGCCGTGGTCGTTGCGGATCGTCACCTGGACCTGGTAGCCGCCCGGCCAGGAGGTCGTCACCGCGTAGCTGGCCGAACAGCCCAGGTCGGCGGGAGTGGTGGTCGTCGGGGGTGCCGTCGTCGGGGGCGTGGACGACGCCGGCGCCGCGATCGGCGTCGTGGCGTCCGGGACGAGCGCCGTCCCGATCACCACGCCCAGGGCCAGCAGCACGGCTCCGCCCGCGGACGCCAGCACCGCCCGGCGGCGTGGGCGGGGCAGGCGCAGCATGCGGGTTTCCGTGCGGGGCCGGGCACGCGGCGGGGGCAGCGGACGGCCGCCGGTGACCGCCTCGAACAGCTCCTGGACCTCCGCCATCGACGGGCGCTGGGCCGGGTCGCGCTGCAGGAGCCGGCCGAGCACCTCGGCCAGCGGGCCCGTGTGCTTCGGCGGGGTGACCTCGTCCCGGGCGACCCGCTTCAGCAGGACGATGGTGTTGTCGTCGGTGCCGAACGGCGGGATGCCCTCCAGCGCACGGTAGAGCGTCGCGCCGAGGGAGAAGACGTCCGCGGGGAACCCGGCTTCGGCGCCCCCGGCGACTTCGGGCGCCAGGTAGGCGGGCGTGCCGGCGATGAACCCGCCGCCCGTCACGGTTCCTTCGCCGGTGGCGCGGGAGATGCCGAAGTCGGCGATCTTCGTGACGCCGTCAGGCGTGGTGAGGACGTTGCCGGGCGTGACGTCCCGGTGGACGATGCCTTCGGCGTGCGCGGCGGCGAGCGCCGAAGCGACCTGTTCGCCGATGCGGGCGACCTGATCGGCGGGCAGGCTTTCCCGCTCCAGCAGGACGTCGGCCAGGCTCTGCGCCGGCAGGTACTCCATGACCAGGTACGGAGCGCCGTCGTGCTCGACGACGTCGTGCACGGTGATGGCGTGCGGGTGCCGCAGCCGCGCGGTGAGCCGCGCCTCCCGCAGTGCCCGCGGTCCGCCCTGACCGCCGCCGGAGGGGTCGTAGCCCAGCTGCTTCACCGCGACGACGCGGTCGAGCCGCTCGTCGCGGGCACGCCAGACGACGGCCATGGCGCCCTGGCCGATCCGGTCGACCAGCCGGTAGCGCCCGGCGATCAGCTGTCCTGCGTCGGTCACGACGACCTCCCGGCCTTCCCCCGGGACACACGGATGCGGGGGACGATCGGTTCGAGCTTAACGACCCACCCGCCCGGCCGCCGACGAGCAGCCCGCCAAATCCATGAAGGGCACCCTCATGGACATAAGAGCCATGAGGGTGCCCTTCATGGCGGTGAGGCGGGCCGCGGCCTCACGCCGTGAGCGCGTGCAGCTGGTCCCACGTCGGCACGTACGGCGTGAACCGCAGCGTCATCCCCGCCTCGGCCGGCAGCTTGTCCGCCTTCCGCGCGTTGCAGCTGCGGGACGCGCCCCCGCAGGCGGCGACCGTGTTCAGCCACGACGTCCGCGCGCCGCCGCGGCTGAGCGGCGTCACGTGGTCGATCGTCGTCGCGCGGCGGCCGCAGTACGCGCAGCGGTGGCCGTCGCGGGTCAGCACCCCGCGGCGGGACCAGCGCGGCGGCTGCGTATATCGCCACTTCATGACGACATACCTCAGCAACCGCACGATCTTCGGGCGCGGGAACAGCCCGTAGGCGAGACCGTCTTCGGCCTCGTGGATCTCGGCGACGTGCCGCACCAGCATCCGGATGGCGTGCGGGACGGACACGGTCTGCAGCGGCTCGTAGCCGGCGTTGAGCACCAGTACGCGCATGGCGAACCCCTTTCGATGACGCAAAAGCCGCCCGTCGGCTGCTCCGGCGGGCGGCTTCTGCCTGGTGCGCATCATCGTCGCCGAGGGGCGCGACCTGCGTCAATCGTGTTTCACCGCAGCGGATGCGTGCGGAAGAACCGCCAGATGACCGGCGTCGCGTCGATCACCGTCGGCGTGGCCGAGTCGTTGTTCGGCTGCGTGCTCGGCCACACGTGCCCGGCGCCTTCGACGCGATAGTGCTCCAGCGTGCTCCGCCGGTCGCAGCCGAGCCACTTCTGCGCGACCACGCCCTTGACCGGCGTCCACGACACGGGCTTCGGGAAGCAACCGTCCCTTGTGGACCATCCGGCCAGCCAGCCGGGGATCGACGGCAGGCCCTTGTCCGGGTTGCCGGTGTAGGGGATGGTCGTGTCGGCGGTGCCGTGGAAGTCGAGGATCGGCGCCGGCCGGCTCGGGTGGCAGGCGCCGCCCTGCGGGTAGAACGCGCCCGACACCGGGGCGAACGCCGCGATCCGGCCGGGCAGCCGGCACGCCAGCACGCCGACGAACCCGCCGCCGTTGGACTTGCCTGCCGCGAAGATCCGGTCGTTGTCGACGCACAGGTCGCGCTGCAGCGAGTTCAGCAGGTCGCTGGTGAACAGGACGTCGTCGGCGGCGGCCGAGTAGGGCGCGCCGGTCCACGCCGACTCGCCGTCGGTGCCGATCAGGCCCTGCGGGTAGACCGAGATCGCGTCGAGCGCCGAGAAGCCGGACAGCTCCTCCTGGTACTGCGACGTGCGCTTGTGCCCGTGGAACGACAGGACCAGCGGGTACGCCCGGCGCGGGTTGTAGTGCGCCGGCAGGTGCACGGTGTACTCGCGCTCGAGCCCGCCGGAGACGACGTGGCGGGTGGTCGTCACGCCGGACGGCACGGGGGCGGCGCGGCCGCAGCCGGTGGTGCGCACGGGGTGGTCGACGATGCCGCCCGAAGCGGCGGCGGGAGCGGCGAAGGCGGTGGTCAGGGCGCAGGCCGCGGCGAACGCGGCCGCCCACCGGGGCAGGGGTCCGGGCACTCGATCCTCCTTGATCGGCAGCGGGGCGTGGCCAGCATCACCCCGCGGGGCGGGACCCACCTACATTGCGTTCATAAAGTGCACGACCGGGTGAGCACCGGGAATGTCGGACCGCCTCGGTAGGATCGGCCCGCTCGGCACCCCGCACCGGAAAGGACCGGAAGTGACCACCCCGATCGAGACGCTCGAGTTCCAGTCGGAAGCGCGTCAGCTGCTCCAGCTGATGATCCATTCGATCTATTCGAACAAGGACACGTTCCTGCGGGAGCTCGTGTCCAACGCGTCCGACGCCCTCGACAAGCTGCGGCTGGAGTCGTACCGCGACAAGGACCTCGGCGCGGACACCACCGACCTGCACATCGCGCTCGAAACGGACGCCGCGGAGCGGACGCTGACGGTGCGGGACAACGGCATCGGCATGACGCGCGACGAGGTCGTCGCCCTCATCGGCACGATCGCCAAGTCCGGCACCGCGGACTTCCTGAGCAAGCTGAAGGAGGCCAAGGACGCCGCGGCGTCGCAGGACCTCATCGGCCAGTTCGGCGTCGGGTTCTACGCGAGCTTCATGGTCGCGGACAAGGTCACGCTGGTGACGCGCAAGGCGGGCACCACCGAGGGCGTCCGCTGGGAGTCCTCCGGCGAAGGCACGTACACGATCGAGCCGGTCGAAGACGCGCCCCAGGGCACCACGGTCACGCTGCACCTCAAGCCCGAGGACGCCGAGGACCACCTCTACGACTACACGTCCCCGGCGAAGATCCGGGAGATCGTGAAGAAGTACTCCGACTTCATCACCTGGCCGATCCGGATGGCCGGCGAGGCCGCCGAGGGCGAAGAGCCGAAGACCGAGACCGTCAACTCGATGAAGGCGCTGTGGGCGCGCTCGTCGAGCGAGGTCACCGAGGCCGAGTACCACGAGTTCTACAAGCACGTCAGCCACGACTGGCAGGACCCCCTGGAGACGATCCGGCTGCAGGCCGAGGGGACGTTCGAGTACCAGGCGCTGCTGTTCCTGCCGTCGCAGGCGCCGATGGACCTGTTCCTGCGGGAGCGCAAGCGCGGCGTCCAGCTGTACGTGAAGCGCGTCTTCATCATGGACGACTGCGAGTCGCTCGTCCCCGAGTACCTGCGGTTCGTCAAGGGCGTCGTCGACGCGCAGGACCTCTCGCTGAACGTCTCGCGGGAGATCCTCCAGCAGGACCGGCAGATCCAGCTGATCCGCCGCCGCCTGGTCAAGAAGGTCCTCTCGACGGTCAAGGCGATGATGACCGCCGACGCCGAGAAGTACGCGACGTTCTGGCGCGAGTTCGGCCGCGCGGTCAAGGAAGGCCTGCTCGACGACTTCGAGAACCGCGAGGCCATCCTCGAGATCTCGTCGTTCGCTTCGACGCACGACGCGGAGAAGCCGACTTCGCTGCGCGAGTACGTCGAGCGGATGAAGGACGGCCAGGAACACATCTACTTCATGACCGGCGAGTCGCGGTCCGCGATCGAGAACTCGCCGCACATGGAAGCGTTCCGGGCCAAGGGCTACGAGGTGCTGGTGCTTACCGACCCGATCGACGAGATGTGGGTCGACGCGGTGCCGGGCTTCGACGGCAAGCAGTTCCAGTCGATCGCGAAGGGCCAGGTCGACCTCGAGTCGGACGAGGACAAGAAGGCCACCGAGGTCGCGCGCGAGCAGCAGAACAAGGACTTCGAGGGCCTGCTGTCGTGGATGGGCACGGCGCTGGGCGAGGACGTCAAGGAGGTCCGGCTCTCGTCGCGGCTGACGACGTCGCCGGCGTGCATCGTCGGGGACACGCACGACCTGTCGCCGACGCTGGAGAAGATGTACCGCGCGATGGGGCAGGAGCTGCCGCCGATCAAGCGGATCCTCGAGCTGAACCCGGACCACGGCCTGGTCACCGGCCTGCGGGAAGCGCACACTGCGCGTCCGGACGACTCGGGGCTGGCCGAGACGGCGGAGCTGCTCTACGGAATGGCCCTGCTGGCCGAAGGCGGCGAGCTGGGCGACCCGGCCCGGTTCATCAAGCTCCTCGCGAGCCGCCTGGAGAAGACGCTCTGACACGTAACTCGCGTGCTTGAAGCCGTGACTCGCGGGATTGAGGCCGGAACTCGCGAGTTCCGGCCTCAATCACGCGAGATCCGGGTCCAAACACGCGAGATCCGGCTCGGATCACGCGGTCAGGGGGCTGCGTTCATGAGGTCCAGGGCGGTTTGCTGGCGCGCGGCGTCGGCCTGGTCGAACGGGCCCGCCCACATCAGTCCGTACGCGTCCGCGCTGTTCCGGTCGTTCGCGTACGCCGAGTTCGCCTGGCGCTGCAGGTAACTCGTGTACGGGTGGTCCGACAGCGCCGCGTTCACCACCGCCAGGTCCCGCGCGTACACACCCTTGAACGTCGGCCCGTCCCCGCCGCCGCCCCCGGCCGTCTCGCCCGGGTCGCGGAGGATGCCGCCCGGGTTGAGCGAGCCGTTCGTCGTCGACGCATTCGCCATCGCGCGGGCCTTCGTCAGCAGGCTCGCGTCCCCCGTCGCGCGGTTCAGCTCGGTCAGCGCCGCCAGCGGCACGCCCTGGTTGTACGTCCAGACCGCCTGGCCGTTGTTCGCGCACGACGTGGTCAGTCCGTCGTTGACCAGGTTCGAGCCGTTGATCATGCCGGAGCCCGAGAACCACGTCCAGCCCGCGCGGGCGCGTGCCAGGTACGCCGTGTCGCCCGGGATCCGATTGTGCAAAGCCGCGTTCAGCTGGATGTACAGCGAGTTCGGGATCGCGTTCTTGTAGGTGCGGCTCGTGCTCCACCAGACCCCGCCGCCGCAGACGCCGTCCCAGTAGGCGAACATGTGGTCCGCGTCGGCGCGGGCGGTGTTCAGGTAGCGGCTGTCGCCCGTCAGGTCGTACGCGTCCACCCACGCCAGGCCCCACCACCCGGTGTCGTCGATGTAGTCGTTCCGGAACTGGCCGCCCTGGGCCGCGAGGTTCTTCGTGTACGTGGTGTCGATCGCGTAGCGGTAGCTGTTCATGCCGCTGACGCGGGCGTTGTCGATGATCGCGGTCAGCGCGTTGGCCGAGTTCCACCAGCCGGTCGTGTCGAAGAGGCCGGTCCCGAGGTTGTAGCGCTCCATCAGCGCCGTCGCGGCCGCCGTGCGCCGGTCCCAGGCGTTCCACGTCGTGCGCGCCCAGCCGGTGCACGCGATGCTCCCCGAACCCGCGGGCTGCCCGCACGCCCGCAGCAGGCCGACACCGAGGTTGTTCCAGTCGTCGGCGTTGTACATCAGGGTCCGCCAGCCGGTCGAACCCGACGGCGTCGCGGTGTCGCCCAGCTTGCTGCCCGACGCCCACGTCCGCCCGGCGTCGAACGAGCGGTCCAGCCAGACGTGGTCGCCGGCCGCGCCGCCGGTGATCGCCGCCCAGCCCATGTCGTCGCCGTCGTCGAGGTGCAGGGAGAGCCGGCGCCCGCTGATGGACGCCGTCGCGCCTTCGCGGTCGCCGGGGGAGAGCGCGGGATCCCTTGCGTCGCAGTACTTGTCACAGATCACCGCGAGCGGAGCGGCCGCGGCCGGGCTCGGGGCGGGTGTCGGAGTGGCCGCCAGGACCACGGTCAGCAGGGGAACCAGGAAGCTCATCGTCCACCTTCCACGCTGAACGGCGATGCTTCCATTTTCGGGAGCTAATATTATTGGTCCAGTCCTCACCGAGACAGGTTTCGGACAGGAATTCACGCACGTCGCCCCCGGGGCGCGGGTTTACCCTGGCGGCCGATGCGGAGGGAGCCGGCATGGACGGCCAGCGGGTCTTCGCCGATCGCGAGGACGGCGGCCGGCGGCTGGCCGAAGAGCTGAGCCGGCGCCCCTGGTCCGGTCCGCTCGTGCTCGGCCTCGCCCGCGGTGGTGTGCCGGTGGCCGCCGTCGTCGCGCGGCGGCTCGGCGCCGAGCTGGACGTCGCGGTGGCGCGCAAGATCGGCGCGCCCGGCCGGCGCGAGTTCGGCGTCGGCGCGGTGACCCCGGACGGCCCGGCGATCTACGACGAAGCGATCCTGCGCGGGCTGAAGCTGACCGCGGCCCGGATGGTGCGGGCGGAGCGACGGGAACGCGCGGAGGCACGCCGCCGGCTCGAGCGCTACCGTCGCGGCCGGCCCGCCGCCGCCCTCGCCGGCCGCGACGTCATCCTCGTCGACGACGGGCTCGCGACCGGCGTCACCGCGACGGCGGCACTGCGCGACGTGCGGGCCGGGAACCCGCGGTCCGTCGTGTTCGCGGCGCCGGTCGGCGCCCCGGACGCCGCGGCGGGGTTGCGCGGCGAAGCCGACGACGTCGTCTGCGTGACCGAGCCGCCGGACTTTCGCGCCGTCGGCCAGTGGTACGCGGATTTCCGCCAGACGAGCGACGAAGATGTCCTTGACCTGCTGCTCCACCTGGGGGAGTACCGCGATTGACCAGGTGGGCGCCGGGGTACCACCCGGCGGGGGTATCGACCGGAAGGCAGGCGCGTGACGATCGAACGGGACGGGCTCGGCGCGGCGGCGCGCGGGCTGAGACAGTACTTGCTGGCCGTCGCGGCCGAGCTGGACGCGCCCGCGTGGTTCTGCGAGGTGGACGCGCCCGCCACGGCGTACATCGCGCTGGAGCAGCGGCTCGCGCGGTTCCCGGACCACGAGACGGCACTGCTGTGGGACGAGCGCGACGGCTGGGCGGCGGCGGTCGAGTCGGCGACGGGCGAGGACGTGGTGGTGCTCGCGTACCTGGGCGAAGACGTGTTACCGGCGCCGGACGCGGTCGTGGCGTTCGTCCGCGGTCTCTACGGCGACGGCTATCCCGGCCAGCCGGCCCCGCCGGACTTCCGGAGACCCGGGGCCCCGGACGACTTCGACGCCCGCCTCGCCACGTACGCGGGCGACGACGTCTACCTGCCCGAGGGCCAAGCCTGAGTGAGGCAGAACTCGGTGCCCGCCGGATCCGCGAGCACGATCCACGGGCAGCCGACCGCGACGGCCAGGATCCGAGTGGTGCTCACGCCCGCGTCACCACCCGGTTGATCGCTTCGGCGACGAGAGCCGGCTCGGCGACCGTGACCGTCAGGCCCGGGTGGCGGATCAGGCCCCACGGGTCGATGCCCGGCACCGGTTCGTGGAACCGCAGGCAGACGCCACCTTCGGTCGTCGTCCCGAAGGTCAGACCGCGGTCGGCGAGCGACAACCGCACGCCGAGACCGCGAAGTGCGTGGTACGGGCCGCTGACTTCGGCGCCGGCGAGGTTGCTCAGCGGAGTCGCGAGGAACCACGGCCCGAGCCGGACGCGCAGGCCGCCGGCGTCCAGGTCGAGCCCGCTGCGGGTGCCCAGCGCGCGGCGCAGCCACGGGAACCGGACGGCGAAGTCCGCGTGCAGCCGATGGCGCACGACGACCGCGGGTTCCGCCACCGCCGCTTCGCTGCCGCCCTTCGGTGCCATCGGATCCTCCTTCGGCCGTCACGACCGGATACCCGGCGTCGCGTGCGGGAAACGAGCGAGGGGAAGGAGCCGGACGGCGAGGCTGGGGGTCCGCCGTCCGGCCCGCGGCCGGGGCTCGCGCCCGGTCCCTGCAGCCAGGACGCGGGCCCCTGGTCTCCGGGGTGGCTCCTCCCGTGGCTACCACCGCTTCGAGGGGCTAAACCCGTTGTCCTCGAAGCTTCGCCGGCGGACGACCGGGCGCGGCTGGGCTGCCGACAGCTCCGCGAAGTGCACGTTCTGTCCTCCCGCGTCGGCTTCGCCCGGTTCCGCCGAGGGCCCGGCGTGCTCGGACAACCACCCTGACCTTGATCGGTGAGCGTTCCCCCGGGGTTCGGCTGAGCGCTTCGGCGTGCCTCCGTCGTGGCCCGTTGGGTTCCCGGATACCGTCCGTTAAGCCTTCCGCCATCCGGGGTACCTGGCCCACGGCGGTTGCGTAGACGAAGGGACGGACATCGATGCGGTTCACCCCACGGGGTACCCGGTTCTTCGACCTGCTCACGGACGCGGCGAGAAACCTGGTGACCGCCACCGCGGTGCTGCGCGACCTCGTCGCCGCCGAACCCGCCGACCGCGAGCCCCTCGCCAAGCGGCTGCACGAGGTCGAGCACCAGGGCGACGAGCTGATGCACACGATCATGGTGGAGCTGAACAGCTCGTTCGTGACCCCGTTCGACCGCGAGGACATCCAGGCGCTGGCCGGGAAGATCGACGACGCGCTCGACTTCATGGACACCGCGGCGGACCTCGCCGTGCTGTACCGGATCGAGGCGTTCCCGCCGGGTACCGACGTGCTGGTCCGGGTGCTGGGCCGCTGTGCCGAACTGACCGCGGCGTCGATGCCCGGCCTGGCCAAGGTGGGCGACCTCGAGCCGTACTGGATCGAGATCAACGAGCTGGAGAACGAGGCCGACCGCATCTACCGGCGGATCCTGGCCCACCTGTTCGAGCCCGGCGGCGACGCCCTCGAGGTGCTGAAGACCAAGGAGGTCGTCGAGCAGTTCGAGCTGGCGGCCGACGCGTTCGAGCACGTCGCCGACGTGGTGCAGACCATCGCCGTCAAGGAGTCCTGAGTGACGGGCACCGCCGCCCTGGTCGTCGTGATCGTCCTGACGCTCTTCTTCGACTACACCAACGGGTTCCACGACGCGGCGAACGCGATCGCGAGCGCCGTGTCGACGCGGGCACTGACCCTGCGCGCGGCGCTGCTGCTGGCGGCGGTGATGAACCTGGCGGGCGCGCTGCTGTCCACCGGCATCGCCGCGACGGTGGCCAAGGGCATCATCGACGTCCCGGCCGGGCCGGACGCGCTCACGGTCGTGTTCGCCGCGCTCGCCGGGGCGATCACCTGGAACCTGACCACCTGGTACTTCGGGCTCCCGTCGTCGTCCTCGCACTCGCTGATCGGCGGGATGGTCGGCGCGGCGCTGGCCGCCGCGAGCACCGTGCACTGGGCCGGGATCGGCGAGAAGGTGCTGATCCCGATGGTCGCGTCGCCGCTGCTCGGGCTGGGGCTCGGGTACTTCGCCATGGTCGCGGCGCTGTGGCTGCTGCGCCGCGCCAACCCGCACCGCAGCGGCCGGGTGTTCCGCCGGTTCCAGATCCTCTCGGCGTCGGCGCTCGCCCTCGGCCACGGTCTCCAGGACGCGCAGAAGGGCATGGGCGTGATCGTCCTGGCGCTGGTGGCGGCGGGGGAGCAGAAGACGTTTTCGGTGCCGCTGTGGGTGACCCTGCTGTGCGCGGCGGCCTTGTCGCTGGGCACCTACTCCGGCGGTCTCCGGATCATGCGGACCCTGGGGCGGCGGGTGTTCCCCTTGGACCCGCCGCACGGGTTCGTCGCGGAGTCGGTGGCGTCGTCGGTGCTGTACGTGACGGCGTTCGCGGTGAAGGCCCCGATCTCGACGACCCACGTGATCACGGCGGCGATCATGGGGGTCGGCGCGACGCGGCGGCTCTCGGCGGTGCGCTGGGGGATCGCGCGGGACATCGTCCTGGGCTGGGTCCTGACGTTCCCGGCCGCGGCGGCCGTCGCGGCGGCGGTGTACCTGGTGGCCGACGCGCTCACCTGAGCCGCGTTTCACGGAGCAGGCCCTGGCGGAGATCGCGCCGGGCTGGCAATCTCGGTACGACCTGATCTCCGGGAGGTCGCCAGTGAGCACCGAAGCCGCCGATGCCGTCGTCATCGGCGCCGGCCACAACGGCCTGGTGGCGGCGAACATCCTGGCGGACGCGGGCTGGTCGGTGCTCGTGCTGGAGGCCACGGAACACCCGGGTGGCGCGGTGCGGACCGCCGAGGTCACCGAACCGGGCTTCCGCAACGACTTGTTCAGCGCCTTCTACCCGCTGACGGCGGTGTCGCCGGTGATCCGGAGCCTGGGGCTGGCGGAGCACGGCCTGCGCTGGCGGCACGCACCCGACGTCCTGGCACACGTGCTGCCCGATGACCGGTGCGCGGTGCTGTCCCGCGACCTCGACCGCACCGCGGCCTCGGTCGACGAGTTCGAGCCCGGCGACGGCGACGCGTGGCGGCGGCTGTTCGAGCAGTGGCGGGAAATCCGCGAGCCACTGCTGAACGCGTTGTTCACGCCGTTCCCACCGGTCCGCCCGGCGCTGAAACTGCTGCGCCGCACCGGGACGGCCGACGCGCTGCGCCTCGCGCGCATGCTGACGCTGCCGGCCCGCCGGTTCGGCGACGAGCTGTTCGCCGGCGAAGGCGCCCGGCTGCTGGTGGCGGGGAACGCCGCGCACAGCGACCTGTCCGTGGACAACGCGGGCAGCGCGGTCTTCGGCTGGCTGCTCGCGATGGTCGGGCAGGACGAAGGGTTCCCGGTGCCCGAAGGCGGGGCCGGCGAACTGATCTCGGCGTTGGTGCGCCGGCTGGAGTCCCGCGGCGGGAAGGTCCACTGTGGACGCCCGGTGCGGGAGGTCCTCGTCGGCGGTGGCCGCGCGCTGGGCGTGCGCGACGCCCACGGCGACCCGGTCCGGGCGCGCAAGGCCGTGCTCGCCGACGTCCCCGCGCCGTTGCTGTACCGCGAGCTGGTGGGGGAGGAGTGGCTGCCGTCGCGGCTGGTCGAGGACCTCGGCAAGTTCGAATGGGACAGTGCGACCGTGAAGGTCGACTGGGCGCTGTCCGGCCCGATCCCGTGGACGGCGGAAGGCGCGCGCGGCGCCGGCACGGTCCACCTCGGCACGGATCTGGACGGGCTGTCGGCGTTCGGCGGCGAACTGTCCCGCGGCCGGACCCCGCGCCGCCCGTTCCTGCTGCTCGGCCAGATGACCACGACCGACCCGACGCGCTCGCCCGCCGGCACGGAGGCGGCGTGGGCGTACACGCACGTGCCGCGCGGCACGATGGAGAGCCGCGCGGCCTTGGAACGGCGCGCGAAACGCATCGAGGAGACGATCGAGGCGAACGCGCCGGGGTTCACCAGCCTGATCAAAGCCCGCTACGTGCAGGGCCCGGCCGAGCTGGCGAACCACAACCCCGGGCTGGTGGGCGGCGCGATCAACGCCGGGACGACGGCGCTCCACCAGCAGTTGTTCTTCCGCCCGGTACCGGGAACGGGCCGCGCGGACACCCCGGTGGACCGGCTGTTCCTGGCGGGCGCGTCGGCGCATCCCGGTGGCGCGGTGCACGGCGGCCCGGGGGCGAACGCGGCCCGGGCGGCACTGGCGCGGGCCGGCCGGCTGGGCGGCGGGTACGCGGCGGTGATCCGGGCCGCCCACCGCGCGATCTACGGCTGAGCCACGCGGATGTCTACGGGCGCCGGCTCTTCGTGCGAGTGTGCTTCCCCGTGGCCAGGTCCGCCAGCCGGGCCAGGGACTCGGTGTTGCGCGGCTTCAGCAGCAGCGACTGCAGCGCGGACGGCAGCACCTTGCCGGGCCCGCGGACGACGTGCTCGGTCATCCGGACCAGCGTCCCTTGCCCGTGCGGAACGAGCGTGAGCCCGACCGCCGCCGCGCCGACGGGCCAGGCCCGCGCTTCCAACGACAGCGACAGCCCGGGCTCGACCGCCGTCACCACCGTCTCGTCCTGGACGTGCAGGGGCCACGGGCCCACGCTGTGGTGGATCCGCGAGCCCGCTTCCGGCCAGCCGGGGTCGACGTCGCGGATGTGTGAGCTCCCGACCACCCAGCCGGCGTAGAGCCAGCCGTCGGCGAGGACCTCGAACACGGCCTCGGGTGGCACGTCGATCACGCGGCTGACCTCGGTCACGGCTTCCTCCTGCTCGTCGGGACGGGCCGGGAGTACCCCGTCGCGGCCGGGGTATGCCGCTTGTAGGGTGGTGGATCCCGGACGTCGCGGCGCTGCCGGGGAAAGCGAACGGAGCTGAGCGGATGGCCTGCCGGATCACCGAGCTCGTGCTGGACTGCCGGGACCCCGACCGGCTCGCGGAGTTCTGGTGCGCGGCCCTCGGCTACGAAGTGATCGGCCACGAGCCCGACGGTCTCGAGCTGGGCCCGCCCGGCGGCCGGTTCGGCGAGGGGCCGCCGACGCTGGTGCTGGCCAGGACGGAGCACCCCCGCCGCGGGAAGCTGCCGCTGCACCTGGACGTGAGCCCGGCGGGCAGCGACCAGGAGTCGGAGCTGGCGCGGCTGCTGGCGCTGGGCGCGCGCCCGGCCGACGTCGGGCAGGACGGCAGCGAGTCCTGGGAGGTGCTGCAGGACCCGGAAGGGAACGAGTTCTGCTTGCTGCGCAAGGACGTCGGTGCCTGACGAGCGGTCGTGACCGGCTCGTTCGGCGTGCCGGACATGGCCCGGGTGGCTGCGGCTGAACGACCCTTCCCGCCGGACCGGTCAGTCGTTCAGTGCTCGTCGTTCTCGGCCGCGCAGCGGCGCCACTGCACCCGATCCCCGGCCCGGTCCGCGTGCCACACCGGCGTCCCCTCGGACTCCCAGGTCGGCAGCAGTCGTCCGGTCACCACGCGCCCGCGGGCCACCCGGCCGAACAGTTCCACCCCGTCGGCGCGCCGGGCCGCCGGGATCCACGCCGGGAACCGCGTGCCCGGCAGCTTCCGTTCGATCCACTCTCGGGCCGAGCCTTCACTCCCGTGGTCGGATTCGACGATGCTCGACACCGGCCCGCCGCCGCCGACCGCGAGGCCGATCGACGCGCGCCAGCGCACGGGGGAAGCATCGGGATTCATCGGTCCCAGGTTCCCGGACGGGCGGGTTCGCGGGCCAGTACACGGACGGGTGGATCGACGCTCACTCACCGTGTCTCCTGCCTTTTGTGGGCCACGAATTGACCGCCGGTTTCCCCGCCCGGGTGACGTTTAATCACGCGCGGCAGGACTCGGCCCGCCGCGAGTCCACAGAGGACGATCGGCACGCCGGCGAGAGGGGCGCCGAGTGCCCGCGAGACCGGCGCCGCCGAGGGTGTGGTTCGGGGCGGCGCGCCGAGCACGAGGTGATCGAGAAGCACCGGGCGTGCGCTGTCCGGTACCACGAAGGGTGACAACCTCGTTTCGGTGAGCGCCCGGAGGTTACCCGGGAGGGTGATGCGACTACCGTGACCGGGTGAGGAGGTGGTCGCCGTGCCGGTCCGGCGCGACATGGTCGTGCTCGGCGCTTCCGCAGGCGGGGTCGAGGCGCTCCGCCAGCTGGTGCGGGTCCTCCCCGCCGACTTCCCGGCGGCGATCCTCGTGGTGATGCACCTGGCACCCGGGGCGACGAGCGCGCTGCCGCAGATCCTGGGCCGGGCCGGGGTGCTCCCGGCGGTCGCGGCGGCACACGGCCGCCCGCTGGCCCCGGGCGTGATCCACGTGGCCCCGCCCGACCGCCACCTGCTCATCGACGACGGGGTGCAGTTCCTCAGCCACGGCCCGACCGAGAGCGGCCACCGCCCGGCGGTCAACGCCACCTTCCGGTCGGCCGCCGTCGCGGCGGGACCCGCGGTGATCGGCGTCGTGCTTTCCGGTGCCTTGGACGACGGCGCGCTCGGGCTCGGCTCGATCGTCGAACGGGGCGGCGTCGCGATGGTGCAGGACCCGGAGGAGGCGCTCTACCCCGGCATGCCCGAGAGCGCGCTCGCGCGCACTTCGACCGAGCACGTCTACCCGGTCGAAGTGCTCGGGAAGGTCCTGGACAAGCTGGTCCGCACGCCGGTGCCGACGGCCGAGGTGCCGCCGCCGTCTCCCGCCCTCCTCCTGGAGGACCGGATCGCGCGGGACGGAGTCCGGCTCGACGCCGTCGTCCCGGACGACGTGACCCCGCCGTCGGGCCACAGCTGCCCGGATTGCGGTGGCACGCTCGTCGAGGTCGGCGGCCGCGATGGCCACTACCGGTGCCGCATCGGGCACGCGTGGTCGGCCGAGGCCCTGCTCCGGGCCCACGACCTCGAGTTCGAACGGGCGCTGTGGACGGCGCTGCGGTCCCTCGACGAAAAGGCGGCGCTGGCCCGGCGGATGCAGGAGAACGCCTACGGCCGGGCCGCGCCGGCCGGCGGCCGGTACGAAAACACCGCACGCGAATGCGTCGCGGCCGCCGAGACGCTCCGGCGGTTCCTGCTCGCGCAGGACCCCGAGCCCGGTCGTGACCATGACCGGTGAGGACGCGACCGTGCGCCTGGTCCCGGACGTCCGGGCCGGGGCGACGGTGGTGCACGTGACCGGGAGGCTCAGCCTCGCGAGCTATCCCGACCTGCGCGACGGACTGCTCAAGATCGCCACGGACGCCCCCGACAGCGTGATCGCCGACATCGGCGGGCTCACCATCGACGACGACAAACTGGCCGCCGTCTTCACGACGGTCGCCATGCGGATCGGCGACTGGCCGGGTGTCCCGTTCGCACTGGTCTCGTCCCGGCCGGAACACATCGCGGTGCTGAAGACGCAGGCGATCGACCGCTTCGTGCCGGTCCACGCCGACGTCGCCACGGCCGAGCGGGAACGGGACCACCCGCCGCGGCGCCGGGCGGTCCAGCTGCTGATGCCCTCGCCCGCGGCTTCGGCACTGGCGCGGCAGTTCGTCACCCGCGTCTGCGCCGAGTGGGGAGTGCCGGAACACACCGAGGACGCGCTGCTCGTCGCGACGGAGCTGGTCGAGAACACGATCCAGCACACCCTTTCGGCCCCCCGGCTGCGGCTCGAGCTGCGGCGGGGCGTCTTCACCGTGGCCGTCGCCGACAGCGATCCGCACCCGGCCGTGCGGCACGAGCGGGTCGACAGCTCCGACTCCGGTCTCGGGTTGCAGATGGTCGCGCAGATCGCGCGGGTCTGGGGGTGCAGCAGGTCATGGGCGGGCGGCAAGGTCGTGTGGGCGGTGCTGACCCGGCGCGGCCGGGCGCGCGCGGGCAGCAGGTAGCGTGTCCCCGGTGACGGATCTCCGGCCGGAAGCCGACGACGAGTTCGAAGCCGTGCTCGCCTACTTGAAGGAGTCCCGCGGGTTCGACTTCACCGGCTACAAGCGGACCAGCCTGATGCGGCGGGTGCAGCGGCGCATGACCCAGGTCGGCGCCGAGAGCTACGCGGACTACGTGGATCAGCTCCAGGTGAACGCCGACGAGTTCGCCGCCCTGTTCAACACCATCCTGATCAACGTCACCGGGTTCTTCCGCGACCCGGACGCCTGGGAGTACCTCCGCGAACAGGTGATCCCCGCGCTGCTCGCGGAACGCAGCCCCGACGAGCCGATCCGCGTGTGGAGCGCGGGGTGCGCGGCCGGCCAGGAGGCGTACAGCATCGCCATCGCGCTCGCCGACGCACTCGGGGTCGACGCCTTCCGCCAGCGGGTCAAGATCTACGCCACCGACGTCGACGAGGAAGCGCTCGCCCAGGCCCGGCACGCGGCCTACACCCCGGAGGAGCTCGAAGGCCTGCCCGAAGCCAAGCTCGCGGCGTACTTCGAGCAGCAGAGCAGCCGGTACGTCTTCCGCAAGGACCTCCGCCGCTCGGTCATCTTCGGGCGCAACGACCTCGTGCAGGACGCCCCGATCTCCCGGATCGACCTGCTGCTGTGCCGCAACACCCTGATGTACTTCAACGCGAACACCCAGACCAAGATCCTCGAGCGGCTCCACTTCGCGCTGGCGCCCCGGGGCGTGATGTTCCTGGGCAAGGCGGAGATGCTGCTCAGCCACACCCGCCTCTTCGAGCCGCTCGACCTCAAGCAGCGGGTCTTCCGCAAGAGCGGCAACACCCCGGGTGGCTACCAGCACTTCGGAGCCCACGGCCATCCGGCGCGGCGCCCGGCCGACGCCTCCAGCCTCGACCAGCTGCGCGAACACGCGTTCGGGACCAGCCCCGTCGCCCAGATCGTGGTGACCGGTGAAGAGACCGTCGCGCTGCTCAACCAGCAGGCCGAGATCTCGTTCGGACTGTCCGAACGGGACATCGGGCGGAAGCTGTGGGACCTCGACGTCTCCTACCGCCCGCTCACGCTCCGGCCGTATGTCGAGCAGGCCCGCCTGGAACGCCGGTCGCTGCGGATCAAGGACGTCGAGTGGCGGCGGGGCGGCGACGCCGTGTGGTACGAGGTGCACGTGAACCCGCTGCTGGGCAAGGAGAAGAGCCTGCTCGGCGTGTCGGTGGTGTTCCACGACGTGAGCTGGGCGCGCTCGCTGCTCAGCGAGCTCGAGTACACGAACGGCAGGCTCAAGTCGGCCTACGAAGAGCTGCAGTCGACCAACGAAGAGCTGGAGACCACGAACGAAGAGCTCCAGTCCACTGTGGAGGAACTGGAGACGACCAACGAGGAACTCCAGTCCACCAACGAAGAGCTCGAAACGACGAACGAAGAGCTGCACTCCACCAACGACGAGCTGCAGACGATCAACGACGCGCTCCGGGACCGCGGCCTCGAGCTCGACGAGCTGAACGACTTCCTGGAGTCGGTGCTGACCTCGGTCCAGGCCGGGATCGTGGTGATCGACACCGAGATGCGGATCAAGGCCTGGAACCGCGGCGCGGAGAACCTCTGGGGCGTCCGCCGCGAAGAGGCGACCGGAACCCACCTGCTCAACCTGGACATCGGCCTGCCGATCGCCGAGCTGCGCCCGGTGGTCCGCGACGCGCTGGCCGACGCCGGGTCCCGGGCGGAGCAGACCCTGGACGCCGTCAACCGCCGGGGACGCGCCGTCGTGGTGCGGTTGCAGTGCAGTGCACTGCAGGACCGGGACGGCAAGAGCGCGGGCGCGTTGCTGATGATGGAGGAGATCGGCCCGGTGGCCGAGGAAGCCGGGCCGGCCTCCTGAGCCGTTCGGCGCGCCCGTGTTCTAGTCACCGCCGGTCAGCAGGTCGACGACGGCTTCCGCCCGGTTCCGCTCGGCGAAGGCCCGGCGCTGCCGGTCGGCGCCCCCGCCCTCTGCCACGAGCCGCGCGGTCGCGTCCCGCGCGAAGTCCAGGTCTCCCGCGGCTTCCAGCGCGGGCGCGGTCAGCTCGATGAGGTCGTCGAGCACCGCCTTCGCCGGCTCCAGGTCGCCGGTCCGCGGGTGTGGGCAGCAGCCGGTCACGCCTTCTCTCGACGCCCGCCAGAGCCGGCCGCGCAGAACCTCGTTCGACAACTTCGGCGGCGGCGCGTCGTCGGCCAGCGCCGTCGTGACGAGCCCGCGCGCCAGCACTCCCAGCAGGACCGCTTCGCCGGGGGTGGCGGCGACGTCGGAGATGCGGAACTCGAGCGTCGGCTGTTTCTCCGACAGCCGGACGTCCCAATAGATCATCCCGCGGTCCAGGATCGCGCCCGAGCGCAGCCAGCCGTCGACGATGCTCTCGTACTCGTCGAGCGAACCGAACCGCGGCGGCGGCCCGGCCGAGGGCCAGCGGCTCCACTGGTGGTAGCGCCAGCTGGCGTAGCCGGTGTCGTAGCCGTCCGAAATGGCCGAGTTCGCGGTGATGGTGAGCAGCGCGGGCAGCCACGGCCGGACGCTGCCGAGGACCCGGATCCCGCTCTCCTTGTCGGGGATCGCGACGTGGACGTGACAGCCGCAGGTGAGCGAAGTCCACGCGGTGGCCCCGAAGTGTTCGGCCATCCGCTGGTAGCGCGGGTTCGGCGTGATGCGCGGCGGGTCCACTTGGGACACCGGGGGCGCGCCGGCCGGCAGCAGCCGGTAGCCGCGGGCACGCGCCGCCCGGCCCAGGTCCCGGCGCAGCCCGCTCAGCTGGCGCAGGGCTTCGGCGTGCGTGCGGCAGACGCCGGTGGCGGTCTCGGCCTGCGACCGGTTCAGCTCGTGCTGCAGTTCGCCTTGGCCGTCCCCGGCCGCTTCCGCGGCATCGACGACATCGTCGCCTGCCTGCGAGAGCTGACCATGTCGGTCGACGACGAAGAACTCTTCTTCGATGCCGAAAGTCAGCACGTCTGGGTTCACCGGTGCGCTCCTGGGGGTGGGGAGCCCCCGGATACCCCGAAGACGGGGGAGCGCAAACGGCGTCTCCCGGCGGCGAGCGGGCGGCTGCCCGGCCTCGCGTGAAAGACTTGCGGTGGTGTGACGGTGCGTGGTGGGGGTATTCCAGTGGGCATGGAATGGCACGAAGAGCTGCACGAGCGGGCCGACGAGCGGATCGGGCAGCTGGACGAACGGCTGTGGGCGGTCGCGACCGCGCTGCACGAGCGGCCGGAACTGTCCTATGAGGAGCACGCGGCCGCCGAGCGGCTGACCGCGGAGCTGTCCGCCGGCGGGTTCGAAGTGGAAACCGGGGTTGCCGGACTGTCCACGGCGTTCGTCGCGCGGGCCGGCACCGGCCGGCCGTGCGTCGCGCTCCTGCTGGAGTACGACGCGCTGCCCGGGCTGGGCCACGCGTGCGGCCACAACCTGATCGCCGCGGCCGGCCTCGGTGCCGCGCTGGCGGCGCGCGAGGTGCTGGCCGACAGCCCGGGATCGCTGCTCGCCGTGGGGTGTCCCGCCGAGGAACGCGGTGGCGGCAAGGTGGCACTGGCCGAGGCGGGCGTCTTCGACGACGTCGACGCGGCGCTGACGGTCCACCCGGGCGTCCACTCGTGGTCCTGGGCCCCGCTGACCGCGCAGGTCGAGCTGAAGGTGACTTTCCACGGCCGCGCCGCCCACCCGACCGGCGACCCGGAAGCCGGCATCGACGCGCTCGCCGCGTTGCTCCAGGCGTTCGGCGCGGTCTCGGTGCTGCGGCAGCGGCTGCCCGCCGGCTCGCACGTCCAGGGGATCATCACCCACGGCGGCGAGGCGACGAACATCGTCCCCGACCGCGCCGAAGGCCGCTTCGGGCTCCGCGCCCGGACGACCGCGGCCCTGGACCGGCTGGCCGAGGACGTCGCGACGTGCGCGCAGGGTGCGGCGCTGGCGACCGGCGCGAAGGTCGACGTCGAGCGCCTCGGGCGCGGTTTCGCGCATTTCCGCGACAATCCGGTGCTTTCCGAGCGGTTCACCGAGCACCTGGCGGCGTGCGGGATCCACGCGACGCCGCCGGCGCCGGGGGTGTACCCGGGCTCGTCCGACATCGGCGACGTCAGCGTCCGCGTCCCGGCGATCCACCCGTTCGTGGCGATCACGGCGGAGGAGTACGCGGTGCACACCGAAGAGTTCGCGGCCGCGTCGGCGAGCCCGCGCGGACGGTCGGTGATGCTGGCCTCGGCGGCGGCGCTGGCCCGCACGGCGATCGACGTGCGGACGCACCCCTCGCTGGTCAGCCGGGTGTGGGACTACTTCCGCGAGCAGGAGCGGACCGAGCGCTGAGCGGCCCTTGACGCATACCCATATGGGCATATGATGCTCCCGTGGCACGAGCAGCGACAACGGCCGACACGTTCAACGCCGTCGCCGAACCCCGGCGGCGGCAGATCCTCGACGTCCTGATGACCGGCGAGCGGTCCGTCGGCGACCTCGTCGACGTGCTCGGCCTCGCCCAGCCCCAGGTGTCGAAACACCTGCGCGTCTTGCGGGAAGTGGGCGCGGTCGACGTGCGCGACGAAGGCCGTCAGCGCGTCTACCGGCTCAACGGCGCCGCGCTGAAACCTATCCACGACTGGGTCAAACGCTACGAACGGACGTGGTCGGAACGCTTCGAGCTGCTGGACGGCGTCCTCGGAGAACTCAAGGAACAGGAGCACTGACGTGGAGATCACGACCCCGGCGGACGACCGGATCCTCATCACGCGCGAGTTCGACGCGCCCCGGCACCTCGTCTACCGCGCCTGGACCACACCGGAGCTGGTGAAGCGCTGGTGGGCCGGGCATCGCGGGACGACGACGAAGGTCGAGATGGACCTGCGGCCCGGCGGCCGCTGGCGCTTCGTGCTGGAGACGAACGACGGGGCCGAGGTCGGCTTCCACGGCGAGTACCGGGAAGTCGTGCCGGACGAGAAGATCGTCTACACCGAGGTCTTCGAGATGCCGGGCGTGGACCTCGACTCGGTGGACGGGCCGCTCAACACGGCCACCTTCACCGCCCTCGACGGCGACCGGACGCGCTTGGAGCTGCTGACCGAGACCGGCAGCAAGGACCTGCGCGACATGATTCTCGGGTCCGGCATGGAGGTCGGCGTCCAGGAGCAGATGGTGCTCATCGAGGAGCTCGCGAACTCCCTGCGCTAGCACGCAGGAAGCGGTCGCCCGTCTTGGCCAGTTCGGCGGCCAGCTCCGGCGCGTCGAGCACTTCGAAGTCCACTTCGAGGAGCCCGAGGTACAGCGCGAGCATGGCCGCGTTGTCCGAGCCGACCTCGGCGACGCAGCGGTCCGGCCTCTCGGGCGTCACCTCGACCGCGACCGGCAGCCGGGCCCGCACGTACTCGGCCGACGCGTGGAGACGCACTTTCGCGTGGTAGCGCCAGGTCGCCGCGCCGACACTGCGCTGGACGAACTGCGCGACGTCGCCTTCCGGCGGCTCGCGTGGCGTGAAGCGCGGCCCGTTCGGCACCTTCGGCGTCATCCGGTCGACGCGGAAGGTGCGCCAGTCGTCCCGCCCGGTGTCCCACGCGACGAGGTACCAGCGCCGGCTCAGGCCGACCAGCCGGTGCGGCTCGACGTCACGCCTGCTCGCCGTGCGTTCGTGGCTGGTGTAGTCGAACCGCAGCCGCTCGCCGGCCCGGATCGCCGTCGCGATCGCCGTCAGCACGTCGGCGTCCACGACCGGGCCGGTGCCCGGCACCGAAACCGTCGCGGCCTGCAGAGCCTGCACCCGGTGCCGCAGCCGCGACGGCAGCACCTGCTCCAGCTTCGCGAGTGCGCGCACGGACGTCTCGCCGATCCCGGCGACGCCGGTGGCCGTCCGCAGCCCCACCGCGACGGCCACCGCTTCGTCGTCGTCGAGCAGCAACGGCGGCAGCTGCGCGCCCGCGCCGAGCCGGTAGCCGCCCTGGACGCCGGGGGAGGCCTCGACCGGGTAGCCGAGGTCGCGCAGCTTCCCGACGTCGCTGCGGACGGTGCGCGCGGTGACGCCCAGCCGGCCGGCGAGGTCGGCGCCGGTCCAGTCTCGGCGCGTCTCGAGCAGCGACAGCAGCCGGAGGAGGCGGGCGGAGGTCTGCAACATTTTCCGAGGATCGCACGAATCGCGGAAGGAAGTCTTCCGCAATCGTTCCTAGCGTGCTGCTCATGACGAACCCCTTCCGGATCGAAATCCCGCAGACCGACCTCGACGACCTGCACCGCCGCCTCACCGAAGTGCGCTTCGCCGACCCCGTGCCCGGCGACGAGCCGGACTGGTCGCGCGGCATCCCCACCGCCGTCGTGCGCGAGCTGGCGGAGTACTGGCGCGACGGCTTCGACTGGCGGGCCCAGGAGGCCGCGCTCAACGCGTTCCCGCAGTTCACGACCGAGATCGACGGCCAGCGGATCCACTACCTGCACGTCCGGTCGGCCGACCCGGACGCGGTCCCGCTGCTGCTCACGCACGGCTATCCGAGCACTTTCGCCGAATTCCTCGACGTCATCGGGCCGCTGACCGAGCCCGGCCCGGACGCGTTCCACGTCGTCGTGCCGTCGCTGCCCGGCTTCGGGTTCTCGACGCCGCTGAGCGGCCCCGGCTGGGAGCTGGCCCGGACGACGGACGCGTTCGCCGAGCTGATGACGCGCCTCGGCTACGACCGCTTCGCGGCGCAGGGCGGCGACATCGGCGCGGGCGTCACCGGACGGCTCGCCGCGTTGTACCCGGACCGCGTGCTGGGTACCCACGTCAACAGCGACCGCGGCACCATCGCGCTTGCGGGCGAGCAGCTTCCGTTGCCGGAGAACCTGACCGCGGACGAACAGTCCGAACTGGACGCGGCCCGCGAGGCCTGGAAGGCCGGCCGCGGGTACCTCGACCTGCAGTCGCACAAGCCGGAGACGATCGCGGCGGCGCTCACCGACTCACCGGTCGGGCAGCTGGCCTGGATCGCCGAGAAGGTCCAGGCGTGGACGAACCCGGGCGGCGGCATCGCCCGCGACCGGCTCCTGACGACCGTCAGCCTGTACTGGTTCACGCGCAGCGGCGCGACGGCGGCCCGGTTCCTCTACGAGGCCGCGCACTCCGGCCACGGCTGGCTGGCGCCGTCCGATGTGCCGTCGGGCTGGGCGGTGTTCAACTCCTCGCCGGTGGTGCGCCGGATCATGGACCCGGAGGAGAAGATCGAGCACTGGTCGGAGTTCGCCGAGGGCGGCCACTTCGCGGCGATGGAGGAGCCGGAGCTGCTCGTGGCCGACATCCGCGCGTTCTTCCGGAAGCTGCGGCCGTGACCGGGGGCGGTGGGCCAGAATCGGCGGCGTGCAGTTCGCGATCCTCGGGCCGGTCGAAGCCCGCCGTCCCGACGGGACCCCGGTTCCCCTGGGTGGTCCCCAGCTTCGGGGGCTGCTGGCCCTGCTCGCCCTCGACGCCGGCCGCGTGATCAGTGCGGACCGGCTGATCGACGGCCTGCACGGCGACCACCCGCCCGACGGCGCCGCCGAAGCCCTCCAGTCGCAGGTCTCGCGGCTGCGCCGGCGCCTGCGGGACGGCGGCGCGCCGGACGGTCTGGTCGAGTTCACGCCCGCCGGCTACCGGCTGGCCGTCGACCCGCAGGACGTCGACGTCCACCGCTTCGAACGGCTCACCGCCGAGGCGCGGGCGACTCCCGACCCGGCCGCGAAACGGGAGCTGTTCGCCGAAGCACTGGCGCTGTGGCGAGGACCCGCGCTCGACGGCCTCGCGGATCCGCCCCGCGCGGCCCGGCTGGCCGAGCTGCGCCTCGCCGCTATCGAGGACCGCGTCGAGGCGGATCTCCTGCTCGGTCACCACGAGCGGCTCGTCGCCGAGCTCCGCGAACTCACCGGGGAACACCCGCTGCGCGAACGGCTCGCCGCTCAGCTCGTGCGCGCGCTGCACGGCGGCGGCCGGTCCGCCGAGGCCCTGACCGCCTTCGCCGAGATCCGCGAACGGCTCGCCGACGAGCTGGGCGCGGACCCGTCGCCGGAGCTGGCGGACGCGCACGTCGCCGTCCTGCGAGCCGCCGCCCCCGCGCCCGCCCGGCGGGTTCCGGTGCCGCTGACCGGGTTCGTCGGCCGGACCGAGCTCGGCGACCTCGGGAAGGCCCTGGAGGACGCCCGGCTCGTCACGCTCACCGGGCCGGGCGGCGCCGGCAAGACCCGGCTCGCCATCGAAGCCGCGGCCGGCGAAGCGTGCTTCGTCGAACTGGCGACGACAACCGATGTGGCCCGCGCGGTCCTCGCCGCGCTGGGGCTGCGCGAGCAAGGTGTGCTGGCGCCCGGCGCGGCGGAGGAGCCGGCCGGGCGCCTGGCCGCCGCGCTCGCCGACCGGCCCCTGCTGCTGGTGCTCGACAACTGCGAACACGTCGTCGCCGACACCGCGCGGCTGGTCCGGCGGCTGCTCGCCGGGTGCCCGGGCCTGCGCGTGCTCGCCACCAGCCGCGAGCCCCTGGGCCTGACCGGCGAGAAGCTGGTGCCGGTCGGCGCCCTGCCCGCTGGCGCCGCGGCGGAGCTGTTCACCGAGCGGGCCGCCGCGGTGGCGCCGGGCAGCGTGCCCGACCCGGGTGCGGTGGCCCGGATCTGCGCGGCCCTCGACGGTCTCCCGCTGGCGATCGAGCTCGCCGCCGCCCGCCTGCGGTCGCTGTCCGCGGACGACGTCGCGGCCCGGCTCGGCGACCGTTTCCGGCTGCTGTCGCGCGGCGACCGGACCGCCGAGCCGCGGCACCGGACGCTGCGCGGCGTCGTCGAGTGGAGCTGGGATCTCCTCGAACCGGACGAACAACGGCTCGCGGGCCGGTTCGCGGTGTTCGCCGGCGGCGCGCGGCTCGGCGCGGCCGAACGGGTCTGCGCCGAACCCGACGCCGACGGCGTGCTCACCGGCCTGGTCGAGAAGTCCTTCGTCGAGTTCGACGGCGGCCGGTACCGGATGCTGGAGACGATCCGCGCGTTCTGCGCCGAGCACGGCGACGACCGCCGGTCCGAGCACGCGAAGTACTTCCTCGGCCTCGCCCGTGCGGCCGAGCCGAAGCTGCGCGGTGCGGACCAGCTGACTGCCCTGGCGGAGCTGACCGCCGAGCACGCCGACCTGCACGCGGCACTGCGCTGGAGCGCTTCCGAAGAACCGGAAACCGCGGTGCGGCTCATCGCGGCCCTGACCTGGTACTGGTGGTTGCGCGGCCTGCGCAGCGAAGCGACCCCGTTCGCGGATGCCGTCGTCACCGCCTTCGGGGCCGAGCCGCCGCCGGGACTGGCCGAGGAGTACGTCCTCTGCCTGATCCACGCGTCAGGCACCGATGTCGAGATCGAGCCGATCGTGCAGGGGCTCGAGGGGCCGCTGCGCCACCCGTACCTCTTCCTGCTGTGGGCGTTTTCCCCGCACACCAAGGTGCGGGACGGCGAGCGGCTGGCCGCGCTGGTCGGCGACGACGCGTGGTCGCGGGCGTTCACGCGGATCGGCGACGGCCTCGGCGCGCAGTACCGCGGCCGGATCGCGGAAGCCGAGACGCACTTTTCGGCGTCGCTGGACGGGTTCCGGGCGCTCGGTGACCGCTGGGGCGAGGCCAGCGCGCTGGAGAAGCTCGCGGAGTTCGCGGACTGGCGCGGCGACCACGCGCGGTTCCGGGAGCTGATGGACGAGTCCGTGCGGCTGGCCGGCGAGCTCGGCGCCGTCGAGGACGCCGCCGAGCTGCTCTGCCGCCGCGCCGACGGCGTGCTGCGTGCCGGGGACGCCGAGACCGCCCGGGCCGACTACGAAACCGCCGCCGACCAGGCACGCGCGGCCGGCACGCCGCTCACGCTCGCGCGGGCCCGCGGCGGCCTGGGCGAGATCGCGCGGCGCGCGGGCGACCTGGCCGCGGCCCGGCGCTGGTACACCGCGGCCGTCGGCCTCGCCGTCGACCCGGTCACCGGCGGCGAGACGCGCATCCGGCTGCACACCGGCTTCGGCTGGACGGCCGCGGCCGAGGGCCACCTCGACGAGGCGACCGATCTGCACCAGGAGGCGCTGGCCACGGCCCTCGAACACGCGAACCTGCCGGGCGCGGCCCAGGCGGTCGAAGGCCTGGCGGGCGTCCTCGCCGCGCGGGCCGAAGACGAGCGGGCCGCGTTCCTGCTCGGCGTCGCCGTCGGGCTGCGCGGGGCGCCGGTCACCGGGGACGCGGATGTTGCGTCGGTGACCGACCGCGTTCGGGCGCGGATCGGCGCCGAGGCCTACGCGCAAGCCTTCGACCGCGGTCGCGAAATGCCCCCTGAGCAGGCGATGAGCGAGTTCGGTCAACGGCGGTTCGCGCTCGGTTCGTGAGCGGTCAGCGGCCGCGCCCAGAGTTCGGGGCATGACGAAGAGCATCTTGATCTCCGGCGCCAGCATCGCCGGCCCCGCCCTCGCCTTCTGGCTGCACCGCCACGGCTTCCACACCACCGTCGTCGAGCGCGCCCCGAGCCTGCGCGAAGGCGGCTACAAGGTCGACATCCGCGGGGTCGCGGTCGACGTCGTCCGCCGCATGGGCCTGCTGGCGGAGGTGCACGCGGCGAGCACCGACATGCGCGGCGCGGCATTCGTGAGCAAGCGCGGCAAGGAGCTCGCGACGCTCGACGCCGACACGTTCGGCTTCCGCCACGGCGACGACACCGAGATCCTGCGCGGCGACCTCGCGAAGATCCTCTACGACGCGACCCGCGACGACACCGAGTACGTGTTCGGCGACTGGATCACCGGCCTGGACGAGCGCCCGGACGGCGTGCACGTGACGTTCGCACACGGCGCCCCGCGCCGGTTCGACCTGGTGGTCGGCGCCGACGGCCTGCACTCCGGCGTCCGCGCGCTGGCGTTCGGCCCGGAGGAGGACTTCGTGCGCCGGTTCGACGCGTACATCTCGATCTCGACGGTGCCGAACACGTTCGAACTGGACCGCTGGGAGCTGCTGCACTCGGCGGCCGCGGGCAAGATGGTGAACGTCTACAGCACGGCCCGCGCGGACGACGCGAAGGCCGCGTTCTGGTTCAGCGCGCCGCCGCTGACGTACGACCGCCGGGACGTCGACGGCCAGAAGGACCTGGTGGCGGACCAGTTCGCCGGCCTGGGCTGGGAGATCCCGGAGCTCCTGGAGGCGATGCGCGCCGCGGACGACTTCTACTTCGACCCGGTGTGCCAGATCGTCATGGGCCACCTGTCGACGGGCCGGGTGACGTTGCTCGGCGACGCGGGTTACTGCGCGTCGCCGGCGTCGGGGCAGGGCACGAGCCTGGCCCTGGTGGGTGCGTACGTCCTGGCGGGGGAACTGGCCACTTCGGACGATCAGGCGGCGGCGCTTTCCCGGTACGAGAGTGAAATGCGGCCGTACATCGAGAAGAACCAGGCGCTGGCGAAGACGGCGCTGCGCGGGATCATCCCGTCGTCGCGGGCGTTCGCGTGGTTCAACACCCGGATGATCAAGCTGATGCCGTACCTCCCGGGCCGCAACCGGGTCCTGGAGCAGATGTCCCGCCCGATCCGAGAAGCCGCGAATGCCTTGGTGCTGAAGGACTACGCGCTGGTCGCGTGAAGGCCCGCCTAGCGCGCCGCGCGGACCTTCGCCGCCACCTCGGCCAGCTCTGCCCGGTCGCGAATCCGCCAGTCCGCGTCCAATACGAAGCCGTCGCCGGTGTGGCGGGGGATCACGTGCAGGTGGACGTGGGGGATCTCCTGGCCCGCCGCCGCGCTGTCGGCCAAGAACAGGTTGATCCCCTCGCACCGCAGGTCCGTGCGGCGCAGCGCCGCGGCGAGTTCGTGCGCGATCCCGAACATCCGGGCGCCCATCTCGGCAGGCAGTGCGGCCAAGTCGTCGTGGTGCGCGCGGGGGAGCACCAGCAGGTGGCCGGTCGTCACCGGGCACAGGTCGACGATCGCGACCAGGTCGTCGTCCTCGTGGACGAACGCCGCCGGGGCGCGGCCGGCGGAGATGGCGCAGAAGACGCATTCGCCGGCGGGCGTGGTCGCGGGAAGGTTCGGACGCATGGCGCCGACCGTAGCGGGACGGTCACGCCGGTGTCAGGTGCCTTTCCGTCCACTCCGCGAACGACGTCAGCGGGATGCCGAGCGCCCGGGCGAAGCCGGGGTGCGCCGGGTGGCCGACCTCGTTCTGCCACTCGTGGCGGACGGCGAACGCGGGCGCTCCGGCGGCCACCGCTTCCTCGGCCGTCATGTCCGGTGCCGTCAGCTCGGTGCCGAGCGCGTGCGACAACGTCTCGGCGACCCGCGTCATCGTCATCCGCTCGCTCGCCAGCTCCAGCTCGACGCCGTGGAAACGCTCCGGGTCCGCGAAAGCCGCCGCGGCCGCCGCGCCGATGTCGGCCACCGCGACCAGGGCCAGTTCGGTGGCGGGCTTGATCGTCGTCACGAGGCGGCCGTGGGGGAGCAGGAACGACGGTGGCAGGAAGTTCTCCATGAAGAACCCCGGCTTGAGCAGCGTCCAGTGCGTGAAACCGGCTTCGCGGACGCGGTCCTGGATCGCTGTCTTGGTCTCCAGGTAGTGCTCCATCGACGCCCAGCGGCCCTCCGCCCAGCCGGGCACGGACCGGTGCCCGCCGGCGCCGGAGACCGACGTGTGCACGAACTGCGGCACGCCGGCCGACGCGGCCGCGTCAACCAGGTTGCGGCCCTGGACCCACTCGGAGTCGCCCTCCAGGTTCGCCATGTCGGGCATCTGGACGGAGAACACGCCGCGCACGTCCTTCATCGCGGGGGCGAGTGAGCCGGGGTCGTAGAGGTCGCCGACGACGACTTCGGCGCCGAGCTCGCGGAGGGCTTCGGCCCGCTCGGGATTTCGGACCAGCGCGCGGACGGGGACGCCGGCCTTCAGGAGGGCGCGGGCGGTGGCGCCGCCTTGCTTGCCGGTGGCGCCGGTGACCAGGACGGGGGACATGGGGACTCCTCGGACCGATAAGTGGCGGGGTCCGCCACTTCGTGGTCGCTACACTAGCGACTAAGTGGCGGCCCCCGCCACTTCCTGTTTCGGAGGTGGTCCGTGCCGCGGTCCGACGCCCGCCGCAACTACGCGCGCATCCTCGCCGTCGCCGAAGAGGAGGTCGCCGCGCACGGTGCCGACGCGTCCCTGGAACAGATCGCCCGCACCGCCGGCGTCGGCTCGGCGACGGTGCGCCGCCACTTCCCGAGCCGGCGCGAGCTGCTGGAAGCGGTGTTCCGGCAGCAGGTCGACGCGCTGGCCGGGCGCGCCCGCGAGCTGGCGGAGGCCCCGGACGCGCGCGCGGCTCTGCTCGACTGGCTGAGCGCGCTCACGACGTACGCGGCGACGGCCCGCGGCCTGGCCACGGCGCTGGTCCGCGACGAGCAGTCCCCGGCCCACGCGTGTTCGGCGACGATGACCGAGGCGGGCGTCCCGCTGGTGCGGCGGGCGGCGGCGGCGGGCGCGGTCGGCCCGGACGTCACGGCCGAAGACCTGATCGCGGTGGTGACGGGGATCGTGCTCGCGACCGAGCACCACCGCGATCCGGCGGGGGAGGCTCAGCGGTTGCTGGCGTTGGCGGTGCGGGGAATCAGCCCGCCATGAGGGGCACCTTCATGGCACTCGAGTCCGGGGGCTCGGCGAAAGGACCCAATCCGGAGATCAGCACGGCGTGTCGAGCCAGCGGTGCAACGCCCACCACGACCGCACGGCGTCGAGTACCCGGCCACCGCTGTTTTCCGCCAGTGCCAACGGGGTCAGCTCGGCCAGCCGGTCGAGCCGGTACCGGACCGTGTTCGGGTGCAGGTGCAGTGCTTCGGCCGTCGAGCGCAGCCGCTGGCCGTGGTCGAGGTACGCCAGCGCCGTCCCCGCCAGCTCGCGGTGGAACGGGTTCGCCGGGTCGAGCGAGCCGAGCAGGGCCGTGGTGAGCAGGTCGCCGAGCACCGGCTGCGCCGTCAGGGCGATCTCGCCCGCCAGCGCCGTCAGGTCGTGGTAGCCGCTTCCGGCGAGGCGCGCCGCCGCCGTGCAGAGGCGGTGGACCTCCGGCAGCGCGGGCAAAGCCGCCGCGGGCGCCACGACCAGCAGGACGTCGCCGGCCAGTGCGACCGCCGCGGGTGACCGCGCCGCCAAGCCGGTGAGCCTGCCCTCGACCAGGCCGTAGACCCCGCCGAACTCGAGCAGGGCCTGCTCCAGTGCGCGGGCCCGTGCCGGGTCGCTGACGTCGGACACCACGCAGAAGTACCGGACGTCGGGATGCAGTCCCGCTCGCCGGAGCTCTTCGGGCGTGGGCGGGTGCCCGGCGAGCAGCAGCGTCCGCAGCAGCTGGGTCCGCGCGTCGCGCACCGTGCGGGAAAGCTGGAGCTCGGCGGCGTGGTAGCCCTTGACGATGTGGTGCTCCAGCGCGCCGGTGTAGCGGTCGGCGTCGAGGACGGTCTCGAGGATGACGTCGTCGGGCACCCCCGCGGCCCGGGCGCGTTCGACGGCGACGCGCGCCGCGTGCGTGCGGCCCGCCTGGACCCCGCGCAGGAGGTCGGTGAGCGGGACACCCTGGGCGGCGCGGTCGGCACCCAGCGCCTCGGCGGTGGTGTAGTCCTCGCGGCCGGGACCGTCGGGGCTCGCCGTGGCCCGCAGCGCGGCCGAGAGCAGGACCTGGATGTGCCGCCGGTTCTCGGCCGCCGGCAGCCGCGCCACTTCGGGCGACTGGCGGCGCGCCACCTCGACCAGCTCGTCCAGCACGGTCTCGTCCGCGGCCAGCTCGTCGAGGATCCGCCGGAGCAGCGGCGTCACCGGCACCTCCCGGACCCGTTGTGGCACAGCCACAACCCGCCACCCGCGACGTTGGGTGATCGGCCCTACCGGAGGGGCTCCCGGGGCCGGTTATCGTGGCATACCGGACAGTAACCCCTGGTCCGCGCAAAGGCCACCGCCGCACCTCTTCAGCGTCGAAAGGTGTCTTCCGTGCGCACTTCCCCGAGCACCCGCCGACGGCGGTCGTACCTCTTCCGGCTGGCGTACCTGGCTTCCGGCGTCGCCCTGCTGACGACCGGCGCGGCGGTGCCGGCGGCCGGTGCCCCGGCGGCGCTGCGGGAGGTGATGTTCGTCGGCAACAACTGGGAAGGGACGGCCGACGTCATCCAGTCCCGCGGCTCCTTCGCGAAGATCGGGCGCGTGAACATCATCCCGGACAAGGACGACCGGCTGCGGGAGATCTACCTGAACCCGATCAAGCTGGCGTTCTTCCTCGGCATCCGCAGCGGGCCCGGCGAGGGGCACGACCAGTTCGTCGACGACATGTACACCACGCCGGACGGGACGTCGGTCGTGGCGTCGCGGCCGAGCTTCGCCGACGTCGTTTCGATCAGCCTCGCCACCGGCCGGATCAACTGGCGCTTCCCGGTCTCCGGGTTCCGCGCCGATCACATGGCGGTCTCGCCGGACGGCCGCCGGGTCGCCGTGTCCGCCTCGACGTCGAACACCGTGCACGTGCTGGACATCGGCACCGGGCAGCAGGTCGGCTCGTTCGCCACGGGGGACAAGCCGCACGAGAACGTGTTCACCGACGGCGGCCGGTCCCTGTGGAACATGTCGATCGGCGAGGTCAACACCGACCTCGACGACCCCGGCTGGGACTTCACCAAGGGGGACCGGCACATCACGGTCGTCGACGCGTCGACCTTCCGCCAGGTCAAGGTGATCGACATGCGGCAGCGGCTCGACGCCTTCGGGCGCCGGGACCTCTCGGACGCCGTGCGGCCCGTCGCGTTCACCCCGGACGAGTCCACCTTGTACTTCCAGGTGTCGTTCTTCAACGGCTTCCTGGAGTACGACGTCGCGAGCGACCGGATCACGCGGCTCAAGGAGCTGCCGAAGAACCCGGCCACGAGCGACGACCGCACCACGTTCGTCAACGACTCGCGCCACCACGGCATGTCGATGAACCCGGCGGGGACCAAGCTTTGCATCGCCGGCACGATGGACGACTACGCCACGGTCGTCGACCGCGCGACCCTGCAGCAGGGCACGCTCGTGCCCGCCGTGAAGCCGTACTGGGCGACGGTGAGCGGCGACGGCAGCGCGTGCGTGATCTCCGAGGCCGGTGCGGACCAGGTCACCGCGATCGACTTCGCGACGGGGCGGAAGCTCGTCTCGGTGCCGGTCGGCGACCACCCGCAGCGGGTGCGGATCGGCCACGTGCCCGAGGGTTGGACCGGCCCCGCGAGCTGACCCGGGTCAGGAGAAGTCGTAGGCGATCGTGAACCAGGCGCGGACGTCGTCGTCCACTTCGGACACTTCGCGCAGCTTCAGCTGGTGCCCCACGCGGGGTCCGCTCGCCCACCGGGCCGGGGCGATCCGCGCCGTCTCGATCGGGTGCGGCAGGAACAGGTACACCAGGATGTCCTTGGATCGCGGCCGCAGTTCGGCCAGCTTCCGGTCGCGCTTCAGGAACACCCCGACCTTGACGGCGTCCTCGTGGACGTCGCCCAGGGTCCGCACGTGGTCGAGCACCGCGTCGTAGATCGCGCGGAACTTCGGGTCGCGGCCGGTGAACGTGTCGTCCACCGTGCAGCCCGGGACGCACGTGTGGCCCTGGCCGGCGCGCGCGAACTCGCGGTCGCAGCGCGGGCACGTCCAGCGGGTCGGCATGCCGTCCAGGATGGCACTCACAGCGGGGCCGGGCCGAGTGCGGGGATGGTGGCGGCCGCGGTCACCAGGCGCCGGGCGGCCGCGGCCGCGGTCTTCCGCTGGGTGGGCGGCAACCGGTCCAGCAGCGCGCCCAGTGCCGCGTGACGCCGGTCGAGGACGCGCGCCACCAGGTCGTGGCCGGTCGTGGTGACCTCCAGGGTCACCACGCTCCGGTTGCGCGGGTCGCGGCCGCGCGCCACGTACCCGAGCGCCTCCAGCCGGTCGGCCAGCCGCGTCACCGACGACGCGTTGACGTCCATCGCCGCCGCCAGCCGCGAACTCGGCACCCGGCCGAGGCGGTCGAGGATGAGCAGCAGGCGCGTCTGGGGGAAGGTGACCTCGGGCGGCGCGGCGTGCGCGCACTCCCACGCGATCCCGACCAGGACCAGGGTGAGGTTGTCCAGGGCCACCACGTCCGGGTCGGCGCCCGGAGCCGCGTCTTCGAGGGTTTGCATGAAGCAATACTTGCCAATCGCAAGAGCGTCGGTCAAGATGGGTCACCCCGGCACTCGCCGGGCCGGCCGTGCTGCCCTGACGTCTCCACAATGGACTGTGGAAAACCGTTGGCACGCAAGAAAAATAATCCGGATCGTTGAACCACTCCGTCGCGGGAGCCGTAGTACCCCGTGCAGGCACTTGTCGCCAGAAGGAGGAACGATGCCGGATCACCGTGGCATGACGGCCAAGGCCAAAGCCCGGACCGTGCTGGTCGTCGTGGCCACGCTCGCCGTGCTCGCCGTGGGCTCGGTCCTGGTGCTGAAAGCCAGTGCCCAGACCGCGCCCGGGTCGACGCAGGCGCAGGTCCCGGCGTACGGGCACGACATGGCGGGCATGCAGCTGAGCTCGGCCGGGGAGGCGAACGTCGCCAACGCCGGGCCGGTCACCGCGCTCGACAAGACGTTCCTGGTCAAGGTCCGCCAGGCCGGGCTCTGGGAGATGCCCGCCGGCGACCTCGCGCAGACGCACGCCAGCAGCGACGCCGTGAAGCGCGCCGGGCTGCACCTGCTGGACGGGCACTCACACCTCGACCAGCTCGTCCGCGAGGACGCGAAGATGCTCGGCGTGACGCTGCCCGACCAGGCCAGCGCCGAGCAGCAGGGCTGGGTCCGTCAGCTGACCGCCGCGCAGGGGCTCGAGTTCGACAAGCTGTTCGTGAACCTGCTGCGCGCGTCGCACGGCAAGATCTTCGCGACCATCGCCGAAGTCCGCGCCGGTACGCAGAACGACGTCATCCGGCGGCACGCGACGCAGGCGAACCAGACCGTCCTCGACCACATGAACGTCCTGGAGGACACCGGCCTGGTCGACACGGCGACCTTGCAGGACGTCGCGAACACTGTGAACCCTAAGTGAGCGTGCCGCCCGCCAGGTAGCGCTGCACCGTCGGGCCGACCTCGGCGACGACCTCCGCCGACGTCAGCGCGACCACCGGGGGCAGGCGCAGGACGTACCGGGTCAGCGCGAGGCCGAGCAGCTGGCTCACCACCAGCCCCGCGCGGCGCGGGGCGTCGGCCGGGTCGCCGAACCGCAGGACCGCGGGGGTGACCTGGCCGGCGAACACCTGCCGCATCTTCTCGACCACGGCGTCGTCGGCGACTGCCGAGCGCAGCAGCGTCAGCAGGATCTCGTCGGTCGGCGGCCGCTCCCACAGCACCAGGAACTGCCGGGTCAGCAGCTCGCCGACCGTGCCGGGGTCGGCCGCGGCCAGGTCCGGCAGGTCCAGCTCGACGTCCACGGCCGCCGCGAACAGGCCGTCCTTGCTGCCGTAGTAGCGCATCACCATCGACGGGTCGATGTCCGCGTCGGCGGCGATCGAGCGGATCGTCGCGCGGCGGAAGCCGTCGGCGGCGAACCGGCGGCGGGCCGCGTCCAGGATGCTCGCCCGGGTGGCGTCGGATCGGCGCGCTGGCTCAGTCATGTCAACAAGTGTAGGCCAACACTTGTTGACAAGCCAGTGCGGCCGTGCTTAACGTGGATGCCAACAGTTGTTGGCAAACTCGGAGGCCCGCCATGAACCTGCCCACCCGCACCGACGTCCTGATCGCCGGAGCCGGCCCCGCCGGCCTGGCCACCGCGATCGTCCTGGCCGAGGCCGGCGTCGACTTCGTGCTGCTCGACCGCCAGGCCGAGGGCGCGAACACGTCCCGGGCCTGCGTGGTGCACGCCCGGACCCTGGAGGTGCTGGCCGAGCTCGGCGTCACCGAGCGGCTGAAGGAGCTGGGCGTCGTCGTCCCGACGTTCACCGTCCGCGACGGCGCCACGGTGCTGGCCCGGGTGCCCTTCGGCGGGCTGCCCACCGCCTACCCGTACACGCTGATGGTGCCGCAGGACCAGACCGAAGCCGTGCTGCTGGCGCGGCTGCGCGAGGTGGGCGGCGACGTGCACCGCCCGTACGAGGTCACCGCCGTCGCCGGCGACGACACGGGCGTCACGGTCACCACGACCGGCGGCACCGTGCGCGCGAAGTACCTGGTCGGTGCCGACGGCATGCACAGCACCGTGCGCGAGCAGGCCGGCATCGGGTTCACCGGCGCGACCTACGGCGAGTCGTTCGTGCTGGCCGACGTCCGGATGAGCTGGCCGCTGGAGCGCGAGGAGGTCAGCCTGCACCTGTCGCCGGAAGGGGTGACGGTGGTCGCGCCGCTGCCCGGCAGCGACGACCACTACCGGGTGGTCGCGACGGTCGCCGAGGCCCCCGAACACCCGGGGATCGCCGACATCCAGTCCATTGTGGACGCGCGCGGCCCGGAAGGCGCGCGGTCGCGGGTCACCGAGGTCGTGTGGAGCTCCCGGTTCCGCGTGCACCACCGGGTGGCCGACCACTACCGCGCGGGCCGGATCCTCATCGCGGGCGACGCGGCCCACGTGCACAGCCCGGCCGGCGGCCAGGGCATGAACACCGGGATCCAGGACGCGGTCGCGCTCGGCCGCCTGCTGGCCAGGGTGGCCGCCGGCGAACCGGACGCGCTGCTGGACACCTACGAGACGACCCGGCGTCCGATCGCGACGGAGGTGGTGGCGTTCACCGACCGGATGACGCGGATGGCGACGCTGCGCCCCCGCCCGGCGCGGCTGCTGCGCAACACCGTGCTGAAGACCGTGTTCTCGCTGCCACAGGCGCGGGCGAAGCTGGCTTACCAGCTGGCCGAGCTCGCGGCGCGCTGACGAGGTCGTGAGTGAGAAACCGGGTTAGAACACTGTTTCCCACTCACGACCGGGTCAGCGGGTCGGGGGGACGATGCCGTATTCGTGGATCTTGCGGTAGATCGTCGCCCGCGAGATGCCCAGCAGCTTCGCCGCCCGGACCTTGTTGCCGTCGGCGTCCTCGAGGCAGCGCACGATGGCGTCCCGCTCGATCGACTCGAACCGGTTCAACGGCCGCCGCGCGACGGTGTGGAACTCCGCCGGGAGGTCGCCCGGGCGGATGGCGCCCGCCCGCCGGCGCTGGGCCACCTTCCGCAGCACCTGGTAGAGCTGGCCGGTGTTGCCCGGCCACTCGGCCCGCATCAGCAGGTGCAGCGCCGCCGCCGAGCAGGTGAGCCGGCCGCCGTAGCCGAGCTTGCTCAGCACCAGCGGGACCAGCTCCGCCAGGTCTTCGACGTGATGGCGCAGCGGCGGCACCCGCACCGTCCGCGGGAACGACTTCAGCAGCTCGGCCAGCACCGGCTTCGTCTCGGCCTCCGGCACGAGCGTGACCACGACCCACGGCGCGTCGGCCCGCTCGCGCAGCTCCCGCAACGCCGTCGCCAGCGCGTTGGCCGCCGGCGCCGTCAGCCGGTCGGCGTGGCGGATCACCAGGGTGCGGATCGGGGCGTCGGCGTGCTCGCGCAGCAGCTCGGCCGCCCACTCGGTGCCGGACGCGACGCCCGCGTCGACGGTCAGCAGCCGGGCCGCCGGGTGGTGGCGCTGGTGCAGGCCCTTCGCCAGGGTCAGCTTGCCGGTGCCCGCCTCGCCTTCCAGCGCGACCCATTCCCCGCGCTGGTGGCCGGTGTCGAGCTCGTGCCCGCAGCGCAGCCACAGCGGCGCCGAGCCGACCACGCCCGGCAGGTACATCGGCAGCATCGGCGTCGAGGGGACGGCGACGGCTTCCTCGGCCTCGATCAGCTTCACCGACAGCACGCCGCCCGCGGTGTCGGTCTCCCGCTGCCCCGGGACGCGGCGGCAGAACACCCGCACGCGCAGGCCGCTGGACAGCGCGAGCGTCGCCGACGTCCGGCGCCCGTCGGCCAGCGCCTCGGTGGCGTGGCTCAGCAGCACCGACTGGTCGACCGGGTCGAGCAGCTGCCGCGCCCGGTCGTTCATCATCACGATGTCGTCGTTGAACGCCAGCACGATGCCGGTCCACCGGCGGCAGGTCTGCAGGTAGGCCTGGAAGAGGATCATCTCCCGCAGGTCGCTGTGCCGCAGCAGCGCCTGCCGGATCTGCTCGGCCGTCGAGCGGGCCAGCGCGATGAGCAGGCCGCCCGCGTCCTTGTACCAGCAGGTGAGGTCGACGGCGCCGATCTTCTTGCCGGAGATCGGGTGGTGGATCGGCACGCCCGCGCAGGCCAGGTTCTCCAGGTGCTCGGCGTAGTGCTCGTGGCCGAACACCGTGGTCGCGCGGCCGTCCTCGAGCGCGGTGCCGATGCCGTTGGTCCCGACGGACTGCTCGCCGTAGCTGAACCCGGGCACGAGCTCGACGCGTTCGAGGTGGCGCTTCAGGTCCGCGTCGCCGGTCCGCTGGGTGAGCACGACGCCGCTGGCGTCGGTGAGGATCAGGCTGATCGGCTGGCCGTCGAACTGCTCGCTCAGCTTGTGCAGCACCGGCTCGGCCCCGCGCATCAGCGGGATGTCGAGGTTCTGGTCACCGTGGAAGAGCGGGTCGATGCGGTCCGCCTCGACCTGGAACTCCTGAGAGCGCCGCCAGGAAGCCAGGATCGTCTGGCGGACCGTGCCGGGTGGCACCGGTTCGGCCGTCAGGAAACGCACCCGGGTGCGGGCGAGCTCGTCGTCGGCGAGCAGGGTTCCGGGCGCGTTCTCGTCCACGTGACCTCCAGTTTCCCGCGGCCCACGTGGGTGCGGGCACACCCGTTGTGCCGCCCGTTCAGCCTAGATCCGGCGGGCGCCGCGTGGTGTCTCAAATTGAGACGCCCGGGACGCGCGGGCGGCGGTCCGATGGATCGGGAAGAGACCGCTGACCAGGAGGAGTGCCCATGGCCACCGATGCCTCGGAGACCTACAACCCGTGGACGATCGTCAACCTGGTTTTCACGCATCTGGCGGAACAGGGGCTGCACCCGGTGTTCGGCGGCGAGGGACATCCGGGCGAACCGGCCGCGGCGCTGCTGCGCGCGCTCGGGATCACCCCGACCGTCGAAGGCGACGCGCGCGTGCGCAACGGCGTGCAAAACGAGCTCGCCGAACTGCGGGCCCGGATGCTCGGCGCGGACGAAACGCCCTGAGCAGCGGTTCTGTCTCAGATTGAGACTCGCGTCACTCGTGGCCGCCCCTTGAATGGTGAACGCAGGACGTCCGCCCCGACGGCGAGCGACGGACAAGGAGTCTCCATGAGTCGCCAGAGTGTGGCGAAAGCCCACCAAAAGATCCAGGAACTGTCGTGGGAGCCGGCGTACCACACCCCGGTTTCGCACTACGGGACCGATTACACGTTCCAGAAGGCCAAGAAGAAGGACCCGTTGAAGCAGGTCCTCCGCTCGTACTTCCCGATGCAGGAGGAAAAGGACCACCGGGTCTACGGCGCCGAAGACGGCGCGATCCGCGGCAACATGTTCCGCCAGGTACAGGAACGCTGGCTGGAATGGCAGAAGCTGTTCCTGTCGATCATCCCGCTGCCGGAGATCTCGGCCGCGCGGGCGATGCCGCTGCTGTTCCGCACGGTGCCCAACCCGGAACTGCACAACGGCCAGGCGATCCAGATGATCGACGAGGTCCGGCACTCGACGATCCAGCAGAACCTCAAGCGCCTGTACATGCAGAACTACATCGACCCGGCGGGCTTCAACTCGAGCCTGCGCAACTTCCAGAACGACTACTGCGGCACCATCGGCCGCCAGTTCGCCGAAGGCTTCATCACCGGTGACGCCATCACCGCGGCGAGCATCTACCTCACCATCGTGGCGGAGACGGCGTTCACGAACACGCTGTTCGTCGCCATGCCGGCGGAAGCCGCCGCCAACGGCGACTACCTGCTGCCCACGGTGTTCCACTCGGTGCAGTCCGACGAGTCCCGCCACATCAGCAACGGCTACGCGACCCTGCTGATGGCGTTGTCGGACGAGAGCAACCACCAGCTGCTCGAACGCGACCTGCGGTACGCGTGGTGGAACAACCACGCCGTGGTCGACGCCGCGATCGGCACGTTCATCGAGTACGGCACCAAGGACCGCCGCAAGGACCGCGAGTCCTACGCGGAGATGTGGCGCCGCTGGATCTACGACGACTACTACCGCAGCTACCTCGTCCCGCTCGAGAAGTACGGGCTCGTGATCCCGCACGACCTCATCGAAGAGGCGTGGAACCGGATCTGGAACAAGGGCTACGTGCACGAGGTAGCGCAGTTCTTCGCCACCGGGTGGCTCGCCAACTACTGGCGCATCGACCCGATGACGGACGAGGACTTCGAGTGGTTCGAGTACAAGTACCCGGGCTGGTACGACAAGTACGGCGCCTGGTGGGAGAACTACAGCCGCCTGGCGACGCCGAACGGGCACCACCCGATCGTCGCCGAAGACGTGAACTACGTGTACCCGCACCGCTGCTGGACGTGCATGGTGCCGTGCCTCATCCGTGAGGACATGGTGGTCGACGAGGTCGACGGCCAGCACCGGACGTACTGCTCGGAGACGTGCCGCTGGACCGACGCCGAGGCGTTCCGGCCCACCTACCAGGGCCGCAACACCCCGAACATGGGCAAGCTGGTCGGCGCCCGCGAGTGGGAGACGCTCTACCACGGCTGGAACTGGGCCGACGTCGTCTCCGACATGGGCTTCGTGCGCGACGACGGCAAGACCATGGTCGCGCAGCCGCACCTGAACCTCGACCCGAAGAAGATGTGGACGCTCGACCACCTGCGCCGGATGCCCGAGGTGCAGTCGCCGAACGTGCTGCTGAACCGGATGACCGACGCCGAACGCGCCGCGTTCGTGGCCGACTACAACCGCCAGGGCCCGGCCGGACGGCCGGCGCCGCAGCAGGCCTGACCGCGAGGAGAGGCCCGGCATGGCAGAGAAGCACCGCGTCCGGTTCGAACCGGTCGGGATCGAGATCGACGTCGCCGAGGACACCACGATCCTGCGCGCCGCCGCCGAGCAGGGCGTCATGCTCATGCACGGCTGCAAGGAAGGACAGTGCGCGGCCTGCAAGTCGTTCATCCTCGACGGCGAAGACGTCGAACACGACCGCTATTCGACCTTCGCGCTCCCCGATTACGAAAAGGAGGAGGGTTTCACGCTGCTGTGCCGGGCCCACGCCTACGAAGACCTGACGATCGAGCTGCTCAACTACGACGAGGAAATGATCCAGTCCGGCCTGCCGATCCTGGAGGCCGAGGTCGAGGTCGTGTCGAACGACCACGTCACCCACGACCTGCGCCACCTCGTCGTCAAGCTGACGGATCCGGACCAGTCGCTGAAGTTCTTCCCGGGCCAGTACCTGGACTTCGCGATCCCGGGCACCGAGGAGTCCCGGTCGTTCTCCATGGCCAACACCTCGGCGCGTGACGGGCTCCTGGAGTTCGTCATCAAGATCTACCCCGACGGGCTGTTCTCCCGGTTCCTGGACACCGATGTCGCGGTCGGCGACCGGCTCCGGGTGACCGGCCCGTTCGGGGTGTTCACCCTCCGGGACAACCCGGGCAAGGACCTGGTCTTCGTCGGCGGCGGGGCCGGGATGGCGCCGATCCTGTCGCTGCTGCGCTCGATGGCCGAGCGCGGCATCGACCGCAAGGCGACCTACTACTACGGCGCGCGCCGCGAGGCGGACCTCTGCTTCCACGCCGAACTGCGGGAGCTCGAGGAGAAACTGCCGAACTTCCGTTACGTCCCAGCGCTTTCCGAACCGGGCGACGACTCCTGGGACGGCGAGACCGGCCTGATCACCGACGTCCTGCGCCGGGCCGGCCTCGACCTGAAAGGTGCCGACGCCTACGTCTGCGGCCCGCCGCCGATGGTGGAAGCCGCGCTGGAACTGCTGCCCGCGCTCGGCGTCGCCGACAAGCGCGTCTTCTACGACAAGTTCACCACCACGGGCGAAGGGTAAAACCCATGACAGCCACCTCCGAACGCAGCGTGCCCAAGCCGACGTTCACCGACGCCGAAGCGGGCGCCAAGGTCTTCCCGGACTCCACCGCCCGCCAGTACAACTACTTCACCCCGGCCAAGCGCAAGCAGAGCCACTACGAGGACGTCACCGTCGAAGTCCAGCCCGACCCGCGCCACTACCTCGCCCAGGGCTGGCTCTACGCCTTCGCCGACGGCAAGGGCGGCTACCCGCTCGAGTGGACCGCGCTCAAGGCCTGGGGCTCGGACCGGCCGATTCCCGAGCGCAGCCCGGGTTCCGGTGGCAAGGGCTACGACTGGCCGGCGCTCGGCTGGCACGAGTTCCGCGACCCCAACGAGGAGTGGGAGCTCACCCTCTACCGGTACAACGCGAACGTCGTGCGCCAGCTCAACCAGAACATCGACGCCGCGCGCCAGGCCAAGGCGTTCGAGCAGTGGAACCGCAACTGGGTCGAGTTCGTCGCCAAGCACGTCGGCGCCTGGATGCACGTCGACCACGGGCTCGGTTTGTACTTGTACGCCAACGCCAACCGGCGCGCGCCGACGAACATGCACAACAACGCGATCTCGGTGAACAGCATGCACCGGATCCGCGCGGCGCAGGACCTGGCGCTGTACAACCTGACGCTCACCGAAGAGGTCGAAGGCTTCGACGGCGCCGCCCACCTGACGACCTGGGCCGAGGACCCGGCCTGGCAGGGCGTGCGGGAGACCGCCGAGCAGCTGACCGGGATCTGGGACTGGTGCGAGGCGATCTTCGCCGCGAACATCGTCTTCGAGCCCCTCGTCGGCGAACTGTTCCGCAGCAACCTGGTGCAGCAGGCCGCGCCCGCGAACGGCGACTTCGTCACGCCGACGCTGATCGGCGCCGAGGAGTTCGACTTCTCCGAACGCGACCTCCGCTACACGAAGGCGATGTTCCACCTGCTGATCAACGACAAGGAGTTCGCCGGGCACAACCAGGCGCTGCTGCAGAAGTGGCTGGAGGAGTGGGTGCCGAAGTGCATCGCCGCCGCCCGGGCCCTGCAGCCGCTGTGGTCGCAGCCCGACGCCAAGCCGATCCGGTTCGAGGACGGTCTCGACCGGGCGAAGAGCCGGTTCGCCGGAATCCTGTCCGAATTGGGTCTCAAAGCACCGGAGGAGCTGGGCCAGTGACCGTCTTCAAGACCTCGGAAAGCCCGTACAAGGTCAACAACACCGCCTCGAACATGTGCGGCTTCACCCTGATGAACAACCAGGTCGGCGCGATCATCGCGGAAGTCATGGCCGGCAAGGACAACGTGACCGTGACGCCGCTGCCGTCGATGATCCGCGTCGACGCGAAGGGCCGGACCGACCTGGTCTACGCCGAGGTCGACGAGGCCGCCGGCGAGGAAGAGGGCTGGTTCAACGCGGCCGAGTTCGAGGAGAGCATGTCCACCCACTACGGGCGGATGATCCACGAGGACGACCGCACGATCATGTTCGCCAACCCCGAGGACGCGGCCGAGTACCTCGACTTCGATCTGAAAGTCATCAAGTAGTCACAGCAGGAAGCACTCGATCCGCTCAGGAAGGATCACCGATGTACGAAAAAGACGGCGAAAAGTATTTCGTGGTGGACGCCCACACCCACTTCTGGGACGCGAGCCCGGACAACTGGGTCAAGGGGCAGGAGGAATACGCCAAGGGCTGGATCGAGTGCTTCCACGCCTACCAGGGCCTCGGCCCGAAGGAGACGCACTGGCCGATCGACCGGTTCCAGAAGTACTCCGAAGAGCTGATGATGCACGACCTGTTCGAGGTCGGGCACGTCGACACGGCCATCTTCCAGCCGACGAACCTGCGGCAGTGGTACAAGAACGGCTTCAACACGACCGAAGCCGACGGCGCGCTGGCCGCGAAGCACCCCGGCAAGTTCCTCGTCAACACGACCTTCGACCCGCGGGAAGGCGACGCGGGGATGAAGGCGTTCGAGGAGCGGGTCAAGAAGTACGGCTGCAAGGGCGTCAAGCTCTACACGGCCGAGTGGTACGGCGACTCCCGCGGCTGGAGCCTCAAGGACCCGGAAGCGGCCAAGTACCTCGAGAAGTGCGAGGAGCTGGGCGTCAAGAACGTCCACATCCACAAGGGACCGACGATCTGGCCGCTCGACAAGGACGCCTTCGACGTGTCCGATGTGGACCACGTCGCGACGAACTTCCAGGGCCTCAACTTCATCGTCGAGCACGTCGGCCTGCCGCGCATCGAGGACTTCTGCTTCATGGCCACCCAGGAGCGGAACGTCTACGCGGGGCTCGCCGTGGTCGTCGGCGGCCTGATGCACGCCCGCCCGAAGTTCTTCGCGAAGGTCATGGGCGAGCTCATGTTCTGGATCGGCGAGGACAAGCTGATCTTCGGCGCGGACTACGCCATCTGGGAGCCCAAGTGGCAGGTCGAAGGCTTCGTCGACTGGAACATGCCGGGTGACGACGAGCTGTCGGACTTCGCGCCGCTGACGGTCGACCAGAAGAAGAAGATCCTCGGGCTGAACGCCGCCCGGCTCTACGACATCGACGTCCCGAAGGAGCTGCAGCTCGCGGCGCCGGAGTCGGTCGAACCCGTCGGCGTGCCGAACTCATGACGGCTCTCGACGAACGGGGTGTCCGGGCCGGCCACGCGGAAGTGTGGTCTGCCCTGGGCACCGTCCGGGATCCCGAACTGGACGAACCCCTCACCGACCTGGGTTTCGTGGCCCGCTGCGAGGTGAGCGCGGCGGGCCACGCCGTCATCCGGCTGCGGCTGCCGACCTACTTCTGCGCGCCGAACTTCGCGTTCCTGATGGTCGCGGACGCCTACGACGCCGTCGCCGGCGTGCCGGGCCTGACCGGGCTCGACATCCGGCTCGACGACCACTTCGCGTCCGATGTCATCAACCGCGGCGTGGCGGCGCGGCGGGGGTTCGTCGCGTCGTTCGAGGGCGAGGCCGTCGACGAACTCGACAGCCTGCGCTACGACTTCGTCCGCAAGGCCGTGCTGGCCGGCACCGACCGCGTCTGCCGGTCACTGGCCGGCACCGGGCTCGACCCGGCGTCGCTGACGCTCGGCGAGGTCCCGCCGGGGCCGGACGTCGAGCGGCTGCGGGCGCGCCGCCGCGAGCTGGGCCTGCCCGCCGAGGACGGCGACCCGCTGCTGCTCGACCCGGCCACCGGGCAAGCGGTGGCTCCCGCCGACGCGAAACGGCACCTGGCGTTCGCGCGGCTGACCCGCACGAGCATGGAGGCCAACTCCGGGGTGTGCCGCGGCATGTTGCGCGCGCGGTACTCCCTGACCAGCGAAGAGGAGGGCACGGGATGAAGGCCGTGCGGCTGCAGAAGTACCACCAGCAACCGGTGATCGAAGAAGTGCCGGAGCCGCGCGCCACCGGGCCCTTCGACGTCGTGGTCAAGATCGGCGGCGCCGGGGTGTGCCGCACCGACCTGCACATCATCGAGGAGCAGTGGGCCGAGAAGTCCGGCGTCGCCCTGCCGTACACGATCGGCCACGAGAACGCCGGCTGGGTGCACGAAGTCGGTCCCGCGGTGTCCAATGTGGAGGTCGGCGACACGGTCATCCTGCACCCGACACCGACGTGCGGGCTGTGCCACGCCTGCCGCGCGGGCGACGACATGCACTGCCCGAACGGGAGCTTCCCGGGCATCGACAGCGACGGTGGCATGGCCGAGTACCTGCTGACGTCGGCGCGGGCGTGCATCAAGCTCGACCCGGCGACCCAGCCGTCCGACGTCGCCGCGTTGGCGGACGCGGGCATCACCGCCTACCACGCGGTGCGCAAGGCCGTCCCGCAGCTGTACCCGGGCACCACCTGCGTCGTCAACGGCGCCGGCGGTCTCGGGCACATCGGCATCCAGTCGCTCAAGGCGCTGACCGCGGCCCGCGTGATCGTGGTCGACCGCAACGCCGACGCGCTGGAGCTGGCGGCCACCCTGGGCGCCGACGAAACGGTGCTGGGCGACGGCAAGCAGGTCGAAGCGGTGCTCGACCTGACCGGCGGCAACGGCGCCGAGGTCGTGCTCGACTTCGTCGCCGAGCAGGGCGCCCAGCAGGACGCGTTCGCGATGACCCGGCGCGCCGGATCGCACTTCGTCATCGGCTACGGCAGCAACATCGACATCCCGACCATCGACATCATCTCCACCGAGCGCAACGTCATCGGCAACCTGGTCGGCACGTACAACGACCTGGCCGAGCTGATGGTGCTCGCGCAGGCCGGGAAGGTCACGCTCCACACGAAGAAGTACCCGCTGGACGCGGCTCTCGACGCACTGGCCGACCTCGATGCCGGACGCGTGCGCGGTCGGGCCATCCTCACACCCTAGGAGCAGGAAACATGGCGAAGGAACTGCGGTTCGGCTCGGACGCCCGCGACCTGCTGCTGGCGGGCGTCGACAAGCTGGCCGAAGCGGTCAAGTCCACCCTCGGCCCCAAGGGCCGCAACGTGATCATCGAGAAGATCACCGGTTCGCCGGTGGTCACCAACGACGGCGTCACCATCGCCCGCGAGATCCACCTGAAGAACCAGTTCGAGAACATGGGCGCGCAGCTGGTCAAGGAAGCGGCGATCAAGACCAACGACGTGGTCGGCGACGGCACCACCACGGCGACCGTGCTCGCTCAGGCCATCGTCCACGAAGGCATGCGGGCCATCTCGGGCGGCGGCAACCCGGTGCTCGTCAAGCGCGGCATCGACCACGCCGTCGGGCTCCTCGTGGCGCACCTGGAGAAGCAGGCGCACCCGGTGGTGTCCGAACAGGACTACGCGCGGGTCGCGGCGATCTCCGCCAACGACGACGACACGGTCGGCGCGGTCATCGCGAAGGCCCTGCACACCGTCGGCGACGGCGGGGTGGTGACGATCGAGGAGTCCCCGACGATCGGCATGAGCGTCGACTTCGTCGAGGGCTTCGAGTTCGACAACGGCTACCTCTCGCCGTACCTGGTCACCGACCCGGGCCGGCTGGAGGCGGTGCTCGACGACCCGTACATCCTGATGTCCGCGGAGAAGATCACCAAGGTGCAGCAGCTGATGCCGTTGCTGGACAAGGTGATGCGGGCCCCGCGGCCGCTGGTCGTGATCGCCGAGTCGATCGAGGGCACGGCGCTGTCGATGCTGGTGCACAACCACGTCAACGGCACGTTCCAGTCGGTGGCCGTGCGCGCGCCCGGGTTCGGCGACCGGCGGCTGCACAAGCTGGAGGACCTTGCGGCGATCGTCGGCGGCGCGGTGCTGTCGAAGACGTCCGGGTTCAGCATGGAGACGATGACGCTGGAGCACCTCGGCCGAGCCAAGCAGGTCCGGGTCACCGAGAACAACACGACCATCGTCGGCGGCGCCGGCACGTCCGAGGCGGTCGAGTTCCGGGTCGGGCAGCTGCGGGCGGAGCTGGAGCGCGCGCAGTTCGGCGTCGACGAGGACGTGCTGACCGAGCGGATCGGCGCCCTGACCGGCAAGGTCGCGGTGGTGCGCGTCGGCGCGGCCACGCCGGCCGAGCTCAAGGAGCTGCAGCACCGGGTCGAGGACGCCCTGTCGGCGACCCGGGCGGCGATGGCCGAGGGCATCGTGGCGGGCGGGGGAGCGGCGCTGCTGCACTCCGAGAAGGCACTGGAAGGCCTGGGACTGGAAGGAGACCAGGCGATCGGCGTCGAGATCGTGCGGCGCGCGCTGGCCGAACCGGCGTTCCTCATCGCGCACAACGCGGGTCACCCGGCACACGAGATCGTCGCGCGCACCCGTGAGCTCGGTGACGACGAGGGGTTTGACGCGCTGCACGACCGCTACGGCGACATGGTGGCGATGGGCGTGGTCGACCCGCTGCGGGTGTGCCGGTCGGCGATCCAGAACGGGGCGTCGGTGGCCGGCCTGCTGCTGACGACGAACTCGCTGATCGCCGAGGAGCAGACCCCGTGGGGCGGCAGCGCGGCCCTGATGACCGAGTTCGGTCCGCTGGACGAGGGGCTGCACCAGCCCTCGCCCGACGCGAGCACGCCGCAGTCCCTCGGGATGGGCCCCTCCGTCGGCTGAGCTTTCGTCCGCCAGCCCACGGAGATCGGAGGTCCCTTCGCCGGCGTCCTGAGCGCCGGTGAAGGGACCTTCCCGTGCTGCGCCGCTCGGCGGGCCGGCACCAGGGCCCGCGCTGAGGTCTTGAATGAGTCATTCAGGACCTCCGAAGACCTGAATGACTCATTCAAGACGGCGGGCCGGGCTTACGTCACCAGGCCGTGGCTCGCCAGTTCGCGGCCGGCCAGTTTCTCGATGACGTCCCGGTCCCGCTCCCGCCACCCGGTCGCGACCTTGCCCTCGGAAGCCAGCCGCCGCAGGGGCTGGGTCACCAGGGCTCGCAGCGCGAGCAGGTCCATGCCCTCGTCGCCGAGCGCGCGCAACCGCGCCGCCGCCGACGCCCGGCGGGTGAACTTCCAGCGCAGCGGCAACCACGTCACCACCAGCGCCAGCACCGGCAGCGCGATGACGATCGCCGCCATCCACCACGCCAGGTTCTCCACCGCCTCGATCTGCCAGCGCCCGGAGTCGACGAGCTTGGTGCCGACGTCCGATCCGCCGTGCAGCGCCTTCGCCAGCCCGTCGCCGATCAGCGGGATGCCGCCGGCCGAGTTCGCCGCCGAGTCGAACGTCCCACGCAACCCCGTTCCCGCATCGACGAGCCCGTCGCCCGGCGCCCGCAGCTTCAGCACCTGGTCGTACACCGACGTCCCCAGCCACACCGCGAAGATCACGAGCAGCAGGGCGAGCAGGTCGCTGACGAGCTGGGCGGTGCGGCGGATCGGCCGTTCGGCGTAGAACTGCATCGGGACGCCTTTCGCGGTGGGGAGCGCGGGCGTTGAGCTACGTACCCGCGCTTCCCACCGGCGAACCCCGGCTAGCTCCGGACGACCTCCGCGAGCCCGGTCAGCTCGGCCGGCAACGGGCCCTCGTGCAGGACGCCGAGCCGCTGCGTCGCGCGGGTGAGCGCCACGTAGAGGTCGGCCGCGCTGTCGGCGAGGATCGCCGCCGGCTCCACCACCAGGACCGCGTCGAACTCCAAGCCCTTCGTCTCCGCCGCCGGTACCGCGCCCGGCACCCCCGGCGGCCCGATCACCACGCTGGTGCCTTCCCGCCCGGCCTCGTCCCGGACGAACTCCTCGATCGCCGCTGCCCGCTGGTCGCCGGTGACCTGCCGCGACCACGGAAAGACGCCGCACGCGCGCACCGACTCGGGCGGCTTGACGTCCGGTGCGAACGAGGCCAGGACCGCCGCCGCGACGGCCATGATCTCCGCCGGCGTGCGGTAGTTGACCGTCAGCGACCGGTAGACCCAGCGGTCGGCGACGTACGGCGCCAGCATCGCGCCCCACGCCCGCGCCCCGGCCGCCGACCGGCGCTGGGCGAGGTCGCCCACCACCGTGAACGACCGGCCCGGGCACCGGCGCATCAGCACCCGCCAGTCCATTTCGGACAGTTCCTGGGCCTCGTCGACGACGACGTGCCGGTAGGTCCAGTCCCGGTCCGCCGACGCGCGTTCGACGAGCGTGCGCGTGTCCACCTCGACGAACCGGTCCGCCAGGTCCTCGGCGTAGAGGAGGTTCTCCGCGGACAGCATGACGTCCTCGTCCATCTCCTCCCGGTCCAGCTTCATCGCTTGGAAGACGCCTTCGGCGTACTCGGCCTCGGCCTTCCGCTCCCGCGCCGCGGCTCGCTCCACGGCTTTCTCGGCCGTCTTGTCGCGGCCCAGCAGGTCGACCAGCTCGTCCAGCAGCGGCACGTCCGACACCGTCCACGCGGCACCCTCGGCCCGGAACAGCTCCGACTCCGGCGGGACCGACGTGTACAGCGACGACAGCAGCCCCTCCGGCGTCAGGATCGGCCAGAGCTCGTCGAGCGCGGCGGTGAACTTCTCGTCGCCCGCGAGGTCTTCGAGCAGGCCCTTGCGCATGCTTTCCCACTCGTCGCGGTCGTCCCGGCTCAGCCAGCCCTTGCCGATCCGGCCGATCGCCCGTTCGGTGAGCACGTACGTGACGATGTCGGTGAACACCGCCCGCGCCTCGTTGTGCGGCAGCCCGCTGTCGCGCGCCTCCTGCCGGGCCCACTCCGCGGTCGCGGCGTCGATCCGCACGGTGACGTCCTTCAGCGCGATCGCCACCGGCTCGGCCGGCAGCCGCTGCCGGTCCGCGACCGCCGCCGCCAGCACGTCGAGGATCTTCAGCGATCCCTTGAGCCGCGCGGTTTCCGGCGTGTCCTCGGCGGTGACGTGCAGGCCGGGCACGAGGTCGCCGGTGGTGGTGAACACGACGTCGGTCTCGCCCAGCGACGGCAGGACGCGCCCGATGTGGTTCAGGAACGCCGGGTTCGGCCCGACCACGAGCGCGCCGTGACGTTCCATCCGCTCCCGCTGGGTGTAGAGCAGGTAGGCGACGCGGTGCAGCGCCACGACCGTCTTCCCGGTGCCCGGCCCGCCTTCGATGACGAGCACGCCGGGGTGGTCGAGCCGGATGATCTCGTCCTGCTCGGCCTGGATCGTCGCGACGATGTCGCGCATCCCCTCACCGCGCGGCGCGTTGACGGCCGCGAGCAGCGCCGCGTCCCCCTGCGCGTCACCGCCGGGACGGCCGAGGTCCTCGTCGGTGAACCCGAGCACCCGCCGCCCGCGCGTGTGGAACTGCCGGCGCCGGTGCATGTCCTCCGGGTTCGCGCCGGTGGCGGTGTAGAACGGGCGCGCCGCGGGCGCCCGCCAGTCGAGCAGCACCGGCCGGTAGTCGTCGTCCTCTTCGAACAGGCCGATGCGCCCGATGTAGGACCGCTCGCCCGAGACGGCGTCCAGCCGCCCGAAGCAGAGCCCGTTGTCGACGACGTCCAGCCGCTTCCTCTGCCGGCCGAGCGAGCGCACGCCGACATCCCGTTCCATGGCGCCCACGCCCTTGCCGCCGAGCGCCGCCTCGTACTCGCCCTTCACCCGCGCGCGCTCGGCGTCGAGCCGCGCGTACAGCCCGGCGACGTGGTCGCGTTCGGACCGCAGTTCTTCTTCGTACCCCTGAGACAAGATTCCCTCTTCGTTTTCCGACGACGGCGTTTCAGGCGGTGGGCGCGCCGAACCACTTCCGCAGCGCACCGGACAGGTCCGCGCCGTCTTCCCCGGCCCAGACGACGTGCCCGTCCGGGCGCAGCAGCACCGCGGGCACGTCCAGTTCCTCGCTGACGTCGACGACGTGGTCGACCCGGTCTTCCCAGCCCGCCGGCGAAAGCGAGCCGGTCTGGTCGAGCAGCAGGCCGCGGCCCTCGTGCAGGAGCCCGTAGAGGTGCCCCTGCTTGAGCTCGACGTCCCGCAGGCGCCGTCCCCGCAAGGGGTGGCCCTCGCCGAAGTCGTAGCGGATCCCGATCGCGATGATCTTCTCGGTGAGGTACCGGTTCACCTCGTCGAAGTCCATCAGCTCCGCGAGCAGCCGGCGCGCCGCCTGCGGGCCCGGCTCGAGCAGCATCAGCTCCATCTGCGCGCGGGTGTTGTTCAGCACCTCTTCGGCCACCGGGTGCCGTTCGGCCTCGTAGCTGTCGAGCAGTCCTTCCGGCGCCCAGCCGGTGACCTCGGCGGCCAGCTTCCAGCCCAGGTTGAACGCGTCCTGGACGCCGAGGTTGAGCCCCTGCCCGCCGACCGGCGGGTGGATGTGCGCCGCGTCGCCGGCGAGCAGCACGCGGCCCACCCGGTAGCGCTCGGCCTGCCGGGTGGCGTCGCCGAACCGGGAGAGCCACCGCGGCGAGTGCACGCCGTAGTCGGTCCCGGCGGTCTTCCGCAGCTGCTCCTTGAGTTCGTCGAGCGTCGGCGGGGTGCGCCGGTCCTCGGCGACGCCTTCGGCGGGAACCCCGACGCGGTAGGTGCCGCCTTCCACCGGCATGAAACCGAACCGCTTCTGGGTCTTGCGGACCTCGATGTTCGCGGTGTCGATCTCCTCCCGCGAGACGGTCACCTCCACCTCGGCCAGCAGCGTCTCGATCCGGCTGGGCTCGCCGGGGAAGCCGACGCCGAGCAGCTTGCGCACGGTGCTGCGGCCGCCGTCGCAGCCGACGAGGTAGCGCGCCCGCAGCCGTTCGCCATCGGCAAGCTCGACCGTGACGCCTTCGTCGTCCTGCTCGAGCCCGGTCACCTCGCAGCCACGCCGGATCTCGGCGCCGGCTTCGAGCGCGTGCTCGGTCAGGAGCCGGTCGATGACCGGCTGGTGGATGCCGAGCGTGTAGCCGTGCGCGGTGTCCAGCCGGTCCGGCGACGGCTTCGGAATTCCCGCGAAGAAACCCCCGACCGGGTACTTCGTGCCCAGTTCCAGGAACCGCTCCAGCAGCCCCCGCTGGTCCATCACTTCGATGCTGCGCGCGTGCAGGCCGAGCGAGCGGACGACCTTCGTCGGCTCCGCGTCCCGTTCCAGCACGAGCACGTCGACGTCGTGCAGCCGCAGTTCGGCGGCCAGCATCACGCCGGTCGGCCCGCCGCCGGCGATGATCACGTCAGTCAAGAGACCCCCTTGAAAATCCCCGCGTTTCCGCAGGTTGTGGCTTCGGCCGAGAATTGTGCGGCACTACGGGGGTCTTGCCGCAAGCCCAGGGGTGCGCTATACATTAATTACGGAGGGGAGTGGTCATTCCTCCCGCCGGTTCCGGGACGTCTTCCCAGCTCCAGCTCATCCCGCAGGGTCCCAGACTTGTGCGCCGCCGTCGATCTATGACGGCCGTCATAGTGTGGTTCGCGTCGCACTGTGGTCTCATGAGGTCATGACAGCTGTCATAGAAATCCGGGAGCTGGGCGACCGCCCGGCGGACCGGGAGTGCGTGGCCGCACTGGTCGCGGCCTGCTCGCCGGACAGCCTCCGGCGGCGCTTCATGATGGGCGGCCCGGCCGAACCGGCCGACGTCTTCCGGCGCTACGGCCGGTTCCTGCTCGCCGGCTCGCCCGCCCTGCTGGCCACCCGCGGCGGCGTTCCGGTGGGGCTGCTCAACTTCGTCGCGGTGACGCCGGGCGAGGCCGAGCTCGGGATCCTCGTCGCCGATCCCTGGCAGCGGCAGGGGATCGGGAGCGCGCTGGCCCGGTGGCTCTGGGCTTCGGGGAAGTTCCCGGGCTGGACGGTGCGCGGCACCGTGTGGGCGGGCAACAAAGGGGCCGAAGCGCTGTTGCTGCGCCAAGGTTTCCGGCCGGTGCCCACCTACGAACGCGGCGAACGGGACTTCGCCCTGGTCGTGCCGGACTGGGCTACCATGACGGACGTCATGAAGGAGGCAGCCGATGACGAGGACACCGCGCGAGCGGATGGTGCTCAGCGCCGCGCAGCTGGTGCGGATCCACGGTGTCGGGGCGACCGGCATGCGGGACGTGGTCGCGCACGCCGAAGCGCCGCGGGGGTCCCTGCAGCACTACTTCCCGGGCGGTAAGGACCAGCTGATCGCCGAAGCGGTCGCGTGGTCCGGCGGGTACGCCGCCCGGCGCGTCGCGCGGGTCGCGGCCAAGATCGAGGACCCGACGCCCGGCAAGCTCTTCGAGGCCATGGCCGCGCAGTGGCGCGACGAGTTCACCGCGCAGGGCTACGACGCGGGCTGCCCGCTGGTCGCGACGGTCGCCGACGCGGCGGCCACCAGCGACGACCTGCGGGCAGCGGTCGGCAAGGCGTTCGACGGCTGGCAGCGCCCGGTCGCGGCGACCCTTGCGGAGCTGGGCGTGCCCGACGCCCGCAGCGAGTCGCTGGCGGTGCTGATGCTCAGCGCGCTGGAGGGCGCGATCGTCCTGGCGCGGGCGCACCAGGACGTCGCGCCGCTGGACACGGTGGTCGCGGAGCTGCGGCCGCTGCTCGACGGTGCCGTGTCCGCCTAGAGGCCGCGGAAGAACTCGCGGATGTCGTCGACCAGGACTTCGGGCGCCTGCAGGGACGCGAAGTGGCCGCCGGTGTCGTACTCCGTCCACCGCGTGATCGTGTTGGACAGCGCGGCCAGGCCGCGGATCGCGTGGTCACCGCGGAAGTTCGCCACCGCCGTCGGCACGCCGGACGGTTCCGGCCGCTCGCCCCAGCCGTCCTCGCCCGCCTCCAGGTAGAGGCGTGCGGCCGAGCCGGCGGTGCCGGTGAGCCAGAAGATCGTCACGTTCGTCAGGATCGCGTCGCGGTCCACTGTGGTCTGGTTCGTCGCGGTGGGATCCCAGTCCACGAACCACTCCAGGTTCCACGCGAGCTGGCCGGTAGGGGAGTCGTTGAGCGCGTAGGCGAGTGTCTGCGGCCGCGTGGCCATCTGCGTGGCGTAGCCGGAGTGGCCGTACCACCAGGCTTGATTCTCCCGCGCCTGCTTCCGGTCCTCTTCGGACAGTCGCTCGAGGTCGCCGGGCGCGGTCGGGACACCGGCGTTGGCGACGGCGTTGACGTGCACGCCGAGCACGGACTCCGGCGCCGCGCGGCCCAGTTCGGGCGAGACGATGCTGCCGAAGTCGCCGCCCTGGGCGCCGTAGCGCTCGTAACCCAGCCGCCGCATCAGCTCGGCCCACGCCCGGGCCGTCCGGCGGGTGTTCCAGCCGCGGTCGTTCGTCGGGCCGGAGAAGGCGAAGCCGGGCACCGACGGCGCGACGACGTGGAACGCGTCTGCCGGGTCGCCGCCGTGCGCGCGCGGGTCGGTGAGCGGGCCGAGGACGCCGAGGAAGTCCGCGACCGTGCTCGGCCAGCCGTGGGTCAGGATGAGCGGCGTCGCGTCCGGTTCGGGGGAGCGGACGTGCAGGAAGTGCACGCGCTGGCCGTCGATGGTGGTGGTGAACTGCGGGAGGGCGTTGAGCCGGGCTTCCTGCGCGCGCCAGTCGAAGCTCGTCTGCCAGTACTCCACGAGTTCGGCCAGGTAGGGCTCGCTGACGCCGTAGTCCCAGCCGGCGCCGGGCAGCTCGCCCGGCCAGCGGGTGCGGGCGAGCCGGCGGTGCAGCTCGTCGAGGTCGGCCTGCGGGGTGTCGATGCGGAAGGGATCCATGGGCTCACCCTCCCGCGGGTGTAGGACAGTTTCGGTCCTACACATCTGGGAAGCTCGGGACATGCGGGAAACCCCTGGCCGGCTGCTCCGGCTGCTGTCGCTGTTGCAGATGCCCCGGGACTGGTCCGGCACGGAGCTGGCCTCGCGGTTGAACGTGACCACGCGGACCGTGCGCCGCGACGTCGATCGCCTGCGCGAGCTGGGTTACCCGGTGCACGCGGAGATGGGGCCGGTGGGCGGCTACCGCCTCGGCGCCGGCTCCGAGCTGCCACCCCTGCTGCTGGACGACGACGAGGCCGTGGCGGTGACGATCGCCCTGCACACGTCTGGGCTGGGAGAGGCGTCGCAGCGGGCGCTGGGCAAGCTTTCGCGGGTGCTGCCGTCGCGCTTGAGGAACCGCGTCGCGGCATTGGAGGCGAGCATGCTGGCGTTGCCGGTGCGGGGGCCGGTGGCGGAGCCGGCGGTGCTGACGGCGGTGTCGGCGGCGATCCGCGATGCTTCGACGTTGCGTTTCGACTACGTGGACCATTTCGGCGAGTCGTCCCGCCGATCGGTCGAGCCCCACCGGCTCGTGTCGTGGGGGCGCCGCTGGTACGTGGTCGGCTGGGACACGGACCGGTCGGCCTGGCGCACGTTCCGCGCGGACCGCGTGTCGCCGCGCACCCCGAACGGGCCGAAGTTCACCCACCGCGACCCTCCGGACGGCGACTTGACGGCGTACTTGACCCGGACGATGGGGCGCGAGATGTGGCCGTTGCGGGCGGTGCTGCGCGTTTTCGCTCCGGCGTCGGAGCTGGCCGGGCGGGTCGAGGGCGAGGTGAGTCCGATCGATGAGCGGACTTGCCGGCTCGAGCTGGCGTCCGATTCGTACGACGTTGTGGCGTTCGTGGTGGGGATGCTGGACGTCGCCTTCGAAGTGGAGTCGCCGCCGGAACTGGCGGAGCGGCTCCGGGTGCTCTCCGCGCGCTACGCCGAGGCCGCTGGAACGTGCTGATTCATAACGTCGAGCTCCGTGGGTGCGTCGGTTTGCACGTCCTTGCCCATCGCTTGGCTGACGAGCGCGATCAGGGCTTGTTCGCGCGCATGCACGACAGCCTCGAAATCGTCTTTCCGTAGATCCATCGCCGAGATCTGGTGCGATTGAACGTTGCCGTCGATCGTCTCGTCCGTCGTTTCCGCGTTCTTGGCGAGGCTCCGCAGATAGACGGATGGCGCCCGGCCGCCGATGATGCGGTTCGTGCGCGCAGTCAGCGGTGTCTTGTTCAAGATGGAGTTGTACCTGTTGGCGTCTAACCCGGCCTTCTCGCACCACACTTTCGGGAACACGTGGTGGATGTCGACGGCGTTGTCGAAGTAGTTTTCGTCGGACATGTCCGAGCCGGTGCACCAGTCGAGCGGACCTCGCCGGAGGAGTAGGGCGTAAAGTCCCTTATAGGCGGCTGACCCGCGAGTCCGAAGCGACCAAAGCCGGCTGGAGAAGAACTGAGCCTCCTGTACCGTGCGCGGCTCGGCTTCGGCACCCCGGACCCAGCCGACGAGTTCCGGCACGTCGCGGGCAAACCGTGTTTCCGTCGTGCCGCCGTAGAGCTCACCGAACACCCCGCACCAGTACCAGCGGGAGATCTTCTGCCGCGCGCCGACCGTGTCCGCTTGTTGGCGAAGGGTCGCAAATACCGCCGCCATCGGAATGAGTTGGCTGCCGTAAGGGAGAAACCGAGTGTCAAAAAGGTGCTGAGCGTGCAGGAACTGTGCCGCGGCCTTTAGTCCGATCGTCACGTCGGGCGCCCACTTGCGGTACTCGGCCAAGGTCAAGTTGAGCATGTCGGCGCGGCGGCAGCCGATCCTCGGTGCGCTGGCTTCGTCCCGCCCTGCCTCGATCGCCGCGGCACGCCGTTCGATGGTCGCGAGCAGGGCCACTGCCTGCAGGAAGTCAGTGTTGGCGACGTTGGCCAGGATCGCGTATTTGCTGTCGTTCCACGATTCCTGGCGCTCTTCCCAGTCGTGGCGTAGGTCGAAGTCATCAGCGGCGAAGGTCGCCGTGAGCAGTTCGAAGACCGTGAGCGTGACCCCTCCGGTGTTGACCTTCTCGAAGACCTGGCAAACCGCTTGCCGCGGAGTGCTTCGCCCCAGTTCGATGACGGGGAGCTGGTACTGGAGGAAACGCTGGACGACCGCTTCCTGGAACTTCCCCCACAGTTTGAAGTTGTCGCTCTGGAGCTCGGGGGAGTACTGGCAGAAGCCCATCATCCACTGCATCGAGTCGAACAACGCGACGCAGGGGAACATCCTCGCCGCGTACTCCTTCTCCGGCGTCGAAAGATCCACGAGCGGGCGGCCGCGGAAGTCGAGGCGGACCTTGCTTTCCGGCACGAATACGACCACGTCCTCGCGATCTCCATCGTCGAGTACGGCTCGTTCCATGTCGAGGTAGAACCAGCCCTTGACCTTCCGTCCGCGCACGTCCTGTGTCTCGACCGGGGCGTTACGGAAGATCGACTGGTAGAGCGATGTCAACCGCTGCTGACCGTCGAGGATCAGCCGATCGGGTGTCGTCCGTGCGGGAGGCAGAGCACCTTCGACGGGTCTCGTCTTGAAACGCGTCTCGCCGCCTTGCTTCAGCATCATGACGGTACCCGCCGGGTAGCCGAGTGAGATGGAGGCGATGAGGCTGGCGATGTTGCGGTCCGGCCACACCCATCCGCGCTGAAACTCGGGTAGCTGGGTCTCGCCCTGGTCGACCTGCGCCAGCAAGTCCTTGAGGAATTCCTTCTCGATGCCGAAGGCCTCAACGCCCACGTCTGCTCCTGTCCTCTTCGCTGTCCGCCCTATGTCGTGAGAACGCGGCGAAAAGTTTCAGGGTGAAGGTCAAGGACCGATATCGATTGTCCTCGGTACCGCTCACGTGTGCGTGCCGCCGTCGATGCGGATTTCCGTGCCCGTGATGAACTTGCCGTCGTCCGATGCCAGCATTGCCACCACCCCCGCCACCGTCTCCGGGCCCGCCACCGGGTTGCCCACCTCCGTCGTGTGGTCCGTCGGGAGGATCGGCAACAGCCGGCCGAACAAGGTGAAGTCGATGTCCTGCGGCAGCCAGCTCGCCGCCGAGTCCGTGATGCCGCTCTTCACGCTGCCCGGGGCGATGCTCACCGCGCGCAGGCCCTGCTTGCTGTACTCCAGCGCCAGCGAATGCGTGAACGCCTGGATGCCGCCCTTGCTCGCGCAGTACGCCGCCATGTACGGGTGGGCGAACGACGCCGACGTCGAGCTGAAGTTGACCACCACGCCGTGCTCGGACTCGAGCAGGGCTGGCAGCGCCGCCCGCGTCACCAGGAACGTGCCCGTCAGGTTCACCGCCAGCACCCGGTTCCACAGCTCCAGCGACGTCTCGTGCGTGTGCGACGCCAGCAGGATCCCCGCCGCGTTGACCACCACGTCGAGCCCGCCCAGCGCGTTGACCGCCGAAGTCACCCCGAAAGCCACCGATTCTTCGTCGGCGACGTCCATGACGTACGTCGTCAGACCACCCGTGGGGGCGGCCTTCTGGGTTTCGATCAGCCCCTCTTCGGCGACGTCGGTGCCGATGACCTGCGCCCCCTCCTCCATGAGGCGGAACGTGGTGGCGCGGCCGATGCCGGAGCCGGCACCGGTGACGAGGACTCGGCGATCACGCAGGCGTTCCATGGCGATCACCGTAGCCAAGAAATCAGAGCGTGGGCACCTGCTCGTCGGCGAGCGGCGGGCCCGGCGGGGTGCCGTCGCCGAACGGGCGGCCGCCCAGCTGCTCCCGGTCGTGCGGGGTCAGCCAGCCGGAGACGTCCGGTCCCAGCGGCACGATCCCGCTCGGGTTCACGTTCCGGTGCACCACGTAGTAGTGCTCCTTGATCTGCGGGAAGTCGATCGTGTCGCCGAACCCGGGCGTCTGGAACAGGTCGCGCGTGTAGGCCCACAGCACCGGCAGCTCGGTGAGCTTCTGCCGGTTGCACTTGAAGTGGCCGTGGTAGACCGCGTCGAACCGGACGAGCGTGGTGAACAGCCGGACGTCGGCCTCGGTGATCGTGTCGCCGACCAGGTAGCGCTGGTCCGCGAGCCGCTCCGATAGCCAGTCCAGCCGCGTGAACAGCTTCGTGTACGAGTGCTCGTACGCCTCCTGGGAGCGGGCGAACCCGCACTGGTAGACCGCGTTGTTGACGTCGGTGAACACCTTCTGCGCCACGTCGTCGATCTCGTCGCGCAGCTTCTCCGGGTACAGCTCCGGCGCGCCCGAGCGGTGGTAGGCGGTCCACTCGGTGGACATGTCCAGCGTCATCTGCGCGAAGTCGTTCGTGACGACCTGGCCGCTGGGGACGTCGACGAACGCCGGCACGGTGATGCCGCGCGGGTACTCCGGATCGCGCTTGAAGAACGCCTCCTGCAGCCGCTCGATGCCGAGCACCGGGTCCTTGCCGCCGGGGTCGAGGTCGAAGCTCCAGCTCCGCTCGTCGTGCACCGGCCCGGCGATGCCCATCGACAGCACCGGCTCGAGGCCGAGCAGGCGCCGCACGATCACCGCGCGGTTGGCCCACGGGCACGCCCGCGCGGCGACCAGCCGGTAGCGGCCGGGTTCGACCGGCCAGCCGTCGCGGCCGTCGGCGGTGATGCGGTCCGGGATGTAGTTCAGGTCCCGCTTGTACTCGCCCTTGTCGCTCATCGGCGTCCTCAGCAGTCGTCGGTCGGGGGAGCGGCCTCGAGGGCCGCGGCCAGCCGGGCCAGCACGGGCCCGGCCGTGCGGATGTCCCCGGTGCCCAGGTGGTCGAACACCGAAGCCCGCACGCGGACCAGGTGGCTCGGGTAGGCCGCCTCCAGTTTGGCCAGTCCGGCCGCGGTCAGCACGGCGTTGGACGCGCGGCCGTCCTCGGCGCACCGGCGCTTCTCGACGAGCCCGCGGCGCGTGAGGTCGTCGACCACCCGGCTGATCCGGCTGAGCGACAACGCGGTCGTGGCCGCCAGCGCCGAGATGCGGAGCAGGCGGTCCGGCGCCTCCGACAGCGCGACGAGCACGCCGTAGTCGGTGTTCGTGAGCCCGGTTTCGGGGAGGAACTGGTCCTCGAGCGCGCGCGGCAGCACCGTGGTGATGCGGATCAGCGACCGCCAGAAGGCGGCTTCCTCCTCGTCCAGCGCGGCCAGTTCACCCATACCGGCAGTCTATCGAAAGCTTGCTTGCGCAACCAGTCAAACTGAGTACAGTGTTGTTGAGCCCTCAATCACTGGGGGGTGCCACCACGAGGAGAGAAGAAGAGATGACCAGCGCGACCACCTACCCCCAGCTGACCGGCGAGTACACCCTGGACGCCGCCCACTCGCGGATCGGGTTCGTCGCCCGGCACGCGATGGTGACCAAGGTGCGCGGCAGCTTCAACGACTTCACCGGCACCGCGACGATCGACGGCGACGCGCCGGAGAAGTCGTCCGCCCAGGTGACCATCCAGGCGCACAGCATCGACACCCGCAACGCGGACCGCGACGGGCACCTGAAGAGCAACGACTTCCTGTCGATGGACGAGTACCCCACGATCACCTTCACCACCACCGAGATCAAGCAGGCCGGCGAGACCTCCTTCGAGGTGACCGGTGACCTGACGATCAAGGACGTCACCCGTTCGGTGACCATCCCGTTCGAGTTCGAGGGCTCCGCCAAGGACCCGTTCGGCAACGACCGGATCGGCTTCGAGGGCTCCACCACGGTCAGCCGCAAGGACTACGGCATCACCTGGAACGCGGCGCTGGAGACCGGCGGCGTCCTGGTGAGCGACAAGGTCACCCTCGAGTTCGAGATCTCCGCGATCAAGAACGCCTGACTTCGCCGGGCGGGAACCGGCCTCAGCTCCGGTTCCC